>JAFLVQ010000038.1 GCA_022508205.1 Spirochaetales bacterium
GTATTCGTAGACGTTTGACCTAAACAGCAAAGTGATGTATCTCTGATTGTTTCGGAAAGCGTTTTCAGTTCTGTCAAATCATCTTCAGTACCATTGCCGTTAGTGATTTTTTCCAAAATTTCCAGCAATCTCTTGTTACCTACACGGCAAGGCGTACATCGACCGCACGATTCATCTACTGTAAATTCAAGATAGAATTTCGCAATATTTACCATACAGTCTTTTTCACTGAGTACAATCATACCGCCGGACCCCATCATGGAGCCGATTTGAAGCAATGATTCGTAAGTGATAGGTGTATCGAGATTTTCTTTTGTGATACATCCGCCGGAAGGACCGCCTGTCTGAACAGCTTTGAAATCGAGTCCGCCGGTAATTCCGCCGCCGATTTCGTAAATAATTTCACGCAGCGTTGTTCCCATCGGAACTTCCACAAGTCCTACGTTGTTGATCTGACCGGAAAGAGCAAAAACTTTTGTGCCTTTTGATTTTCCTTCTCCGATTGCGGCAAATGCCTGCGCTCCGTTTAAGAAAATCCAAGGAATGTTGGCATACGTTTCTACATTATTGACAACGCTCGGACGTTCCCACAAACCGCTTACAGCAGGGAAAGGCGGTTTTGTTGTCGGTTCTCCGCGGCAGCCTTCAATGGAATGAATCAATGCGGTTTCTTCACCGCAGACAAAAGCTCCGGCTCCGAATTTCAATTCCAAATCAAAACTAAAATTCGTACCGAAAATATTTTGACCCAAAAGACCGAGTTCCTTAGCCTCTTTTATGGCAATTTCAAGACGTTCGATAGCCAATGGGTATTCGGCTCGAATATAAATGAAACCTTTGCTTGCACCGATTGCATACGCACCGATTGCCATTGCTTCGATAATCGAGTTAGGGTCACCCTCCATTATAGAACGATCCATAAATGCGCCCGGGTCACCTTCGTCGGCGTTGCACAAAATAAATTTTTCGGGATTCTTTTCTTTTGCGGCAAAACTCCATTTCAGTCCTGTAGGAAATCCTGCACCGCCTCGGCCGCGCAGTCCGGAATCAGTCATTTCTTTTATAACTTCTTCGGGAGTCATCGTTGTCAAAACCTTACCCAACGCCTGATACCCTTTGTTGGCTATATATTCTATGATATTTTCAGGGTCGATAATCCCGCAATTACGCAGTGCAATACGCATTTGTTTCTTGTAAAAAGACATTTCATGCTGAGTTTGCACTTTCTTTTTCAATGTCGGTTCTTCAAATAAAAGTCGATCTATAATATTTCCTTTAATCAAATGTTCTTCTACGATTTCCTGCGCATCGTCAACTTTTACTTCCACATAAAAAACATCATCGGGAAAAACTTTTACAATAGGACCTTTTGCACAAAAACCGAAACAACCGGTCTGCGCAACGGCTACTTTATCTTCCAAACCTTTTTCTTTTACCAACTGCTGCAGTTTTTCAAGCAAAATTTTACTTTCGGAAGCATGACACCCTGTACCACCGCAAACCATTACCTGACGTTTCTGGTTTTTATTTTCAGTATTCAGACGGTTTTCCAAAAGATGCTCATTTTCTTTGTATATTGATAATAAATCTTCAAAAGAAGCTATTTTTTTTGCCATAAATTTTATTCCCCCTTCGCATATTCATCAATAATGCCCTGAACCTGCTGCGGAGTTACACGTCCGTAAACTTTTCCATTTACCTGAACAACGGGAGCCAATCCACATGCACCTACGCAGCGCAAAGCATCGATTGAAAATTCTGTATCAGGCGTCACTTCACCTGTTTTGATTTTCAAAATACGTTCAAATTCATCAAGGATTTTTTGTGCACCTTTTACATAGCATGCTGTACCTAAACATACACTGATTTTATTTTTCCCCTTAGGAAGGGTAGTAAAGTAATTGTAGAAACTGATTACACCAGATACTTCCGAATGGTGAATTGAGAGTTTTTCCGCAATATATACTTGCAGTTCTTCGGGAAGATAACCAAAGATATGCTGCGCTCTGTGAAGTACCTGAATTAAGAATCCTTTTCTTCTCGGATCATCCTTTTTAATTGAAAGACTGTCGATAAAGTTGTCCAGTTCCTGATATAAGTTAGCCGGCAACGTTCCTTTTTTACAACATTGTTCCAAAACAAACCTCCTTCTTTTTGGAATTGAACGCCATATTAACATTAATTCCATTTTTATTTCAATCTTAAAGTTCTTTTTATAAATAATCCAATTTTTCTCACACAAACAAACAGATTTTTATTACCGAAAATAAAAACGCATTATTCAATTTCAGGTTTTCGTTCAATAGCAAGCACTTGAATTTTATTATGAAAAAGTTTACATGCGATAAAATCTTACATGTATCGGAAGGCCTGCGAATGGGAAGAATCGTATGCATTGATTACGGAGACGCAAGAATCGGAATTGCCGCTACCGATGAACTGCAGATTGCGGTGTCTCCGCTTACTACCGTAGCAAATAACAACAATTATATGGAAGAAATCTTGACAATCTGCAAAGATAAAGCGCCGGAAATAGTGGTTATCGGAATGCCTTACGGACAAAACGGCGAAATTGGACCTGCCGCAAAAAAAATTATAGCATTTTCAAAAAAGCTGATTTCGGCATTGAAAAAAAATCAAATCGAAGTGCAGTGCTACTGGCATGACGAAAGATACACAACAAGAGAGGCGCATGAAACTATGCGCAGCATCGGCGTAAGAAAAAAACGAAAGATAGCAGTCGTCGATCAAATAGCCGCCTGCAACATATTAAAAGCATTTATGGAAACAAATGAACGCTACCGTGAAAAAATAACTAAGGAAAGACTGACCGAATATGATAAAAATTGAATTCCTTCAGCCCGAAGAGCTGCTGCTCGATTCTTTCAAACTGGGAAAAAAGCTGTACGATAAAGGATTTATCCCTACTCTTGCAATAAGTCTTTGGCGAGGCGGCACACCGGTCGGACTTGGAGTCGACGCTTTTTTTCGCCTAAAAGGTCATTTTATTACTCATACAACCGTTGCCACAGCAAGTTACAGCGGCATAAATTCGCAAAATGAAATAATTATAAAAGGACTGGAGCATTTAATTCAGCGAATCTCCAAAGAAGACAAGCTGCTTATAATCGACGATATTTACGATTCCGGAGAAACAATAAATGCGCTTATCAATGCTGTAAAAAAAGCAGCACGTGCAAACACACCGGAAACAATCGTAGTCGCATGTGTTTATAATAAAATCCGCGAACGCAGAATTTCTCTGCCGATAATTTGCGCTGCAGATAAAAAAAATCATTGGATAAGCTTTCCGCACGAAATTTCCGATTTATGCTTTCCCGATGACCCAACGGAAAGCAAATTGAAAGAGAAGTCGGAAATTCTATTCAATATTCTGCATGAAAACGAGAAATTCCCGCGTACGGAAACAGCACAATCGAAGACACCGCTTTTTATCTTTCCGAAAACACTGCTTGAAGATTCGCTGAAACTGGGCGCCAATATATATCATGACGGTTTTATTCCGGATTTTATAATCGCAATATGGAAAAACGGAATTTATACGGCAATTCCTATTCATGAATATTACAAATATCAATTAAGAAAGCCCGAAAGTACGCATAAAGTTCCGAATAACATTGCCATTAATGCAACTATTTCCCCTGCTTCATTCAAATCCACCGTTACCGGGATTTCGTATCTTGAAAAAACTATCAATGCCGATGATAACATTTTGATAATCGACACAGTATTTCACACAGGAAGGTTAATCAATCAAACAATAGGGACGCTTAAAAAAGCCCTCCGCCGCAATCTTACCATTGAAAATATAAGAGTTGCGTCACTGTATTATTATCCCGAACCGAATATTACGCTGACCGAGCAGCCTTATTACGACAAACCGCATTACTACCTGCACAAAATAAACCAAAGTGTAATATTGCCGCACGAAATTCATAAACTGAGCAGTCCGAAAAAATGGCTGAATGAGAATTGGAAAGAGCTTGCGGATGTACTATTTGAAGAATAGCGATAGTCTGATAATTTGTAATGAAACTGTAGTTTTTCCCGTCGAAAACAAGTTACTTCTTTCCAAAGGCAAAGCGGAAACTGCGTTCTTCTATTTTAAAATTCATTTTCTTAAAGCCGCAGCTGTCGATTTCTACGATAAACTTTCTTAAAAAATCGTCTCTTTCCATTAAATGATTGCTGATAAAATCCGCGATGAACGAAATTGTATTGCAATCATTCATATCTTTTGCAAGATTGTAAATTTCATTGATAGACAATCTGTTATTGCGTTCGTTCAGCAGTGAAAGTTCCATCGGTTCCAAAAAATCATAAAAATATTTACAATTATTGCTTTTCGCATTATCAAAATCAATTTTTTCGCCGTGCTGCAATAAATATGTAATAAAAAGTCTCGCATGTTCCAATTCAATCTGAAACTGCGTGTCAAACCAGACTTTGAATCCGGAAAATCCCATTGAATTGTAATAATTGCTTATATTCAAATAAAGATAAGATGATTGAAACTCTTTGTTCATCTGCTGATTTATTTTTTTTGCAATTGTTTTGTTGAGCACATTCACCTCTTTAACTTCAAACTTTACATAAAATATAAACATTGCAATTGTTAATCAACTTTTTTTTATCTTTACTCCATTTTTTCTGCAACATTGACTAACAGATTTTTTTTTGATAATAAACTGTCGTTTTTTTCAATAAATCAGAGAAAAACAATGAATATAGTGGAGGATATTATTATGGCAAAAATTTTAGTAGCTACTGAAAAGCCTTTCGCAAAAGTAGCAGTGGAAGGAATTAAAAAAGTTATCGATACTGCGGGATTTGAATTGGTGCTTCTTGAAAAATATACAGATAAAAAACAACTTTTAGAAGCTATTGCTGATGTTGATGCGGTAATTATCCGCAGTGATATTATCGATGCAGAAGTTTTAGCCGCAGGGAAAAATCTTAAAATTGTTGTTCGCGCAGGTGCCGGTTACGATAATGTGGATCTTGACGCAGCCACAAAAAACAACGTATGCGTAATGAATACTCCGGGACAAAATTCAAATGCAGTAGCGGAACTTGCATTCGGAATGATGATTTATGCGGTAAGAAATTTCTACAACGGAACTTCCGGCATCGAACTGAAGGCAAAAAACTCGGAATTCACGCTTACGGAAATGTCGGCAAAAATGTTGCCCGCATTGCAAAAGGTTTCGGCATGGATATTTATGCTTATGACGCATTCTGTCCGGCTGACGCAATCAAAGCTGACGGAGTGAAAGCTGTTTCTTCGGCAGAAGAATTATACAAAACATGCGATATTGTTTCTCTGCATATTCCGGCTACAGATGAAACAAAAAATTCCATTAATTACGAATTGCTGTCAAAAATGCCTAACGGAGCAATGCTTGTAAATACTGCCAGAAAAGAAGTTATCAACGAAGCAGACATAGTGAAATTGATGACCGAACGAAGTGATTTTAAATATGTTACGGATATTATTCCTGCAAACAATGCCGAAATGACTGAAAAATTTACAGGCAGATACTTCTCAACTCCTAAAAAAATGGGGGCACAAACAGCGGAAGCAAATATCAACGCAGGTATAGCCGCTGCAAATCAAATTGTGGATTTCATTAAAAACGGAAATGAAAAATTCCGTGTAAATAAATAATAGCTGCAATTTAAACAAAAGCGAGCCGGTATTCCGACTCGCTTTTTTTATCTGCCAATCAACAAATTTTTCCATCGGCAACTTTTTTTAGCTTAACCGTTTTTCCGCCTGCAATCAAAACTTTACCGTCATACTCTGCTTGGAATGATTTTACTTCAAGCGGAACGGAAAAAAAGTCGTCTACGGTAATTTCTTCCTTATTAGGTACTGCACCTTCCGTCACCACCCATTCACCCGGCTGACAATCGGGAGATACGATTTCTACGGTCCCTGCATTGTTTTCCGCTGCCAAAATCATTCCCTCGCTCATTACACCGCGCAATTTCGCAGCTTTGAGATTGTACGCCACAACCACATTTTTTCCGCGAAGTTCATCTTCACTGAAATAAGGGACCAATCCGGAAACAATCTGGCGAATTTCGCCATTTCCCATATCAACTTTTTCTACATATAATTTATCAGCTTTCGGATGACGCTCTATTTCGATAATTTTTCCGACTTTCAATGCCAATTTGTCAAATCCGGCCGCATTGTTTTCATCCTTTTCCTGTTTACCCGAAAAACGAACTCTCAGCTCTTCGACTTGTTCTTTCTCCAATTTTTTAAACAAAACTTCCAACGCATTCACGCGCAGTCCGCCGCATTTTTCATAATTGCCGATATTTTGGATTTTCAATTCGTCCAAAGTCAGATTGATGCTTTTGAAATATTTTTCCACTGCAGCGGGAATATACGGATACAGCAGAATAGATATATCACGCACAAAACCAAACAATCCGCCGATGACAGCCGCACATTTTTCCTTATTCTCTTTGATCAAACGCCAAGGTTCATTATCCTGAAAGAATTTATTTCCGCCGCTGCACAAGTCCAATATATCGATAAGTGCTTTTTTTAATTCCACAGTTTCAAAATCTTTCAATATAATTTGTATTTTTTCGTCAAAGTTTGTCGCTTCAAAAACAGAACCGGCTCCTTTTTTGACATCGGGCACTTGTGCATCAAAAAACTTGCTTATAAACTGAAGAACACGATTTACCAAATTGCCGTAATTGGCGATTATCTCACCGTTGGCCTTTTCCATAAAATCATTCCAGAAGAACTGTGTGTCATTTTTTTCCGGACGAATTCTCATCAAATAATAGCGATACAAATCCGATTCGATACCGGAATCTTTTGCCTGATCACCGAAAATGCCGGTTCCGCGACTTTTTGAAAATTTCAAATCTTCGTAATTAAGATATTCTGTCGAACTTAAAACGGAAAGTTTTGTCCAATTCTCACCTGTTCCCAAAAGTGACGCCGGAAACAAAACTGTATGAAACGGGATGTTGTCTTTTCCCATAAATTGATACAGCTTTACATTTTCAGAGTCTTTCCACCATTTTTCCCACTCCCTGCAATTATGCGCAGTAATGGAAATGTACCCAATCGGAGCGTCAAACCAGACGTAAAAAACTTTGTTTTCAAATCCTTCAAGCGGAACAGGAACTCCCCAAGATAAATCACGAGTGATACAACGTTTTTTCAGTCCCTGCTCCAGCCAGCCCTGAGTTACTTTTACGGCATTATTCGACCAATTTACGGATTCTTTCGCAATCCAATTTTCCAATTGCGGCTTTAACTTTTCCAAATCCAAAAATAAATGTTTTGTTTCTTTAAAAACCGGAGTGCTGCCGCATGTCGAACAGTGCGGATTTTTCAAATCCGACGGATCAAGCAGTTTTCCGCAGTTTTCGCACTGGTCGCCTCGCGCCATCTCATAACCGCAGTGAGGACAGATTCCTTCAATATATCGATCAGGCAAAAACATTTGACATTTTTCGCAATAAGGCTGAGTTTGCAGTTCTTCCGTTATATAACCGTTTTCGTACAGCCGACGAAAAATAGCCTGTACGATCTGCGTCTGCTCGCTGTCCGATGTCCGCCCGAAAGAATCGAAATCGATATGAAACCAATCATAGATTTCTTTGTGAATTTTATGATATTTGTCGCAAATTTCACGAGGCGAAAGTCCCTCCTGCTTTGCTTTCGTTACTGTTGTCGTCCCGTATTCATCCGTTCCGCAGACAAACATTGTTTCATAACCCGCAATTCTGCAATATTTGGCAAAAACATCTGCCGACAGCACGCTTCCGATAATATTTCCCAAATGAGGAATATTATTGACATAAGGCAGTGCAGATGTTATTAAAATCTTCTTTTTTTCTGACATGATTTACCCCCATGATATTTATTCATCTGAATAAATAATCCTTGTAATACCTTTTTTCCGCAAAGAAAAAAAGTAATTTTATTACAAAAAAACAGTCAATAACAAAACTCGGTGCGGGAGTAAATAATCACAAACTGATTTCCGATAAAGAACGTTATGAAAATGAATAAGTACTTTTTTAATTTGATATTTTTGTTTACTCCGATTTTTATATTCTGCAAACTGCAGTTTGAATGCCTTGCTTTGGATGATCGCAATACTTTTTTGTTTCATTCTTCCGAAGACGGAATTACGACTCGCAATACACCGGAAACGTCTCTGTTTTACGGAAAAATGTACGATGAAACACCGGAAGTTCAAGCAATCAGTTTCCGACCGGAACATTTGATTTACAACAGAAACAGCGAATGTGTATTTATACAAAATCGTTTCGGTATATTCGTTTATATGCAAAATGAAAATGCAGTAAGAGCACTGCCGAATATCCCGAATTTTCTATCCGGTGAAGAATACAGCATTTATGATTTATGCAAAATTACAATTTCTCCAAACGGGAGATATTTACTCTACAAAAAAGCAGTTTCGCCTACACGCGCAGATATTTTTTTATACGATTTGGCTTCGTCACAACCGGCTTTGATAATAAATGCCGCCGACCGCTGCCCCGGAGAAACTGTCGCAAAATGGTCGCCAGATTCAAGTCATTTCATCTATCAGAAAAACAATAAAATTTACTATTTCTCGATTGCAAACTATTCACAAAATCGTCAGCTTGAAGAATCATGGCGTTTTATCGCAAATGCAAAACTTGCAAACGGAGAATGGACAGACGACAATCGGTTTATCTGGGCCGAAAAAGAAGCAATCTGGGAATGCGATACAGCGTCATTTGCCGCAAAATCAATTTATTCAAATTATCTTCAGCAAGGAAAAGCAACAGCTTTGCTGCCCTATCCGTTTCAACAGCAATCTCACAGGTTATTTTTTTTTCATGAATCTTCGCAAATGCTTTTGGTAAGAAACAACGGAGCGGCAATGCTGTTCAATCCGAACACACCGCTGAAAAGCAGTGCATATTTGCAACTTGGAATAAACATGCGTGTAAAAAAAGCCGAAATGAACCGGAACGGCAGCGGCGCAATTCTTGTCAAAATATTGGAAAACGGGAAATTCGGCAATGCATTATTCATCATAAAAAGCAACATGTTTGTTCCGCTTTCCGAAAAACTGAATTCCGAACCGCCACAAATCAATGATTTCACGCTACATGACGGCACTCTGCTGATAAGTACATCCGACGGTGCAATCGCATTAAATATCGAAACCGACGAAATCGTATGGCAGACAAAACAAAAAGAAGTCAGAAAAATTCTGCCGATAACAACCGGGCATCTTTTGTTTGCAAAAGACGCTGCATGGCTGAGAAACCGCAATGGTGACTTGCAGCCGCTGTTTTTATGCAGTGCGCCGAATGCCGGAATTTCCGAAAACAGCACACCGATTATCACCGATGCAGAAGGAAATATCTGGGAAATAGATGTCAATACATGCATGATTAAGCAGCTTTCCTCATATCAGGGAAAAATTATAACGGAACCTCGTAATTTCAAAGCCCGGCTGCTTACCAGAGAGATAAAGAAAAGTTTTTATCAGAATGTCGTTTGCTTTAAAGAAACTTCCAACGGAAAGCAAATCGATGTTATAAAGGAAGGAAAACTCAACTACACATTGTATCAGCCGGAAATCAAGGGAGATCTGCATTTTAAAGCCGGTGAAAAATATGAAATTGCATTGATGTTCGATTGTCTGCGTTCGGGAGAAGGCATTTTTGAAATAGCGGAAGCGCTCAACCGTTACAAAGTATGTGCTAATTTTTTCCTGAATGGCGATTTTATCAGAAATTCACCCGTTCTTACTCGCGAAATTTCACTGCTCGATGCCGAAATTTGCAATCTGTTTGACAATAATATAAATTTTTCGGGCGATGCGTATACCATTGACAAAACGTTCATACGGCAGGGGCTTTCGTGCGCCGAAGAAAATTATTTTGCAGTAACCGGCAAAAACTTCGCCCCATATTGGCATTCTCCTTCGTTCATTTACAATACATCGATTGTTCAGTACGGGCTGGACAGTGGATATAAATTCGTAAGTTACCAACTTGACAGTATGGATTGGATTGACAAAAACGACCGCAATGTAAATTCGAGATACTATATGAACAATGAGAAACTAATTCTGCGGCTGCTGCAAAATTTGAAGCCGTCGCAAACCGTTTTATTTTCGACAGGTTTCAATGGAACGGAAAGAGACGAATGGCTGTTTGAAGACATTGGTACGATACTATGCGAAATGCAGCGTTCCGGATATACATTTTCGTACGTAAGCAGTATTTTAAACCGATACAGAAGGTAATTAATTAATTACACGAATCACATATTTTCCGATTATTCGCACATTTATTCATTTTATGTTTGTGAGTTTCTCTAAAAAGTTATATGATACGCCCCGTATTTTCCGACTTAACTGCAGGAAAACTAAAAATTTCTTTAAGAATAAGGAGTAAAAACAATGAGTAACTCAAAAAAACAGTCGATGGACGGAAATCAGGCTGCAGCACACGTAGCATACGCTTTTACCGAAGTTGCAGGTATCTACCCTATCACACCGTCATCGCCGATGGCTGATTTTGTGGATCAATGGTCTGCAAATGGTCTGAAAAATATTTTCGGCACAGAAACAAAAGTCGTTGAAATGGAATCTGAAGCCGGTGCTGCCGGTACGGTTCACGGTTCTCTTGCTGCCGGAGCTTTAACAACTACGTTCACAGCATCACAAGGTCTTCTTTTGATGATTCCAAATATGTATAAAATCGCCGGAGAACTTTTACCATGCGTTTTCCATGTATCGGCAAGAACCGTTGCCACACAGTCTTTGAATATTTTCGGAGATCATTCCGATGTGTATGCCTGCCGACAAACCGGTTTTGCGATGCTGGCAGAAACAAATACGCAGGAAGTCATGGATCTTGCCGCTGTAGCTCACCTTTCGGCTATTGAAGGAAGAGTCCCTTTTATCAACTTCTTCGATGGTTTCAGAACATCTCATGAAATCCAGAAAATCAGAATTTGGGATTATGAAGATTTGAAAGAAATGTGCAATATGGATGCGGTAAAGGCTTTCCGTGACCATGCACTTAATCCCGAACATCCCGCAATGCGTGGTTCTCATGAAAACGGAGATGTTTTTTTCCAGCACAGAGAAGCATGTAATACGGTTTATAACGCACTTCCTGCCGTTGTTGAAAAATATATGGCTAAAGTCAACGAAAAGCTCGGAACAAACTACGGTTTGTTCAATTATTACGGTGCCGAAGATGCAGACCGCGTAATCGTTGCAATGGGATCTATTTGCGATGTAATAGAAGAAGTTATCGATTACTTAAATGCAAAAGGCGAAAAAGTCGGTCTTATAAAAGTAAGACTGTACAGACCTTGGGTAAAAGAAGCTTTCATTAAACTTATTCCCGCAACAGCTAAAAAAATTGCCGTTATCGACCGTACAAAAGAACCGGGAGCTCTCGGTGAACCGCTTTACCTTGATGTTGCAACAACATTGCGCGAAGCCGGCTTAAATGACATTATTCTTACTGCCGGACGTTACGGTTTGGGCTCTAAAGACACTCCTCCTTCAAGCATTTTCGCTGTTTACAAAGAGCTCGAAAAAGCTTCGCCTAAAACTCGCTTTACATTGGGAATTGTCGATGATGTAACAAACTTGAGTCTGCCTGAAGTCAAACCTGCTCCTATTACGGCTGCCGCCGGAACAAAAGAATGTAAATTCTGGGGACTCGGCGGAGACGGAACCGTAGGTGCCAACAAGAACTCAACAAAAATCATCGGGGATCACACTGATAAATATATTCAGGCTTATTTCCAATACGATTCCAAAAAAACAGGCGGTATTACGATTTCTCACCTCAGATTCGGTGATAAACCAATCAGAAGTCCTTATTATATCAATCAAGCGGACTTTGTTGCCTGTCACAGTCCATCTTACATTATCAAAGGATACAAAATGGTTCAGGATGTTAAACCTAACGGTATCTTTATGATTAACTGCCAGTGGACTGATGAAGAACTTGACAAACACATGCCTGCCGAATCAAAGAAATACATTGCCGACAATAATATTCAGGTGTACACAATCAATGCCATTGATAAAGCTAATGAAATCGGTATGGGTAAAAGAACAAATACTATTCTTCAATCGGCATTTTTCAAACTTGCAAATGTGATGCCTATCGATGAAGCAATAGATTTTATGAAGCAAGCAGCTAAAAAATCATACGCGAAAAAAGGTGACGATGTTGTTCAAATGAACTACAACGCTATCGATGCCGGAGTGGAAATTCTTCATAAGGTAGAAATTCCTGAATCGTGGAAAAATCCTGCTGCGGATGCACCTAAAGCGAAACTTGCCGGAGATCCGAAAGTTGTAGCTATGGTTGAAAATCTGATGAATCCGATTGCTCTTATGGATGGTGACAGTTTGCCGGTTTCTGCATTTAAAGATTGTGCCGACGGTCAATTTGAAATCGGAGCTTCCGCTTATGAAAAACGAGGAACTGCCGTTATGGTTCCTGTATGGGATCCTGCTACATGTGCTCAATGTAACAGTTGTGCATTTGTATGTTCTCACGCCACAATTCGTCCGTTTATCTTAAATGATGCCGAAGTAAAAGCGGCTCCTGCAAACATTAAGCTTGCGGATTCCAAACATGCTACAGAAACCGGAATGAAATACACAATGAGTGTGTCTCCGTTAGACTGTATGGGATGCGGCGAATGTGTAACCGTATGTCCTGCAGCAAGCAAAGGTGCTCTTAAAATGGTACCTCAGGAAACTCAGTCTGCCGAACAGCCGGTATTCGATTACTTGGTTGCCAACGTCGGCAAAAAAGAAATTAAACCTGTATTTACCGATGCTACTCCTATCGGCTCTCAATATAATCAGCCGCTTCTTGAATTCTCCGGAAGCTGTGCCGGTTGTGCGGAAACATCTTATGCTCGTTTAATTACTCAGCTTTTCGGTGAACAAATGTATATTTCAAATGCTACAGGCTGTTCTTCTATTTGGGGCGGTCCTGCGGCAACTTGTCCGTATACTGTAAACAAAGATTCAAAAAAAGGACCGGCTTGGGCCAATTCATTATTTGAAGATAACGCCGAACATGGCTTGGGAATGTACTTGGGACAAAAATTTATCCGTGACAGTTTAATTAAAAAACTTGAAGAAATTGCCAACTCGGACAAAGCTTCCGCATCATTAAAAGATGCAATCGCAAAATTCATCGAAACCAAAGATTCTACAAAAGGAAATGTAGAACCTTGCAAAGCTCTTATTGCAGAACTTGAAAAATGCGGCTGTGACTGTTCTAAAGAAATTCTCGAAAAGAAATCTTATCTGTCTAAAAAATCCGTTTGGATTATGGGTGGAGACGGCTGGGCTTACGATATTGGATTCGGCGGTCTTGATCATGTACTTGCATCCGGTGAAAATATAAACGTAATGGTATTCGATACAGAAATGTACTCAAATACCGGCGGACAGGCATCCAAAGCTTCCAATATCGGTGAAATATGTCAATTCGCTGCTGCCGGAAAAGAAATCGGCAAGAAATCACTCGCTGAAATTGCAATGAGTTACGGGTACGTATACGTTGCGCAAATTGCTCTCGGTGCAAATCCTGCACAAGCGGTAAAAGCAATTGCCGAAGCAGAAGCTTACAACGGTCCGTCATTAATCATCGGTTATGCACCATGTGAACTTCACGGAGTAAAAGGCGGAATGAATCACTGCCAAGATGAAATGAAAGCCGCTGTAAAATCCGGTTACTGGAACTTGTTCAGTTTCAACCCTGCTCTTAAAGCCGAAGGTAAAAATCCATTTACTTTGACTTCAAAAGAAGGTGACGGAACGTATCAATCATTCCTTGCCAATGAAACTCGTTACTCCGCACTTACTCGTAAATTCCCTGAACGTGCGGAAAAACTCTTCAAAGCAAATGAAGACGCTGCAAAAGCTCGTTTTGAACACTTGCAAAGATTAATAGAATTGTACAAATAACATTGTACCAAGGCAAATAGGGTGTTATTTGTACCAGTACAAATAGCATTTAACAGCACAGATGAACTTTATGTTTGTCTGTGCTGTTTTTTTATCAACAATAAAATAAAAAACTCCCGACTGAAAACCGGGAGTATTCGGATTAAATCTTTTTCAAAACCTTTTGATTCATCTTATCAAGTTTTTCCAAACTTTTATCTATTTCTTCTTTAGTATCTTCATCGGTTTCTTCTCGATAAATTTCATTCAACCGATCTATCATTGATTGCAGCTGCCTCTGAATTTCCGGCAAATCTTCTTTTTTTGCTTTTTTCCAGCGTTTCTCCAGCTCTTTGATTTTTTTATTCACCAAAGGCATAACTTCCTCATTAAAATTTTCCACAGTTTCATCAAACAATGGTTTCATCTCATCATAGAAATCTTTAAGCGTATTGCCAACTTCTTTAAAAACTTCTTTGAAAGAAGCCCCCAAATCCGTAAGTGCCTCTTTCATATTATTTTCTGCAAAACAAGCAGCGGACATAAAACAAATTAACAACATACAAAAAAATCTTTTCATAGTTACTCCTCTTTTTCCTTTAGTAAAAACAAATCATCTAACCCACTGTATTCAAAATCGCTGATTATATGATTTCCGTCATTTTTAACCAATTGCAGTTTCCCGATATAAGATTTTCCCTGCGTTATCAGTTTATAAGAAATCCACAAAATATCGGAAGTCTCATTATCAGGAATCCCGACACGCAAACTGTAACGTTTCGGCAGCTGCGGTTTACCGTATCTAATATAAAAAGAATTATATGCGGAAGGCAAAAAATAATCTTCTATATCTTTGCCGCTGCTGATTGACTTAAAAAAATTATCAACAACCGCATACAAACTGCGGCGCACCGGATTTCCGCTGTCCGAATCAATCAGAAAGCCAATATCTACATCCTGCATCTTAATAACTTTTCTTGACAGCGGAGCCTCAAAACCAGCAGGAGAAAAGCTGTCCGTATATACAAGATCATCGAAATCCGTCGCATCGGCATCTCCTTTTATTTTTCGCTCACAAGAAAAAATACCAAGCAATAAAAATAGTACAACAAAAAAATCAGTTCTCATTTCTGCACTCGATTTCTTTAACAGCGGCTTTTTCTGCTTCAAGCAGCAAGTGAATTAATTTTCTCTTCAGTGAAGCATTTTTATTGTTTATCATTTTGCAAAGCATTTCCTCCGTTATCAATACTTTTGATGACAAATCAGCTACAACATGTTTATCCAATATCTGAAAAGGCGGCTTGTTCAAATCCTGCGCAAGTTTTTCTCTGGCAAGAAACAAATGTTTTGCCTTTATTTTTTGTTCTTTTCTCATTCTTTTGTATCCGGGCAGTTTGGTGTATCCCAACGCATATTCCATTTTGATATTTACTGCATTTTTCATTGCACAAGCAACATCCTGCGTTTTTTGCAGTTCGGCAGACATCCGATTAAGTTCTTTTTTAATTTTAAAAAGATAAGCCACATCTGAAAGTGCATATTCAATCTGTTCTTCGGGTAAAGGACGCACCAGCCAATTTGATTTTTGATTCTTCTTCTTATTCACAGACTCCGAATTATTCAGATTAAACAGTGTCTCAAGTGTTGCCAAATTCCCGGACAAACCGAGTATTTCCTTTTCAACTGCCAAATCATACACATTGGTAAGCCAAATCGCATATTTTTTCCACAAAAGATTTGCATCAGATGAACAGGCAAACCACAACTTTTCCAATTTAGGATTCTCAAATAAACGTTTCAGTGAATCGGCGGAAACAGAAAACGGATCTATAAGATAAAATTCTTTCTCATCAAAAATTTGCACAAGGCACAAATGTTCGCCGTAAATATGAAGGTTAAACTCACCTTCAAAATCTACCGCAATCGAAGTCACACCGAATTTTTCCCACGTATCAAGCAGTTCATTCAGTGCTTTATCAGAAGAAATCCATGAGTATGAAGTAAACTTGTTCATTGTATCCAAACTCCCGATTATCTGTCTGTAAAAAGCCGTTTATCGATAAGTTTTACATCTGTATTATACGTTTTTCGCTTATGCATATAAGTAACTTTTACGACTTCACCGACTTTTGAATTTTTCAAAACATTTACAAGGGAATTGTAATCTGTAATTTTCACGTCGTTAATTGCCATAATTACTTCTCCGCCAATCATGATAACTCTGTTACCGTACATAGCTTTTTGATTTCCGCCGCGAAATCCGGCTTTATACGCTTCGCCGTTCTGCGCTACCTGCATAATCATCAGCCCGGCATCGGTTCCCAAATTCAGCGCCCGTGCCAAACGGCGGTTTACAGGCAAAAATGTAGCATCAATCCAACCGCGCTTTACATACCCAAATTCCACAAGCTGCGGCACAACTTCTTTCACTTTATCCACAGGAATCGCAAAACCGATACCGACACTGCCTGAAGACGGACTTGCAATCATTGTGTTGATGCCGATAAGATTTCCCAATGAATCAAGCAGCGGGCCGCCGGAATTTCCCGGATTAATAGAAGCATCTGTCTGAATAGTTCCTTCCATTAGCACACCGTTTGAGCTTTTGATATTTCTGTTTAATGCGGAAATTATTCCCGAAGTCAACGTATGGTCAAACCCGAACGGATTCCCGATTGCATAAACAGACTGCCCGATTTTCAAATTTTCAGACACTCCCATTTTAATCGCAGTCAATGTTGCAGGCGGATCATTGATTTTTATTACCGCAAGGTCATTTTCTGGGTCCACACCTACAATAGCAGCTTCCCAATCAGCCTCATCTTGATTAAGCGTTACCGTCAATCTGTCGGCCTTACCGACAACATGGTAATTTGTCACAATATAACCGTTTTTCGCATCTATTATTACACCCGAACCTTGTCCTTCGCTTGTCTGCGGATAAATATCAAAGAAATAACTAACATATTCCGTTTTGTAAGAAGTTATATAAACAACGGCAGGATTTGCTTTTTCATATAATTCGATAGTTTTCTGCTCCCACGAAGTCAAAGCAGATTCCGATGATGTTACCGGAACAATATCTGTGGTTTCGATTTTCTTCTCACTGCCGATTTTTGTTTTGAAATTTTTACCGCTATTTCTTTCTTCATTAATAAAATACAGTAAACAAAATCCAACTAACAGCGAGACTGAAAATACAACTAATAATCTAAAATTTTTCATTCTTTAATCCTTTGCCTGTATATTACTTGATTTAATATCCTTTCTCAAGCAGCTGTAAATTAGCATTATTAAAATCTATTGAAAACAATATTTTTTGGTGTTATAAATCGGGTACTAATTAAATGTTTCAGAGGAATATATGGATTACAAAAGTATTCGCAAAGAAATGGATGTTGTACTGGAACGATTGGTCGATACAAAACCGGGCAATCCATTGACAGATCATATAAATAAATATCCGCTGCCTTCCAGTGAAGTAATAATCTCGATTCTTTGGGATATTTTTGACATTGTTTTCCCGGGATATTACACAACAAAAGAAATAAACGATTTGAATCTTAAAAATTTCATAAACAGCAAAATCAACTCAATATACGAAAAACTGAGCGTCGAAATTCGTAAGACTATACTATTGGACAGACAATTAAAAAATGCACAATGCGAACAATGCAGTGACCAATGCATGAATAAAAGCGATGACAGAGTAACCGAACTTACAATGATACTTATAAACAACTTGGAACATATTCGTGAAATGGTAGTGAAAGATGTTATTGCTGCGTATGCAGGCGACCCGGCGGCTCAAGATTACAGCGAGGTCATTTTAAGTTACCCTTCTATATTCGCAGTTACAGTCCACCGTGTAGCACACATTTTGTACCGAGCCGGTATCCATTATATTCCGAGAATGATGTCCGAATATTCTCACATGAGAACGGGGATAGACATTCACCCCGGAGCGACAATCGGCGAAAATTTCTTTATAGATCATGGAACCGGTGTTGTAATCGGTGAAACTTGCGAAATAGGCAATAACGTAAAGCTCTACCAAGGCGTAACACTCGGAGCATTGAGTTTTCCTCGCGATGAGCAAGGTTCTATTATAAAAGGTAAAAAACGACATCCGAAAATCGAAGACAATGTAACGATTTACGCTGGAGCGACAATACTTGGCGGAGATACGGTAATCGGAGCCGGCTCAACTATCGGCGGAAACTGCTGGATTATTTCATCATTACCGCCGAATTCACGTGTTTCCGTAGATTTTTCACAATGGAATTCTGTGTCTCAACGTAAAAAAAATTAATTATGACAGTTTAAGGAAAATTTGCCTCTTGGGCAAGAAACCTTACGGTAGGGCAAAAGGCAATTTGCAAAACAAGTTTGCAAAGTTTGGAAACAATTTTATTGCAAAAAGGGACAGACCTGTAT
>JAFLVQ010000039.1 GCA_022508205.1 Spirochaetales bacterium
AAAAATTAGAATCTACACTGAAAATCAAAGCAGTAATGAAACAGATGAGATTATTTTTGCAAATGAACTGGAAAAACCTCATGATGCTGTTTTGGAATTAGACGGACTGCATGTTACTCGTAAATCAAATGTAATTGATGATTTATTGAAAGGTGTTTCTTTAACAATTTTGGGTAAAACAGATGGTGAGGCATCTTTAAATGTTGATTATGACTATTCTAAGATGGTTGGTGATATTACGGAATTTTTATCGGAATATAACCAACTGATTGATATGATAAATACAAGAACTTCTTTTGTAGGAACGAATGATACTTTATCAGAAGAAGAAAAAGAAAGTAAAAAGGGATCCTTGAAATCTGAGTCTGAGTTGAAGAATCTTGCATTGAAATTAAGAACGATAATAATGAATTCATATCCGACTAAATATGGAGCAGAATTTTCGATGTTGTCCCAGATTGGAATCTCGACAAATGAAACTGGCGGATCAAATAAACTTAAGGGGCTATTGGAATTTGATGAAGATAAGTTTATCGATAAATTTATCGAAGTGATGGAAAAATATCCTGATGGTGTGAAAGAACTTTTTGCAAAAGATACGAATCAAGATTTTATTCCGGATACAGGTATCGCAGTCGAAATTAATAATCTCCTAAAAGGATACATGGAAAAAAGTACAGGATTTTTTGATATGCGTAATGATAAATTAAAACAGATGAAAGAAAATAAGCAAAAAGAAATAGATAAGTACGAGGAAAAATTAGTTGAAGAAGAAAAAGAATTGAGGGAACAATTTCTTAAAATGGAACAAGCCGGACAGGAATTGGAAGACAGCCGTAAGAAATTTGATAATTTGAATAAGTAAAGCGGAGGAATAAATTGGAAGTTTATGTAAACGAAAAACTTTTGCCGATTGAACTTGAAGATGAAAAAACGGCATTTGATGTAATAAAGGGAATTACGGATTTTTTTGCAAAGGAGAAAGTCCCTCAATTTGTTACAAAAATTTTAATAAATGGTAATGAATATTCGTTTGCCGATGATGATTCTCTTAAAGCTATAGAAATTAGTTCAATAAATAAAATAGAATTTGAGTTTAAGGATATTATTACTGTTTCAAAACTTTCGGTTGAGCGAATATTGTCGTATCTGGATTTACTGAAACAACATACATTGGAAAACAAGTGGAATGATTTTTTTTCTAATATTGAAGATTCACTGAACTGGATTGAAAGCGGAATGAATCAAATTACCGAAATATTTTCGCTTGAACAAGAAATTTCTTCTGTGAAGTTGCTTTTTACAAGTGAGTTGTCTGAATTAAAGAAGAAGATTTTGACTTTATCCGATAAAAATTTTCCATTGCCACTGGATACGGTTCAAAATATTATCGCTTCATGCGAAAAACTCAAAGTTTTGATTTCCAAAGTTCTTCAATTGTTGGATTTGAGTTTTATAGGAGATGCTCATGAGGGTATTATTTTGCGTATTACCGAAATAATGCCGTTGTACGACGATTTAATTCCGGTTTTGCCGGAAGTGTCTGTGCTGCTTCAGAAAGCATGTGATAAAGATGCAATGGAGATTATTCAGAAATTAACAACGATTATAGATGGTTCGATTCCGATTTTTCTTGCAGCGAAAAATTTGAACGCAAATATTTTTGATAACTTTGAAATAAACGGGGCTTCGTTTGATTCTTTTTTTGATTCTCTCACCGAGCATTTACGTGAATTGGTATCGACTATAGAAAATAAAGATTCCGTAATGATTGGCGATTTAGTTGAATATGAATTTTTACCGAATATTGAAGAAATGAAAGAATTATTGAGAGAATTAAAAAATAGATTGTTAAATGAGATTGACTAGTTTAATTTTTAACAATTAAATATAATCTATTTGTGAAGGTGTAATTTTAAATCATGTCTTTTGTTTTTCAGAGGTGTTACAATGGGTACAAAATTAAGTTTCATTGAAGAGGCAGAAGCAAAGGGATTTGCTTATCGTCCTTCCGGTATTTTAGGAAATGGTTTTTACGGAAATGGAGTTTATGTGTCTTTGGCGGAGATGGAAAAGATTAATAAAACAAGCAGTTTGACTCCGGATCAGGAAGCAGATGAGAATTTTAAGCGAATTGATGCTGGATATTTTATTGCATGTGAGAATAAAAGTTCTTATTTAACTGCGGAAATTTTAAGGTTGTTTCCAGATTTGAAGGAACATCAGTTGCATAATTTTCTGAATAGATTTAAAGATATTTTTCTTTCCCAAAAGTTGTTTACTGTGGTAAACAGGAAAAGAGTTTTTTCAAATGAAGCTGTAAAATTTATTTATGATAAATTAATTAAGAAGGATAAACCGGCTCCAAAAAAGAGAGGTCGGAGAGTTGTAAAAAGTGAAGATAGTTCAAATTGATAAGTTAGTTTTAATTGATAATCATATTTATTACATAAAAAAATATTTAGGAAGTGTCGTTTTCTTGAATGAAAAATCAAGAATAATACGAGCGGATGTGGTATTTACTTTAGAAATAGGCGCATTAGGAGATCCTAATGTTTCTATTGATAAGATAGATCTGGGTGATAATTTGATTACCGATTCTGTAAAGAATGAGATAAAAAACAAAATATTAGTTATGGAACAACAGGGAGAATTGCCCGGCGTTATTCCTGAATCACTGTAAGTTGGGAAAATATGGAAGAAATTTTCTTTTCTTCTTCACCAGAAGAAACAGAAGCTATTGGTCGAACAATGGCAAAAAGAGCCAAACCGGGGGATATTTTTTTATTTGAAGGAACACTCGGAATCGGCAAATCGGTATTGATTCGCGGAATGGCAAAAGAATTCGGAATAACGGAGACTTTGTTATCGCCGACTTTTACATTGGTGAATGAATATGAAGGTAAAGTAAAATTTTATCATTTTGATTTATATCGTTTGGATGAACCATTTGAGCTTTATGAAATCGGCTTTGAGGAATATGTTTATTCGGAGGGCATCAGTTGTATTGAATGGGCTTCTAAATGTGGCGATTTGCTGCCTGATGAAGGCATCAAAGTAAATATTACGCTTGAAGCTGAAAAAAGGAAAATAAGCGTTTTATGGAAAGATTAAATTTTCTTGCTATAGATTCAACATCTTCTTCATTGAAGATCGCCATTCAAATAGACGATGAAGTTAGTTTCTTTGAACAAACCGAAAAAAGTATGAATCATTTGGAACGTTTGATTCCGTTGATTGACAAAGGAATCAAACATATCGGAAAAAATAAAAGAGCTTTGAATTGTGTATGTGTTTGCGAAGGTCCTGGTTCTTTTACGGGGATAAGAGTCGGAATAGCAACGGCGCAGGGAATTGCTTTTGCGGGGAAAATCCCTTGCTTTGGATTTTCGGTGTTTGATGTTTACAATTATTTATACCGAAATAAAAATGAATCGATTATTGTTCCTATTATTGATGCAAAAAAACATCGTTTCTATACAACTTTCTTACATAGTAATGATTTTTCACATTATGATTTATCTGCGGAAGATATAATCGAAAAGATTAAAGGACTGAACAAACCACCGATTTTTGTCGGTTCCGATTATTTTATGATTCAGGATAAATTAATTGACTGCGGTGTAAAACCAACTGTTGAGTATCCGCAAGGTTTCAGTGCGAAAGAAATGCTTGAGGCAGTAACATTTCTGATTCGCCAAAACAAAATAACAACTCCTGAGCCTGTGTATCTCAGAAAAAGCGAAGCCGAAATTGCACTGGAAGAAAAGTTGTTGAAAATATCTGAATGAATCAGAATGTTACATCCAATGTCGCGCCTATTTTAAAATAGGGGATATGATTATTATATGCAGCTTCCGGAAAATAAATACCGCTGTCGATCCCCAAGAAAGTATTTGTTGCAACATTGAATAAAACTCCAATGTCTATTTCCGATCCGACAAATAATTCATTGTTTGTTGCGTTTTCATCGCTGATGGGCGAGTTCGGAAAAACTTTCAGTGTTTGGAATGCATAGAAATAAGCGTAAAACCAAGGTAAAAATTTAGCTTTCAGTTTTGCCGAAAAAGATTGAATATTCGATAAAATCGGATCTAAAACGTATCCGCCATTAAAATCACCGTAATAGAAAAATTGACTTGAATTACTTTGATTTTTCGGAATAAAATCATAAAAATCTTTTGCCGTTGTTTCATTGCAGTTTCCGAGTCCCAATGCGTATCCGCCGGAAAAAATAAAGTTGTTATTTGCTCCGAAATTATAAGAAATTTCGGAATTCATTCCCATGCTTGTAATCGGATATTTGTTTGCCGACGATGGGTTTAATAAATCTTCATTAAATTTTTCAATTGTGTTCATACCTTTTACATCGTGCAGATAGCCGAAAACTCCGGATATATCAAAAAACAGATACAACGATTTTGCCAGTCGGAAATTACTTTTTGTTCCGAAAGAAAACGTATTAATCAACAAATCATTGTTAGCGTCATCAAGATTGTTGTTGGTATAATCTTTTTTGTAAAATTTTGAAAAATCCAATTGTGTAATAAAATAAGGCTGAATATGAAAAAAAGAATAATAAATATCAGCTTCCGTCAGGATAAAAAAGCGTTTTGATTGCTGTTGATTTATCGGACTAATAAAAATATTTTGCCAAAAGTTTCCTATTGTGTAATCTTTCAGTTTCGGATTTTTGTACGATTTATCCCAAGTTGTTATATTGAAATCGTTATAATCCGGATGAAAAAATCCTGTAACCCCCGAATATCCCGTGAAACTGTGAATGTTTGCATGAGGCAAATAAATTGTGCATTCCACTGCATCTAAAGTTCCGTTAAATGCAAGCTCGGAGTAACTTTGGTAAATGTCCCGTCCTGCTTTTACAGAAATTATGCTATTTTCCCATGTAAGAAAAAAGCGGTTAATGTTAATTGACGGTACAATATTTTGATCTGCAACGAAAAGTTGCAGCTGTAAACTTGCATGCAGTTGAATATTTAAAGGAAAATCAATATTTCCCCATAAAAATATATTATTTTCGGATTTCCAATTCTTGATACTGCTGTTTTTTATCGGAAGTTCTGATTGAGAAAGAAGCGAACCGCCAAAATCAAATATTACGGGGGAACGTTTCAGTTTGTCATTTTGAAATTGTTTCTGTTCAAATAACGGATCAATAGGCGAATTTTGAGCGAACAGTGAAAGCGAACAAAAGAACATTATAATGTATGTAATAATTTTTTTCATTTCTGCTTACTCCACGTAAAGTAAATCGATTTCGTCGGAATTCTCGTTTTTCTTATTTGTATCAAATTCCAATTCCGTTTTTATCTGCGAATCGTGTTCCATATATAATTTTTTTCGCCATTTCGGTAAATCATCGTAAGTATCGTCGAACAAAGGCAAATTATCATAACGTTTTTTGATATTGTAACGCCGAACGTAAGAATCAAAGTACGAAAAAGTATCCAACAATTCCGAACCGGTAAAAGAATCGTTTGCACCTCTTCCCTGCAAAACGATTCCGACGGTTAAACAGCGTTTATATGCTGCATTTTTATTTCTCGGAGTGAATCTTCCGCCGATTTCAAACAATTTGCACAGCCAACTGCAAAATTCTTCGCGTGTAATAACCGGATTTATCGTATTTTCATTAATCGGAATCGAAACTTTAAACAATTTTTTTTCGGCAGCCCAGACAATGTTTTCTCTGAAATCGGTAGTCGGCGTAGTTTCGGCAAAAACATAGCGCATTAAAGTTACTGCATCATTAAACGTTGCTAAATCTTTACTGCGCAAATCAATGAAGAAATTAGATTCATCGCCAAAAGCGAAAACCGTGATAAACAATAATAAACACAAAATAATTTTTTTCATCCAGTATAAACTCCGTATTACAGCGAAATAATATTTGCTTCATCATTAAAGACTTCTTTATATAAGTGCGGCAATTCTCCGTCGGCAACTCCGGTATAAACAAACTGCCATCCTTTATCGGTCAAACTTTTCAGCAACTCAAAACTGCGTTTACGTTTTTCTCTGTCAAAATGAATAAATGCGTCATCGAGAATAAAAATTCCGGGACGTGTCAATATTCGTTGGGCAAGAGCGACTCGCAGTGAAAAATAAAATTGATTTAAAGCACCTGTACTCAAGTTTTCAATATAATAAGTGTTTTCATCTTTGTGAAATGTAATTTCAAACCTATCGTTGTTTTGGATAATATCACCTACATCATAGCCGGAAATACTGCGTATTTTTTCTTTGAAATTTGGGCTTTGAATAATACTGCTTGCCAGCATTATTTGGTTATTTTCGATTTCGCGTATTCTTTCGGACATTTTTTCGGCATACTTTTTGTAGCGTTTTACGGTTTGTATTGCATCTTCCGTTCTTTTGATTGCACGGTCAAGTTCGTATACATTCGTAACTTTTAAATCGACAATCAGCGGCAAAAAATAGCGGTTGAAAAATTTATCGCCCCATTTGACCGGGCTTGAGATATTGGAAAAATCTTTTGTAAGTCGTCCCACAATTTCGCTTCTTACTCCGGAAATTTCGTTGCTTCTGTCATATTTTTCTTCCTTTAATTTATTGATTTCGCTTATTAACCGTTCACGTTCATCCGGATTATATTCCATATCGATATAAGATTTATCGATATTTTTCTTCATCATTGCAAGTTTGTGCTCTATTCGCGAAATTAAAATTTCATCAATATCAAAAATATCTTTTAATTCGGCAGAAAGTTCTTCTAATTCGGCATTTTCTTCTTCCAAATCTTGTTCCTTTGAATGATATTCAAAAATCTTTCCTCCAAGCTTTGCCTGATCGCCGAAATTTAGGAAATAATTGTCGAGCTTTGCCTGATTTTCGGAAATCAAATCCAAAAAGTTCTGCATTTCGGTACTGTAACGAACATTAATTTCTTCGAGTTCTTCACGTTTTTTGTCTATTTCTCTGTTTATACCGTCGATTTTATCCTGCAATTCTTTAATTTCGCGTTCGGCGGTAGAAATATTTTCGTTTACTGTTTGTTCCGACATTTCCAATTTATCTTCAATGCGGTCTAAATCATCTTTGAGTTTTTCGATATTCTCTTTGATTTTATCGATTTTGCGCATTTTATCGTTTTTTCTGTGATTAAAATTAATGAAATCCTTAATGCCCCAGCCTATGGAAAAAAGTATAAGCATAATGGAACCGGGTAAAATATGCTGATTGCTTTTTACAAGCGTAAAAGAAAACACTCCGATAAAAAACAGAATTATCGGGATAACGGACATTTTGGAAAAATTGTATTTTGCAGCCAATTTTTCTTTCTCGATATTCAGGCTTTTTAATTTTTCTTCGGTTTTAGTCTGCTCATTTTCCATTTCATTTTCCAGCCGAATGCTTCGATTGTGAAGTTCATTTCTTTTATCACTCAAACGCTTTGCGCTGTCCTGCAAAATTTTGCGTTCCGATTCTCTGTTGCTTATATTCTTTTGTATTTCGTTTTTTTCGTCAATCAATGCTTTTTCGTGTTCTGCACGCTGCTTTTCATAATCACTTTTTTTCTTATTGCGTTCTTTCCAATCGTCTCTTATTGCTTCAAGTTGTTCTATATCATTCTCGGCAATATAATTGCGCAGTTCTTTAATACTTTCGGTAAGTTTGATTAGTTTTGAAAATTTCTGCTCAGTTTCGGCATATTCATTTGCTTTTTCGATTTTAGAGAGAATTTCCAACCGTTCTTTTTTTTCTTTAAGCTGGTTTTCACTGTTTTCGATTTCTTCATTTGATAAATCGGAATTTGCCAGTCTGCGTTTTTCTTCGATTAATCTGTTTTGGTACTGCTCCAGTGTTTCGATAATTTTCCACGGCCCGGAAGATGTAACCAAATATTTTTTTAATTTTTCGATACGGTCTGTACTTTTATCTATGCCGCCGAGCAGTGTTCGCACGCTGTTTTTCCAGAAATCAGAAAATGTAGCGTCTTTATTATCACGGTCGGTGAGTTTGTTGCCGGCTTCCCGCACTACAAGCAGATTGACGATATTGGCAAAATTGGTGTCGGAGTGCATTTGATCCAAACAGCAGTCGCCGATAATTTCAAATTCCCAGTTTCCGCCGAAACGATTTTCATTAAAACCGGAAAGGCGCGACAAAAGATTAATATCCGACTTTTTGCGTTCTCTAAGCAGATGTTTTTCCAGTGCATCGACAATCGATGTCTTGCCTGATTCATTATTGCCGACAATCAAATTATTTTGTTTAAGAATGAATTCCCGATTACTGATCGGTCCCATACTTTTAATATTAATTTTCTCTAACATACGCCTGTCCTATAATTCGTTCGTGTATATATCAGACAAAACCGAAACTGCAAATTCGCGAAAGCCGTTGCTTTCATTGTCATTTGTTTCGGTATTTAGGATGGAAACAATCAAAGGATCGGATAAAAATCTTTTATTTATGGTTTTTACAAGCATTTGAATATTTACCGAAAGTATTCCTTTTTCAGCCAGCATATCTTTTAAATGAAGTTCCAGCGTTTCCAAATCATCTTGTTCCATTGAAGAATTGCCTGTAATCGAAAAATTCAATGTAAGAAGTTCGGTTTTTGTTTCTGGATTGCTCAGCAGTTCGTGAATCATATTATTTACCGTTTCGATGATTTCTTCTTCACCCATCATAAAATGAATATATAATTTCAATTTATCGTAGTACGGTGTATCCAGCAGAATTTTTTTCAAACTTGAAGTTTCCGTATCAAACAGAGCAACGGCACGTCTTCCTCTGTCGCTTTTTCGTGTAACTACCGGCGAACCCGGATTTACAATTGTTCCGCCTTGCTCGCTTACATCTTGGAAGTAGGTGTGATAGTGACCGAGAGCGGTGTAAGTAAACTTCATTTCCTGCAGACGTTCGTATTTGATTGGAAAATATTCTTCATTATCGCCGTCGCTGTAGAAACAATCGTCACGATACAAAGTGCCATGCATTACAGCTACAATATCTTTGTCGGAATCAGGAATCTTATTTTCCAAAAGCAAGTCGGTAAAAGAACCGTCACTGTACGGAATTGCCAGCAGATCAATGTCTTCATCCAACGAAATAAGCTCTACATCATCAAAAACTTTTCCGTTGGACAAATGCAGTACTTCCGGCAGATTTTCATCGTGGTTGCCCGGAATAATCCACACTTTCCCGCTGAAATTCGCTAAGGTGTGGGCAACTATGGAGGAGTAGATTCCGGCACTGTGACCATTCTCGAATAAATCTCCCGATATTAAAATATGGTCGCAGTTGTTATTTTCGGCAATACCGATAATCGTCTCCAAAATTTCGACATCGTTTTCTTGTTCGATGTGCAAGTCCGCAGTATGCAGTATTTTCATGTTCGCTCCTTTCGCGGTGCAGATTGTTTTTGCTTTATATCAAAAGTACTTTTGATTTATATCAAAAAACAGGTGATTGCGAAATACATTTAATTTTTGCTGCGAAACAAAATCACAAGAAACACGGGGATTCCGAGCAGGGAAGTGATAATACCTACGGGAAGTTCCGACGGAGGCATTATTGTGCGTGCAAATAAATCACATATCGATAAAAAAGCAGCTGCAAATATGAAAGAGAAGACGAAGAGCCGTGCATGTTTCGGGCCTGTAATAATTCTTACCGCGTTGGGAACGATTAGCCCGACAAAACCTATGATTCCGGAAAATGCGGAAGTAACGGCAACGGTCAGTGCACATGCCGATAATAGTATGTATCTGCATCTGTTAATATTGATGCCGCGCGATTTTGCCATTTCTTCATCAATGCAGATAATATCTAAATCTTTTGCGCAAAGTAAAAGCAGAATTACTCCGACAGTGATTCCCGGCAGCAAAAGCAACACTTCGTTCCAGCATGAACTTGACAAACTGCCCATTGTCCATAAAACAATTTGGTCCAGTTTCTCGTGATTCAAAAACATCATAAGTGATACAAGCGCTGAAAAAAACATATTAATTGATAAGCCGGCAAGCAGGATAAAACCGGGTGCGATTTTTTTTCCTCGACTTTGAATCAGGCAGAAAAAAATCAGAGTAATTCCAATCGCTCCGATAAATGCGCAGGCTGCCGTTCCCGCAAGTCCGATTATAGTATTGCCGGTTCCGAGAAAAATGGAAAGTGCAGCGCCGAATGTCGCGCCGGACGAAATGCCCGTCATGTAAGGGTCTGATAATGAATTGCGGAAAAGTCCCTGCAATGCCGCACCGGAAATTCCCAAAGCCCCGCCGCATAACATGCAGCAGATAAGACGGGGAAGCCTTATCTGCATGATTATCAACCGTTCTGTTGTATTTGTTTTATAAGGAAAGAAAATGCAGCCAAATATTTTTTTCAATGACAAATCGACTGCTCCGTTGCCGATGCAAAAAAGACCGATAATCGGCAAAGTAATCAAAAAAAGGAAAAACAAACGTTGCGTGTGTATTTCTTTTTTGCGCAAATCCGTGAAAAGTTTTTCTTTTTCCGTCATTTATTTTCCTTTTTATCTTTATTCTTTTTACTTTTGAAATCGCCGCCCGCATGCACTTTTACGCCGACAGTAACACTTCCGCCGGGCATTGGGTAATCTACCGTTTCAAAGTAGTACGCATTCAGCATATTTTTCACGGCTGCGAATACGGTGATGTATTTTCCGATATTCTGCGCAAACGAAATATCCAATGTGAAATACGGGTCGAGTGTGTAAGTATTCAGATTCGAGGTATAACGTTCGCTCGTATATTTCCCAATTAGGCTTACAGAACCCGATTTCCACGAAAAATCGACATGAGCACTTAACGAATGCAGCGGAGTATACATAATTCTTATATTGTCCTGCAATGTCAAACCGTTTGACAGCAGATACGTCAGAACAAAATGATAATCTATTCCAAACTGAATAAATGTCGGCAAATCGGTAATAAGACTGTTGTCACTGCCGAAATACAACGCCTTGCCGATGTTTTGCGCAGTCCATTGACCGGCCGAATTCGTGCTCCACTGAATTTTATCCATGTAGTAATTTACGTAAAACGAACTGTCTGCTTTCAGAATTCCTGCTTTTTCGTATTCCAAAATAATATCCCCGCCCCAACCGTCTTCGTACCGCAAATCGGGATTTCCTTTCGCTATTTTCGATTCTTTCCAGTAAAGCTGATTGATTGACGGCTGCTTGAACGTTCTGTAAACATTCGACTTGATTGTGAACCCGGCAGGCAGGAAAAACAACGCTCCGACTTTCGGAATAACAATCGGATATTCTTTGTAATAAACGATTTTTGTACTCGGAATAAGCTGCACATGATTTCCGATAGAAAATTCTGCGGTTATCGAAGCACCTCCATCCCATTTGATAATGTGCCCGCAGTCTGTGGAATCCAAATAATTGAAAGTGAAATCTCCGTCGGTACTGAGGTTAAGCCAAGTTGTTACATTAAAATCCCAACGATTTATTACATTGATAGTGTGCAGCTGATGCAGACTGTCGGTGCCCGGTTCTTCATAATCAATCTGCTCGAACTTGTAGTTTGAAAGAAATTCGGTTTGTATCCTTTGCGTTCCGACTTTGTCCATTTTCACTATTGCCCAAACAATGTTGGAAAGATCTTTTTGATTTCCCGGTGTCGGGCTTGTCATTGTACCGGGAATATTTTTGTCTGCATAATAAAATTTATCGCTAATTTGCAGCTGAATATCATACGGAAGCGAAAAATGAACGGAAGCATTTGCCCCGGCATCGTACACTTCGTTATTAATTCTTCTGCGAACTTTGAGATTGTCGTCTTTGAATAAAAAATGATTTGCCGCGCGATGAAAAACGGCGTTTACATTTGTGTAAACAATTTTATTGCCGAGTGAGAAACCGGTGGAAATTTCCTGTGTATCGAATAAATCCATGGCGGCAGTTTGCGTTTTGTTTTTGTTCTGTTTGTAGTAATACTGCCCGGGATAATACGATAGATTTGAAATGCTTGCGAAAACATTCCAGCCGGGAGTATGCTTTTTTTGAGTGATTATATTTATGACGCCGCCGCAGGCTCCGCTGATATTGTATTTTGTGTCGCTGCCGCCTTTTACGATTTCGATTTTTTCTACATCGGCAACAGCCAGATGCGATAAGTCGAATTCGCCGCTTTGTGCGCTGTTCATCTGCACTCCGTCTACCAGAATTGCCACGGCGTCGCCGGACATCCCGCGTATATAAACCGATGAAGTGTTGCCGTAGCCGCCGTAATTTTTTACATTGAGCCCGGCGGTTTTTTGTAAAACTTCGGTTATTGTTATGGCATTTGATTTTTCGATTTCTTCTTTCGTTACCGTGCGGATCTGCTGGCTTTTTTCCGTTACTTCGGTGAGTGTAAAACCTTCGCTTTCCCAGTCCAAATCAAGAAATTCTTCTTCGTCAAAATCGTTTATTTTATCGGAAACAGAATCAAGATTCTGCACAGCGTCAGAATTAGGATTCTGCACAACGTCAGAATCAGGATTCTGCACAGCGTCAGAATCAGGATTCTGCACAGCGTCAGAATCAGGATTCTGCGTCGATGTATTGTTAGAAGCGAAATCTTGAGCTTGTCCGAGTATGTTATCGGACGTAGAATTTTGCATTTGCCCGAATGTATATACAAGTGCCGAAAACAGCAGCGTGGTTACTATTGCGGTTTTTTTCATGTAATTTCCTCAAAATTATGGAATAAGATTAAAAAGTAAAGGCCGTTTCGCATATTACAAAACAGCCTCGATTTTCCGCAGCAACTGAAATTATTATTGTTTCTTGGTTAATTCCGAATATAAATTGAAATATCCGTTTTCTACTGTAAATTCGGCTTTTGCCTCCTCGATTGTCTCCGTCGAAGTTTTGCCGCCGGCTTCGCTGGCTTTAAACGCTCCCGCTAATTTTACGGAAGAGGCTCTTAACTCTTTGTAAGATATTGCATACCATCTGCCGACGTCGGGTGCATTTTTGGAATACGTCCAGTCGGGCATTGCCGCTTTTGTGTACTTGATGTAGATATATCCCGAAGTTTCGCTTGTTTTGAAAACTTTGACAGTATTCCCCTCGTAAGCTCCGGCACTGGAAAATGTGTTGTTTGTGATTGTGTAGCTTTCTGTATAAGTGGAAGTTACAGCTTCCCATGTCCCGATTAACGTTTCGGGCACATCGATAAAGTCTGTTATTGCTGTTACAGTCTCTTCTTCCTGTGCCATATCGCAGGAGACGGTCAGAAGCAGTGCGAGCATTATTAAAAATGCGGTAAGTGAAGATTTTTTCAAGTTAAAATGTTTCATTAAAAATTCCTTTCGACTCGTGAAAGGCAGTTAGGTTTTACACAGTGGTTAAATGCTGCGGAAATAAAAGAACCGTGTAAATTCAGGAAATAGTTCCTTACTGCAATTCAGGAAATAATTCCTCAACCAAAGACCTGCTCTCGAAGTCTTGATAGTAATTTATCCGCTATGCGGATAGTTTTACCAAAGTCTCCTGACTTTCAGGCAGTTCGGAAATTCCTTCTCGGCTTCGGTGCCAATGGTTTGAAGCGTTTTGACATTTTTTATTGTCAAAATACTTCACTATTTCTTCTTCCTGATTACAGTTACGGGCTAGTACAGGATTTTCACCTGTTTCCTTTGAAATAAAACGGGGCGGTGATACTACTTATTTTTTGTTACGTCAATATTTTTTACCGACTGCATTGAAAAAAACATGAATCTGAAAACTGAGCTGTTGAATTATAAAAATGGGGAAAAGTCGGCGACTTGTTTTTTCGGGTGAAATTTAATCGGAAATGTAAGCTATGGCTTCGTTGTATCCTTCGATTGATTCCAGACAAATCTTTTTTTTCCTGTTTAATAGCTCCGTAATCTGATAATTGTATACAACAAGATACGCTTTGTCGAAGTTTTTTTCCTTTACGAGTATATTGAAAACTTTGTGGGCTTCTTTGTATGACCTGCGCGGTTCGCAGAAATCAAACATAAACATATATTTTGCTAGTCTTGACAATCTTTGTCCGCCTAACGTGTGTGTGCAAATTGCCGCAATTCTGTCTTTCGGAATGTTGCCGAGTTCGCGAATCAGTAATTCGGCAGAAGCAACTCCGTGCAGCAGTGCGGGTGTTTCACGCTTGAAATCAAGATATGCAATCGGTAAAATTTCGCGGCTGATGAAAGAATCCGTCAGCTTCAACATTTCGTCGGGCGGAAGTTCTTTTGCCAAGTCGTGGTATAAACCGCAGAAGTATGCAGCGTTGTAATCAATGCTGAATAAAGAAGAATAGCGAGCCATATTTTCACCGGTTGAAATACAATGCAGCAGCCGATCTTTATTTTTTATGTACTTTTTTACCAATTGTATATCATTTTCAATTTCCGATTCCATGAAAACCTCTTTATTATGTGTTTTGCAGATACCCAATATCTTTCATGTTGTTACAGTATAAAAATGAGTAACCGCCATCGGTTCTGTTTGCGGCGTAAAGATACCAAACATATTTGTGCCAAACGGGAGAAATCGGTTGAAAATTCAAAGTAATATCTTCGCCATTACGTTTTGTGTATCTGCATGTGAGAGGAGTTCGTCCGGGCAGTGTTGTTCTTATCATTTCGGGAAATTGCTCCATTGCGCTTTCGGGTGAACTGCAGCAGCCGAAATGTTTTATCAGCTCGGATGTCGAAAGTCCGGAAACGGCATTTTCACTTAACAGATTGAAAAATACATCGACTAACGCTTCGGTATCTATCATTGCGCGGTGCAGATTGCCGTTTTGTGAAATATTATAACGTGTTATAAGGCTGATAAGTTTGTTCGGCATTGACGGAAAAAGTTTCTGAGCAATCTGCAGTGAATCGATAAATTTCCAAGAAGTAAAATTTATTCCGCAGCGCGCCATTTCCATTGACAGAAAACCGATGTCGAACGGAGCGTTGTGAGCTACCAAAATGGAATCTCCGATAAAACGTATTAATTCGGTAGCCAGCGTGCGGTCGAAAATCGGAGCGTTTTCGACATCGGAGTCGTAGATATGATTTACGTTGCTTGCATTTTCGGGAATGGGACGCTGCGGATTGATGAACGTTTCGTACCGATCGGTAATTGCGCCGTTGATAACTTTTATCATTGCGATTTCTACGATTCTGTCTATATCCAATGGGTCAAAGCCCGTAGTTTCAAAATCAAAAAAAGTATAACTGTGATTATTGAGCTGATTTACTGAAAATAACGGCGGTGTTTCCATATCATTATTCCTTTGCATTGTTATAATTTTGAATTAGATTTTAATTTTGGCATATCGGAAGATATACTTTCATATATCGATTTTTTTTTAAGTTATTTAAGAGCGGTAAGAGTAAGAAAAATTAAAAGGAAAATGAAATTATTTTTAATAATATGATTAATATGCAAAAAAAAGTTTCTGTTACGAGAAAATTTGATATAAATAATGCCTTTGGAGTTTTAGAAATTTTTACATTAAATAAGTTTAGTTTTTAGTAAGGGAAATAAATGTTTCGCAGTAATAAAAAAAATGACATTATCATGTTCGGTGCAATTGTTTTTATTTTTTCCGCATTGTTTGTAAATTATATCATTATCAAGTCTTTTACATCGATTGATGTGAGCTTTTTAAGTTCGTTAGATGCAATTTATTTTTATGCCGAACCTATGGACAGCACTGTTTCTTCTCGTTTGTCCGGGCTGTTGGAATCAAACAATACAAAAGCATTCCGCAGATTATTGGAAGATGTAAATAATCCCGTAGCGCAGTTTTACGGCTTTTGCGGCTTGTTTAGGTCGAACAGAATGCTTGCCGTGGAGTACATGAAATCCGGTATTATGGAAAGTCCCAAACCGATTTCCATTGTCATGGATAAAAATGCCGAGGACAGGCGCAGCGGCACGTTGGGACAGGCAGTCGTTTGTGTGCTGTTTTATGCCCCCGAATGGCTGATTTCGCACATATCGCAGGATTTTATCAATACTACGAGTGATTTTATTTATTCGCTGTATCAAAAAACCATTAATGCAGACGACGCTTACCGAAACGAATTATCGCAGCTTGTAAAGGCGCGGTATCCTAAAATACAAACGAAAATCATAAATGACATCGTAACGTCAAAAACCGTTGCGCAAATGACAGATGCGGAAAAAACTGAAATTTCAGCCAATCTCGATGCAGTGGAGCAAAACAGAGTCGCTTTGATTGAGCAATTTTTGAAAGATTCAAAAGATGACTGCTTGGTAAATGTACTTAATTTCATTTCGGCGTCGGAAGAATATCGGGAACTGATTCCCGCGCTTGAAGATATGCTGATTGCCGGGAATTACAAAACCGATACGCTTATTCTGATCGGTCAAAAATTCGCTCTGCTTTTAAATGGCAAAAATGCATTGACGAGACTGAGCCGGATAATGTTGAAAAATCCTTCAAATACAAAGCTGCTTTCCGAATATTTGAAGCTGTTCTACGAATATGCGGATGACAGTTGGTGGGATTTTATGACAAGGTATTTGAATTCGGCTTACTCGGTAGAGCTGAATAATCAGGCTCTCGAAACTATAATTCACGTTTCGTCTAAAGAAAATCCCGACAATGTTTACAGAACGTTTGCCTATTGTTTGAAGTATTCGAGAATTCCTACGGTTAATTTGTTGATCAATTACTGCATTGACAACGATCTTTCCTCTCTTCAAACTTTGACGCTGGCTCGTTTGCGTTTATATGAAAGGAACAAAGATTTGAAACTGAACGGAATAAAATACATCGAAAAATTCCGAGTGTACGCCGGACGCGATGTGCTTGTGACTTTGCTTTACGACAGAGATGCGGATGTAAAACAAGCGGCGCGCGATTCATTGGATCGACTGAAATGGAGTGATGCACCTCCTGAGAAAAAACCGGAAGCTGCCACCGATACGGATTCGGGAAATCAAACGGAAACAAATGCTGCCGAAAATGCAAACGGTGCGCAAAAGCAGACTCCCGCCGCGAACCAAACTGTTCGGCAAAATGAAACGCAGCCGTCGGTATCTGCATCGGAAACGGAAACTCATGTGCAGCAGTCGAGACCCGACCGTGAAATTGAAGCGGTCAAAAAAAGACCTCAAAGAACAAACAAACGCGATTGATGAATTGGTGTCGTCGTAAGTTTTCCTAAAAAACAGGTTATTGCCAAATGAAAGAAAACAGAAGTATTGAACAAATTTTGATTGTCGGCAGCGGGGAAGATTTCAAAGCGGAAAAAATCAAAGCCGTTTGCGCCGATGTTCAGCTTGTAATTGCCGGAGACGGAGGCGCGGATATTTTGGCGGATGTCGGAATCGTTCCGGATATTCTGATTGGAGATATGGACAGTATATCACCGAAGAGCACGGACGTAGTCCGCGGTAATTGCGAAGTGTTTAAATATCCCAGAGAAAAAGATTACAGCGATTCGCAGTTGTGCATAAAAAAAGCACTGGAATACAACCCGCGTAAAATAATTTTGGCAGCCGTTACAGGTACATATATAGACCATTCGATTGCCAATTTGATTAATTTGTTTCAAGTGTGCAAGTGCGGTACGGAGATTGAAATAATGACATCAAACAGCCGCATATTTGTCATAACACCGAATAAACCGGCAGAAATAGTCGGAAAGAACGGACGGCGTTTTTCCTTTTTTCCGATAGAACCGATAGAGGGACTTGTAATGAATGGGTTTTATTATCATTTTTCGGGCGACAGTTTGAACAGGTGGGAATACAGTTTAAGCAATGTAATCAATAATGACAATGCGTTGCTGGCGTTTAAATCGGGGAAAGGAATCGGAATATTGTTTGATGAAGATTTTTCGTAAATATTTTTACTTCGCAAGAATTTTAATGCGCTTTTTGAGTAATTTTCTTTCGGGACTTTTGGTATTGAAGGCCGTGCTTCTGTTTTTTTATGTGATTGGCGGAGTGAACGATTTTACCGATAGTTCCATAGAGCTGATTTTGCACTGCAACATTTTTATAGATTCGCTTGTTTTTTTGTCGGCACTTTTGACGATTATAAGGATTTTCCGATTGACTCATCATTTGCCGATGAAACTTTTCAAATTTGTTTTCATACTTGTGGGCTTGCTGTTGAGCCCGATTTTTATGCTTGTCGAAAACATTCTGCTGGTATTCTGGGCTGAATAAATCTTCTTTGTTATAGATTCCCCTTTTGGCATAATGGTTGCTCTTCTCCATAGAAATGGAGGTTCTCAATGAAAAAAATTAATTCAATTGTGTATGGGGGGGTGGTATATATTCATATTATATACTCTGCGGACAATATTC
>JAFLVQ010000004.1:0-37708 GCA_022508205.1 Spirochaetales bacterium
GAATAAGACGACAAAATTATACAAGAAATCGGGCTGATTTTTTTAATATACGGCTGACGCGATTCATTTTTATTTGAAAATGTCTTTGCGTTTTCACTGCAATATGTCCGTTTTAATTACCTTGACCAGCTTTTCATTAATTCCCAAAGCTGTCCTTTTATTCCTTTTTTGCGCATCCTTTCAAAAAGTTTCATATTAACGCCTTTTTCCAGTCCGGGAATAATCCAATTTTTGCGAACTGCACAAGCCTCAAGCAGATAATCGATAATTGTATTTTTAACTGCCGGTGAAATGTAAAATTCCGGTTCTATCCCGACGTCGTCAATACCTACATCTTTGAGAATCGGAGTATTCGGATACAGTCTGACGCCGACAAATCCTATAATAGAATCTGGGTCTGACGCATCGATATTTTTTACGGTTTCGGCAAGTGTTTCCATTGTTTCACCCGGCCCGCCGAATATCATTGAGTGATTATATTTAATCTCGTATTTACGGCATAATTCACAGCTGCGGAAAATATCTTCGACGGTAAAAAATTTGTGGTACCCTTTCAGTGTTATGTCACAAAACGCATCGGTTCCTAAATCCATTGATGTAAGACCGGCAGTTTTACATGCGGCGGTAAATTCATCTGTAAAAATCGGTGCAAAAAATCCGGTCCATTGAATTTTTAGATTTCTGCGGACAATTTCATTAATTATATCAATCGAATATTTTTCGGGATGATTGAAAACGCTGTCTACAAAATAGAAATGGCGTATATCAGCGGTTTCTGCCCAATGCTGAATTTCATCGACAATATTTTCAGGACTTCGCAGTCTGTACTTATGTCCTTCGATTGTCGGATATGTACAATATGAACAGTCAAACGCACAGCCTCGTTTGGTTTGAATATTTATACAGCCGCCTTTTTGGTAATATCCGGCGACGTCAAATCCATTACGCGACGGAAATGTATTGAAATTAATATCCTTGATTTCTGCCGATTTTATAATTGTTCCCTTTTTTACACTGCCGATTTCAATCTGTTCCAGTAATGAAACAAAACTATACTCTCCCTCTCCCGCAATTCCGTAATCAGCACCAAGCTCGTTCAGAAAATATTCGGGAAAAATCGTATAAGCTGAACCTCCGACTATAACATCGGCATTGCAGTTTTCTCGAATCACTTTCATCATCGACTGATAATAAGAAAGATAATTTTCCGCAATCGGAAAAGCATTGTTGTCTACATTGCGAATTGAAAATCCGACTACATCCGGCATAAAAGTTTTTATTTTTGCTTTAAACGCTTCCTGCGGATTTTCTTCAAAGCATGCGTCAAATACTTGCATTTCGTATTTGCCGGTTGATTCCACGGCATGTGCAATATAAGAAGCTCCAAGCGGAAATACCGGATCGGGGAATTTTTCTCTGTTTATGGCAGCAATCAAAACCTTCATACTTTTCTCCTTTACAAATTGTATTCTCAGATTTTTTTTAATAATTCCAAAAGTTCATTGGGGTGGGAAATCAAATTGACGGCTGCACTGTTCAGCAATTCCGTTTTCGTTCGGAATCCCCATGTCACACTTATGCAGTCGATTTGCGCATTTTTTGCCGTAAGTATGTCGACTTCGGAATCGCCTACGTATACAGCATCCGATTTACTGCTGTTAAGCTGCCGCAGCACATTTTCTATTCCGTCGGCAGCCGGTTTGCGTTTCATTCCGGGTTGATCTGCCGCCATCACGGTGATCATATCAAAATATTTGCGGCACAGCTCTTTTACCGCTTCAATGCGCTTGTTTGAAACTATTGCGAGCTTATAATTTTGTTTTACAAGATTATTCAACATCTGCATAATTCCGTCGTACGGCGCGGTTTTTTCATCACAGTGTGCAAAATAGTATTCACAAAAATAGGTAAATGTACTTTCGATTTTTTTGTCGGAAGTTCCGGCCGGAACCGCACGATTAACAAGCGTACGCATACCGTTTCCGACAAAACACCGCACTTCTTCCGTTGTGCGTTTCGGAAAATCCATGTATTCCAAAGCTGCGTTTATGCTGTCGGTCAAATTATCGAGTGTATTGAGCAGCGTTCCGTCAAGATCGAAAATCACAGTATTTTTCATTATTTGCAGCCTTCTATCATTAGTAAAAATTCACCTTTACTTTTGTTATCACGTGCCAATGCTTTCAAAATTTCTTTGGCATTGCCGCAGTAAACTGCTTCATCAGGCAGCGTAAGATTGAATGTAAGAACAATATTCCGTTTCGGTGCAAAATTTTGCGTTAGTTCAAGAATATTTTTCAATCTGTACGGTGTTTCCAGTAAAATAACCCATTCTTTGCGCTTTAATAATTTTTTCAAATCTTGTTCGCGCAACCCTTTCTTTTGAGAGATAAAGCCGGCGAAATAAAAAGAACGAATCTCGAAAGGAGACAATTGCAGTGATGTTATAAGAGAGTTTGCGCCGGGAAGCGAAATTAGTTTCACGTGCTTTTCGGCAACATAGCGCAGCACGGGGAAACCGGGATCTTCAAATACCGGAGAACCGCAGTCGGAAACAAGCGCACCGGTTTTGCCGGCAGATAAAAAATCGTTCAATTGCTCCAAACAGCTTTCGCGGTCTTTGCGCTGACATTCAATCCATTCTTTTATTGGAATCTGCAATTCGGCTGCAAGTCTTATGTATTCCTTATGATGTTCACAGACGACAAAATCAACTTCTTTCAACACACGGACTGCCCGCAATGTTATATCTTCAGGATTTCCAAGCGGTGTCGGCACTATGTAAAATTCCAACTTCATCTCCCAATGATTTTACTCAAACATAGCATAAAAACGATATTGCCGCCGGATTTTGTACCGACAGGCAAATCGGCATTAAAATTTATTTATCTTGAAAAGCAGAACGACTACAATTGCGGACACTCCCATTATAATCGAGAGTCCCCAGACCGCATTTATGGATTCTTGAAACGGAAGCGGAACATTCATTCCGTAAAAACTCGAAAGAAATGTCAGTGGCAGCATAATTACGGAGATCATTGCCAATATTTTCATAATTTTATTGGTTCGATATGTAAGCAGCGTATCGATCGAAGAGTACAAACCTTCAACCAGTTCCTGATAATCTTCTGCCATATCGATTATTTTTCCCAGATAATCTCCGATGTCTCCCCAGTAAATGTCCATATTTTTATCCTGCTGATCTTTCATTTTTTCAAAAACAGTAAAAATATTGCGCTGCGGTTTTAAAGATGATTGCAAAAAAATTATATTTCGACGCAATGCCGAAATTTTTTCGATCACACTTTCCGGGCGTTTCTTGTCATAATTGTTATCAATCCAGTCTATGTCGTAGCTAATCTGCGTCATAATGGGAAATATCTGCAATACCAACTTATGCAAAAGTTTGTAAAGCAGATAATCTACTCCCTGTGAAAAATATTTATTAAACTTGCTTTCGGTGTTTTTAAGCTGTTCAAACGAATCAGTAAGCCGATTCATTTTTGGGGAATGAATTGTGATGAGAAAATTTTCACCCCAGAAAAAATCGAGTTCTTCTATTAAAAAACGATTGTTTTTGCCCTTATCGCAGACTATCGGAAAATGAAGTACGACAAAACGGTAATCGTCATATGCTTCAAATTTCGGTCGCTGCACTTTTGAAAGGCAGTCATCTAAATCCAAATCATGAAAATTGTACGATTTTCTCAGGTAATTCAAATCTTCCGGTGTTACATTTACAATATCAATCCATGTCACTTTATCATTAGATACAATATCCAGCATTATAATCTCCTTGTTGCATAAAATAAATTTATTTTTTATCTATACTTGAGAGACTGACTCCGTTTTTCACAAAAACAGCACCGCTCAAACGTGAAACGGTTACTTGCTGAGTATTGAGCGTCGGTGGGTTTTCGGGGAAATAATCGTCTGCAAAAAGCAATATACTCCAACCGTCTTCTTTGAGGTCTACATTTATATCGTATTGATATGGATTGATTACGATAAAAAACTTTTTATTTTCACTGTCCAGTGTATATCCTATTGCATTTTGATTATCCGGCAAAAATATGTCACTGCGAAACTCTATTGCTTTTCTGACATCAATATCAAGCGGCAAAGAGAATACACGGTTACTTTTACGCATGTCGATCAAATTTTTATAATAAGTAAACACATCGAAAAATTCCATTTTGCGTTTCCATGAAACCGCATTGATTTCGTCCGGGCTGTTGTAACTGTTTTCCACACCGTGTTTTGTGCGCATAAAATCTTGTCCCAGATGAAGAACGGGAACACCTTGACTTGTAAGCAGAATAAATGCTGCCAGTTTATGCTGCGCTTTTATTTTTTCCAAAAGTTGGGCATCATTAGGACGTTTTTTGTCCAGTTCGGCAAATTTTACGGTATCGTGCAGTGAGTAATATAATTTATCGAACAAAGTGTTATTGTCATGAACTTCGACATAATTCATTGTCTCGAAAGGTACAGCGGCAAACGTATTGATACTTCCCAGAATTCCCTGAATGACTCGGTCACGATGATTTGCGCCTGACGACTGGATAAAACCATGTTCCTTTACATTAAAAACTGCACCTTTTATTGCATCTCTGAAATCATCATTGAAGACCGAAAAAGAATTGTATCGCTGCATTCCCTTGTAAGTAGGTTGAATCGGCGTTAAACCGCCTGTCCATGGCTCTCCGTAAATGAAAATATCCGACTTGATAATGCTCAGCTCTTTTACGATTTCTTGTATTGTTTTCAAATCTATAAGTCCCATCAAATCAAATCTGAACCCATCGAAGTCGTAAAAATCGGTCCAAAAGCGCAAGGTATCAACAATAAATTTCCGTACCATCGGAGCTTCACTTCGCAGTTCATTGCCGCATCCCGAACCATTTGAAATGTAACCGTTGCCGAATCGATAATAGAAATACGGAACAAAGGCATTAAATGAAAAAATGCCGTCCCCGTAGAAGCCTTCCGCAGTGTGATTGTAAACAACATCAAGAATTACACGCAGTCCGTTTTTGTGAAGTGATGCGACCATTTTGCGGACTTCGCGAATTTTTGAATCATCTTTCCAATTTGATGAATAAATACCGTCGGGACTGTTGAAGTAACGCGGCATATATCCCCAGCCGTATTCATTCTCATTGCTTTCGTCATTGTCGAAATCTTGTATCGGCATGATTTGAACCGTATTAACGCCGAGTTCTTTAATGTGCGACAAAAGCGTCGATACTTTAGCCGATTTTTTTCCCTTTGTGGCTTTTTCCTGATATGAAGTTTTATCAAGCGTTAATGCAGAATATTTTCCGCGATGAACGGTGCCGGAATCTTGTGCCACAGAAATATCGCGCATGTGAATTTCGTAAACTATGGGTGAAGCCAACGGTGTTTTTTCCAATAAAGGCTCTTTTTTACCGTAACTTTTTTCATTGATTACCATTGCACGGCCTGTTTTTCCGATAACGCATTTTGCGTACGGGTCAACTACATCTTTCTCGCCGGGGAATTCCGGATATTCACCGAAAACATTGAATGAATAGAATTTACCTTTGAGATTTTCCTTTATGCAGACGCTCCAAACGCCGTAATCGCCTTCTGTCATAGGGTAGGAGACAGCTTTTCCGCCTTCCGGAGCCGAATAAATATTCAATACAATACGTTCTGCCGTTGGTGCAAATACTTTGAATGATGTGGCTCTCGGCGTATAAACCGCGCCTAAATCATTTCCCGGATAGCGATATTTTACACTGTCCAAAATGCCGTGAGGAATCAGCTGAAGTTCCTGCGCACTGTTTGATAAAAAATATGCTTTCTTAATATTCAAATTAGTTATTTTTAAAATAAGACGAGTACCGCAAATATATTTTACGGAATAAGGAATTTCTTTTTTGCTGGAATAAAGATAAATTCCGCTGATATGTTCCGGATCGATATTTTTTTCAAAGTAAACAGAAACGGTATCAGCTGAATCAATCAAGGCGTGAATCATTTTGTTTTGAATATCCATAATCCTCTCCTTCATTTAATAAAATTTGTTGCCGCAAATTTTAAAAATTTATTTCATTACTTCAATTGCACAAAAATCAGGCTGCCCAAAAAGAATCATTGTATTGAATTTGCGTTTCAGCATTTAGACTTATTGGGCAGCCGGATATAAAAAAATCAATATGCAAGTATTTGCAAAACCTTAAGCAAAATTATTCTTTGTTCACAGCCTTTTTCAAATCTGCCATAAATTGTTCCACAGGAATTCCGTGAGCTTCTAATCCTTGCTTTATAGTTTCGTATCTTGCCATTGCGCAGCCGATACAACCGATACCGTATGCCCCAAAAACGCCTAATGCATCGGGATAATCTTGTACCAGTTCGCGAATATTCATATTTTCTGAAAGTTCAGTCATAGTACCCTCCTTTGGTTGCTAAAAAGTACCTACTATTACACTGAAAAAAGTGAAAAATCAATATGCTTTACAACTTATAATTTTTCCAGCAGTGAACAGCAGGTCCTTTCGCATATTTTAAAAACGTCTTCAAAGCCTTTTTTTCCGCCGTAATACGGATCCGGTACATTGCCGTTTCCGTCCGGGTCGAATTTTCGGAACATCATAACTTTACTTTTCCCATTTTCGTTTTCGTCGGCTAACCACAAAAGTTCTTTGTAATTGTCTCTGTCCATTGCCAAAATATAATCAAAATTGTCGAAATCTTCTTCTTCGATTTGACGGGCTTTATGCTGCGTCGAAAGTCCGTGCCGGGCAAGTTCGGCTGCGGCTCTGGAATCCGCCGGCAGTCCTTGGTTGCATGACGAAGTCCCCGCCGAATCGATGAAAAAATCATTTTCACGCCCGGTTTTGCTTACCATATTTCTGAATATTGCTTCTGCCATTGGAGAGCGGCAAATATTTCCCAAACAAACAAATAAAATGCTTTTCATTTACTAACTGCCTCCTGCAAAATGTTTTTGCCGTCTGTCGATATTTTTACTACGGGATATTTTTTGTTGTCAATGTACAAAAATCCCATCTCCAAAAGTTCGTCTATATGTGCGGCAATTTCGTCAGTATCCAATCTTGACAAAATGCCGAAATCTTCCAGTTCATGAAAACGTTCGTCGAGTTCAAATGAACCTTTGAGTAATGCGGCAAGTTTTTTCTTTCCGAAATTGATTTCGCCTAAATAGACAGACTGCAAAATTTTCCTTTCAATACTTGAAAGTTTCGGTTTGTCGATTGTAAAAGTTCTGCGGCACAAATCACACGCAGCGCAATTTTCGATCTGATATTTTTCGCCGAAATAAGAAAGCAGACTGTGTCGTCTGCATTTGCCCGCGCTTAGTTGTGCATATTTAATCAACGCATCGAGTTTTTCATAATCTACTTTGATTTTTTTGTTTACCATATTGCGGTATTCTTTTTCCTGATTCGAGCTCAGTTTTGAATTCAAAACTTTAAGCCGTCGTCCGGCACGCAGCTTTGTCAGTGAAATGCAATTGTCTTTTTCCAGCTGCAACAAAGTTTCATCAAGCTGATTTATATTCACATCAAGCCGTCGTGCCAGTTTTTGCTTTGTAATTGTAAAGGATATTTTTCCCGCCGCAAATCTGCGCAGACTTTCATAATCAAACTGCCAGCCTTTAGGCGGATGATTCAATTTTATTTCCAAAACTTCTTCGCGAATATATTCGATTTCGATGCAGCCCATATACTGCAAAATTTTATAAACAGCCGCTTGTGCATGACTTGAAAGTCCTTCCATGTCGAGGGCTTCGTCGTCGTAAAGCAGCCGTTTTTTTGAATCTTTGACAATTTTTGCCAATACACTGCGCAGCAATTCCAGCGGCGGATTTTTGGAATCGATAAAAAACCGCTGTATTTTTACATCCTGCTCCATGTATTGCAGCAGACAAAACGATGTCTTGCCGTCACGCCCCGCACGTCCTGTTTCTTGGTAGTACGCTTCAATTGTTCCCGGAATAGAATAATGAGCCACAAACCGAATATCAGGTTTATTTACACCCATTCCGAAAGCATTTGTCGCAATCAAAACATCAACTTTATTTTGCAAAAAATCATCCTGCGCTTTATTTCGGACTTGTTTATTAAGCCGTGCATGATAACACGCAAAACGCAGTTTACTGTTGGTTCGCAGGTAATTGTAAACTTCTTCCGCATCTTTGACACTGGCAGTGTAAATGATTCCGGGTGCTTTTGCTTTTTGCATAAAATCGAGAAGTCCGCGCTTTTTATCTTCACTTCGGTAGAATTTTTTTACACCGTAAATCAAATTTTCCCGATTAAAACCGTTAATTACAATTTCAGGGTTTTTCATCTCCAATGAATTTATAATATCGTTGCGAACATCCTGCGTCGCAGTTGCCGTAAGGGCAAGTACAGGCGCGCAGTTAAGATATTTTCTCACGGCGGAAAGTCTGCGGTAATCCGGTCTGAAGTCATGTCCCCATTCCGAAATACAATGTGCTTCATCTACTGCAAAAAGCGATAATTCTACACCTTTGAGCCATTCTAAAAAGCGTTGATTGCGAAAACGTTCCGGAGTGAGATACAGCAGCTTTACTTTACCCGACAAAACATTTTCCGCAGTCTCACGTGCGGTTTCCGGAGTAACGGTGGAGTTCAGCATTGCGGCGGGGTAGCCTCGTTCCGCAAGACTGTCAAGCTGATCTTTCATCAGTGAAATAAGCGGAGAAATTACAACGGTGATTCCCGGCAGACAAAGAGCCGGAACTTGGTAACATAAACTTTTACCGCCTCCGGTAGGCATTACTCCAAGCGTATCATGCCCGGTCAGCACTGCTTCGATAATTTTATCTTGTCCGCTGCGAAAATTATCATAGCCGAAATAATCGCGCAAAACTTTCAGCGAAGTTTGTTTTATCGATAGAATTCGGTTCATCGATTTTCACCGAAAATACTTACTCTGTTTCCGCCGCAGTCAAGAGCATTGTCAAGCTCGTTTTCCGCTTCATCAATCAATTTTTGAATATCGATGTCGCGTTCTTTTTTTGATGAAAGCCCGATTGAAAAAGTCACAGCTACATTTCCCCGAGACGGCGAAATAAAATAATTGTGCTTGTCTTTATCTGCCAAAAAGTTTTTCAGTTTGTATATTGTGTCTTCTTCTTTTGAATTTTCGCACAAGCCATAAATAAAAGGGAACACTTCAAATACAACATATCCCGAAAAAGCCTGCATTATATCATCGGAAATTTTCATGTTCAGAATATTGGCTTCATCTTCCGAAAGTTCCTCGAAAAGTTTGTATCTGTTGTCTGCTTCGAGAAATGCAAGAGTAACATTTTTATTTGTATTCAGCATATCACTGAGACGCTCTTTCAAACTTTCGTTATTTTTTTGATTGGTAAAAATCGGTTTGATTTCGTTGGAAAATAAAATTTTAAGAAAATACAGAATATCCGACATCACTAAATTTTCGTTTTTAATCCAAGTAAATTCAAAAAATCCGAACAAATTTGTTTTGCTGTAAGGGTACAATGGAATATGCACAACTCCGTGCATTTGCGGACTGCTGATTATACGTAATGATTCGATATTGAGCTTTTTGCCGGTTTTGATGTTAATGAAATCATCCTTTTGAGAAATATAAATGCCGGCATTTTCCCATCCGAAATAATGTGTTCCTATTTGTAATCCTTTTAAAATATATTGCTCCGGAGTAAACCCGAATCTGAAAAGTCGGTACATCAATAACAGAGGAAATTTTTCGGTAAAATCATCGGATATTTTAAAGTCGCGTGTCCAAATTTCACGGTAAGCGTCCAGTTCATTTGTTTCCTCTTCTGTTTCTTCGTTGACTTCTATTTCATCTTCCGAATCTTCTTCCTGCCACAAGGAATCTTCGGTATCATGTTTTTTTTCGGAAACAGTGCGCAGTTCGTCTCTCAAGTAGCGGTCATCTTCTTCGATGTTTAATTCTTCATCGTCTTCCTGTTTTTTCAAAATGATCTCTTTTTTCCCATTTCTTTTGGGAATAACCGGAGTTTTTGCCGGATAGAAAAAAATGATGATGAAAATCAGCCCGATAATGAAAATCAAGACACTGACTAAGATAGGGATAAGCAAATATTTTATTTGATAGTAAACGGGAAATTTGCGCATCCAAACGGTATAGCGAAGTGTTCCGGCAGTTCTTTGATAAGAACGCAGTTTTGATTTGCTTTCGTTGAGTTTATCCATAATCGATTCGGTTCCGTTCGGAAAGAACGAGCAATCATAAATTACGGGAATCTGCGGTAAATTGGGACGTTTTACCAGAATCAAAACGACACTTTCATCGCTGATATTTTCAATTTGATAATCTTCCAATTTGTCCATTACCAGAACAGGTGTTAATTCATCAAGGATTCGGTTTACTTCATTTTCCTGATAATTCGGAATATTGAAACTTTGTACAGTAATATAAATGAGTGTGAATGTTGTTACCAAAATAGCAAAACAATTTCTGATAACTTTTATGCGATTCATATCTTTCCCTCCCTTTTTTACGGTACAGCTTTTTTTCATCTGCTGGCAAAACAGTCTAATTTATGCAAGTAATACAAAAGTTATAGTCTTTTACCGAAACAAGTATTGTTTTTCCCGGATGAATATTTCCTCGTATGATTTCCAAACTGATTGCATTTTCAATATAATTTTCAATTACACGGCGAAGCGGGCGTGCTCCGAACTCAGGCGAATATCCGAGTTCCGCAATTCTTTCGCAGACGTTAGTATCAAACTGTACTTTATAGCCGATGTCCTCGATTTTTTTGCGCAATTTTTCCAGTAACAATTTTGTTATTGATAATATATGTTCTTTTTCCAACGGATGAAAAACTATGATTTCATCTATACGGTTTAAAAATTCCGGCTTGAAAAATTTTTTTGTTTCTTCGAGAATTTTTTCTTTCATTACTCCGTAATCGTCGAATTTGGACGACGTTTCTGCAAAACCGATGTGTTTGCCTAAATCAAACATTTTTGACGATCCGAGATTTGATGTTCCGATAATTATCGTATTGCGAAAACTTACTTCCACACCTTGACTATCGGTAAGTTTACCTTCATCGAAAATTTGAAGCATTAAGTTGAAAACATCTTCGTTGGCTTTTTCCATTTCGTCAAGCAGCACCACAGAAAAAGGATTTCGCCTGATTTGCTCGGTCAATTGACCGCCTTCGTCGTACCCTACATATCCGGGCGGTGAACCTATTATTTTGGAAACGGAATGACGCTCCATGTATTCCGACATATCCAGACGGACAATTTTCGTTTCATCATCAAAAAGAAAGTCTGCCAAAACTTTTGCAAATTCCGTTTTCCCGACTCCCGTCGGCCCGAAAAACAAAAATATTCCTATTGGCCGTCCGGCATCTTTTATTCCGGCACGATTTCTTCTGATAGCATTGGCAACTGCCGTAACAGCCGAGTCTTGACCGATGATTCTTTTATGAAGAACATCTTCCATTGCAACGAGTTTTTTTGCCTCGGTTTCAACGACTTTACAAACCGGAACGCCGGTAATTTTACTTACTACTGCAGCCACATCTTCCGCAGTTACTATATTGGAACTTTTTTCCTGTTCTTCTTTCCATTTTGCGCGAATTTTTCTCAGTTTGGCTTCTATTTCGTTGACTTTCATCTGGACTTCTACCACAGCCGTTACTCCGCCGGAATCTGCGCTTTCACTGAATGCCAAAGTTCTTTTACGGCGCAGTTCCGCAAGCTGAGTCTCAAGGTGATACACTTCCGGGTGAGTGGAAACCAAGAAGATTTTTTTGCGTGCACCTGCTTCATCGAGTAAATCAATTGCTTTATCGGGTAAGAAACGCTCGCTTATGTATCGGTCAGACAGCCGTACCGCAGCTTCCAATGCGTCTTCCTCATAAATAACGTCATGGTGCGCACTGTATTTTTCGCTGACTTCTTTTAAAATTTTTATCGTTTCGTCAATTGACGGTTCTTTTAACTGTATGACTTGGAAGCATCTGGAAAATGTACGGTCTTTTTCAATTGTTCTTTTATAATTTTCGCAGGTTGCGGTACCGATTAATTGAATTTGTCCGCGTGTCAGTGCCGGTTTTAAAATGTCAGACATCTTGATTGAACCCGAACTCGAATCCATTAGTATTTGTATTTCATCGATAAATGCAATTACGCGTCCTCCGGCATTTTCAAGTGCATCGACGACAGCTTTCATGCGTTCTTCAAATTCGCCTTTAAATTTTGTTCCGGCCGTCAGCTGTACTACGTCGAGCTGAATTATTTTTTTTGACTGCAGCGTTTTCGGTACTCGATGTGCGGCGATTAATTGAGCTAACCCTTCTACAAGTACGGTTTTGCCGACTCCGGGTTCTCCGATGATGATAGGATTGTTTTTTATGCGGCGTGCCAATATTTCTACAATTCGTTCTATATCCTCTTCACGTCCCACTATAGGGTCAAGTTTTCCCGACTGTGCAAGTTCAGTCAAATCTGTTCCGAAAACATCAAGAACATTTTCCTGACTTTCACCGTCCCTTGCCGTAATCGTCATACCATTGCGAATACTCAAAACAGCCGCTTTGCATTTTTCGTAAGACAAGCCGACTGATCGTAAAATCTCATACGACGGACTGCTTATTTCATCATGGAGAAATGCAAGAAACAATGACTCTGTTGTAATGAATTTGTCGTGAAACTCCCTTGCTTCATGTGAAGCGATTTCTAAAAGCAACTCTACATCGGGACTTAATGTAATTTCGGTAGGAAGGGATGTTTGTTCCGAAGCTGCCGGAAACAACGTGTAGACTTTTTCTATTACCGTATCGGCAACGGTTTGGGCTTCCATCTCGATTTCTTTCAGCATGCGCAAGATTCCGGAATCTTCCTGTTCCAACAATCCCAAAAGAATGAATTCCGGCGTAAATACCGACTGCTGAAAATTTGCCAGCTCCATTGTTCCGATATTTATTGCCTGAATTACTTTTTCTGTAGAATTACGTAAATATTTTTGAAACAATTTCATCTCCCATCACTGCGGTTCTTTGGAAATATCCAGGAAAACATTCCATTGCGGAATTCTCTTTCCGGAATTACTATCGATAATCGGCATATCATTTTCTATTCTTCCGGCAAGCTCATCATTTAGCTTCATATAATAGCAGCCGTTTTTTGAATAATGTGCGGCGGTTCGTTCTCCGGTTTTATCCTGCAAATGAGTTTTGATCCATTTTACACCGCTTGTATAATACCAGTAATCTTTATATTTAAAAGCGACAAGCAAGCGGGTATCGGATAAATTAGGATACTCATACTTTTTTATATTAAGATTAGTCGCCACTGAAATATTGTGTTTTATCAGTTCATTCTCAACTTCTTCCCACGAAATGTTTTTTGTAAAATCTTGTTTTTCTTTTTTTACCAAAGGAACGACAAAGAATGCTTCGCAGATTAACCCCAATCGTTTAAATGTATAGTAATAAAAAAATGCAATTGATTTGTAATCACCTTTGCGTGTGTACAGTAAATTGTAAGGTTTAACCCAATTGCTTTCAATATCGTAATCTTCCACTGCACTTATATTTATGCTTACAAATTGCACAAGTTTGTTAAATATTTCCTGTGCATCACCGTAAGAAGCCAGTTGCTTTATGAAGTTTTCATACGCTTCGATACGTTCTTTGTCTGCAAGTGTTCTCGAAAAATTAAAATCAGCCTGATCCAAAAGGTTTCGCAGTGCTGCTTCGTCTGCCGAAGTCAAATTCGTACGCAGAACATATCCTCCGTTGTTTTTGCGTTCCCAATAATATTCTTTGATTGTTCGTTCCAAATCGGGAGACTGCATATAAATCTCATTCATTTTGTCTACGGTAATGACTTGCGGTAAATCACTTTTCCATTCGATTTTTCCGGAAAGTTTGTCAAGCAAGATACGAACGGCAATGGCTGAAGTTATATAATCAAGCTCGTTTCCGGCTTCGGTAAAGGATTTCCATCGTGGGTTATAAAAATTAATATACGACTGCAAAACTATGGAATCATAATCTGCTACTGTAAAATAAATTGCAAAAGGCTCATCTTCCAGATTTTCAATCTTGAAACTTCCCATATCTCCCGGATACGTTGCCGGATGAACCAAAGTTAAGCGCACTTTATTGAAAGTATAACTGTCTCCGGTAAACAGCAGTGAACTCAATTTTGACTTTTCGGTACTGTCTATACGAATTCTGTGGAGCTGAGTTTTGTCTATAACGCGACTGACATAAAAATTTTTAGAATTTTTTGTAGGATACGAAACGGTTTCGTAAGGTTCCATAAAATAGTAAGCATCTTTATAGATTACCTGAACTCTGAAACGAGCGAATATCGAACAGCAAGTTAAAAGCAGCAATACTGCACAAAGATTTTTTTTCAGCATAAGCGTTTCCATTTATTTTTTTGAGGTTTTATCCTTATCTCCGGAAAATATACTCAAAAAACATTATCGAAAATCGACTTCATTTTCTTTATTTTCGATTCAAATATGACTAAACAATTCAACATTCCGTAATTGTACTGTATAGGAGGCCGGAAACAAGTTTGCATACAGACTGCTGCTTCCAATGTCTTATTGCCATTCTAAAATCACTCCGCCCCAGCTTAACCCGCCGCCAAACCCAAGCAGCATTACTTTATCGCCAGTTTTGATTTTTCCTTTTCTGACGGCTTCATCCAATGCCAAAGGAACAGAGGCACTCGATGTGTTTCCGTATTTTTGAATATTGATAAAGAATTTTTCAATCGGAATTTCACAATCTTTTGCAACTGCATCAATAATTCTGATATTTGCCTGATGAAAAATAACCGCGTCCAAATCCGAAGATGCAATATTTGCTTTTTCAATAAGGCGCTTTACGCAGGCAGGTATTTCTTTAATGGTAAACTCATAAACTTTTTTGCCTTCCATTTTAAAGTACAAGTCTTCTTTGGCAATATTTTCATTTGAGTTATACGGAATTTTGCTTCCGCCGACAGGAATTCTGATGTAAGCAGAACCGGATCCGTCACTGGAATAGTCATGAGCAAGAATATTCGGTGCTCCATTTTCTTTTTTCAGCAGTATCGCTCCGGCTCCATCACCGAATAATATACAGCTGTTTCTGTCTTCCCAATTTAGTATACGGGAATAAACGTCCGAACCGATTAACAAACAATTTTTGTACATTCCCGATTCCAAAAGACCTGCGGCAACACAAAAACCGTACACAAATCCGGCGCAAACTGCGTTTAAATCGAACGCAGGAATTTTCCCGCATCCCAATTCATTTGCGATTATCGGCGCACTGGAGGAAATCTGATAATCCGCAGTCGATGTAGTCAGTATCAGCAAGTCAACATCTTTCGGTGAAACTTCGGCAGCGGCAAGTGCCTTTTTGGCAGCGGCAACACTTAAAGAAACCGTAGATTCTTCCGGTGCTGCAATGCGTCTTTCGTGAATTCCCGTGCGCTGAACAATCCAGGTGTCGGATGTATCTAATGTTTTTTCCAGATCGAAATTTGTCAGTATTTTTTCCGGTACATAGCTGCCAGTACCCAATATCTTAATCATAACTTTTCCTTATAAAACAACCGCATAAAGTGACCACTAGGTCATTTTTTTAATGGTCACCCTTATAGCAAAAAAATAGTTTGATAACAAGACCATTTCGGTGGTTCGCGTTTTTTTATAAAACAAAACGATAAACTAACGCATCCAAATATCGCGGCGCCGTTTCATGTAGTTATCGTATTTCTCGTGCCGTGTAAATTTGAGATAGAAGCAAAGTCGGCAACATGCAGTCACAGCAATCCAGCATGCAAATATTATTCCCAGCAAATAAATAAAAAACCAGCCGTAAGATGTATAAAATGATTTGATTTCCAGCAGAGGAATTTTTTCCGCATGAGATTCGGGTTTGAGCAAATGCGAACGGTAATTGATGCATCCGTTGGCATCCGTAACTACGGAATAACCGGTGCACGTTGAGCGTATAAGACAGCGTCTGTTTTCGATTGCGCGGATTGTAGCGATTCGCAAATGCATTTCCGGTTCAATTGTTCGTCCAAACCATGAGTCGTTGGTACAGTTTATAATCAAATTGGCAGATTCGCCTTTCTCATTGAATATTGATTTGCGTATATATTCCGGAATAATGGCTTCGTAACAGATATTGACGGCTATTTTAAAATCTTCATATTCGATGAAACGTGGACCTTCCCCCTGAGAAAATTCTTTCAGTCCCATTATCGGGAATATAAAGGATAAAAAGCGCACCGGAGCTCGTTCCGTAAAAGGCAGCAGCTTATTTTTGTAATACGATTCGATTTTTTCTCCATTTGAATCTATAAGGAAAAGACTGTTGAAGATGTCGGTAGGAACTCCGGGTCCGTTATCACGTCTAGCATGTCCGCCGAACAACAGCAAACTATCGCCGGGGAAACGACTTCTTACTCTGAAGAAGTCCGTTTGGGATTCATTGAACCAAATTGGGATTGCAGATTCCGGCCATACGATTAATTCAGGATGTTCATTCGACAATTCCGATGAAAGTTCATTATAGACAGTAATCATTTCGGAAGAAGTCATACTTTTTTTTTCTGCTCCGGAAATATTTCCCTGAACTATGCCGATTGAAACTTTTTTTGCAGCTTTCATTTTTCTGCTTACAAAATCGAATCTGGCACTGCCGTAAACTGCTGTAATTATTATTAATGAGAATACCGCAGCACCATATATGACCGTATGTTTGTTAAATATATTTTCAGGTCGTTTTTCGGATTGAAGACAGCGAGATACTGTTTCCGCGAAATATGCCAGAAAACTGTTTGCAATCATTATCAGAAAAGTAACATAGCTTATGCCGAACAAATCGACAGATTGAATAATGTTTACAGTTTGATACTGGGAATATCCGAGATAATCAGCCCAAAGTTTGGGATAGAAATAATCGAAAACGGTTCCCGAAACTGCGAAACCGAAATAAAATAAGAACGATTTGTTCTTTCCTAAAAAATTTGCCGCGGCATAACAAAGCGTGTAATTCAATCCTGCCAGAAAAGAAAGTCCGAAAAGGATAATGAGCGCAAGCAAAAAAGAAAGCGGTATGCTCCACTCCGGAAGCCCGAAAGTTTTTGACATCCCCGTTATGGGAACGATCATCCACCAAAAGTGAGCAAGATATGCAGTAAATCCAAATATTGCCGAATATTTTATGCCGTCATACGTTTTTTCGCTTTTTAAAAAAAAAATTACCGGAGCAAAAGTAAACCACGCAAAGATGCTGCCGAAAAATTTTATATAACCGACGTTAGATAATGACCAAATCACACCCAAAAGCGGATACAATAAAATTTTCTGTCTGTCTTTCAGTTGTGATCCGAAAACCGTCATTACATATTACCTTCGTTTTATCTCTTTACAACAGATTGCAAAACTCTGCTGACTTTTTCCGAATCCAAAGGTTTTACGATAAAACCTTTTGCTCCGATCATCAGCGACTGTTTTACCAAATCTTCTTTTCCCAAAGCACTCATCATAACAACATTTGTTTTCGGATTGATTTTCATGATTTCTTTCAGGCAAGAAATGCCATCCATGCCGGGCATAGTTATATCCAAAGTTATTAAATCTATTTCATCACCTAACTTTTTAAAAACTTCCAAACCTTCGACTCCGTCGGAAGCACTGCCGATTACCTTGAAGTTTTGAGCTTCCAACATTCTGGAAATTTGTTTTACTTGGAATGTACTGTCATCAATAATCAAGACATTCCACTTACCATCGGCTCTATCGCTCATAATTTTCTCCTTCGATTTACTAATTCATAGGAACATATCAATCGGTTATATGTTTCTTCAAATCGTCTGCACATGTTTCCAAGAATTTTTTTTCATCATCGGCTAAATCCAATCCGCCGAGTTCCTCGAATGTAACATACTTGAAAGCACTGTAATCACTGTGAAGCGTAATTCCGGCGGGATTTTCGGTATTTACGTGAATGAACATTGCAATCTCAATCCCGTTACCGATGTTTTGTTCTATGCTGCCGATTTCAGCTGCCGGAATAACGTCTATACCCAAATTGTCTTTGGATAAATTTATTATTGCATTATCAACTTTTTCATCATCTTTGAGAGCTGCATTCGGGAATTCCCATTTACCGTCCTTTCTTTGAAAAATAGCTGTTTTTTTGTCCGAAATAATTACTGCTGCAGCTTTATTAGTCAGATTTGATAAATCCATAACAACCAACACTCCTTACTTTAAATCACACTTGATATTAAGCCATTTAACTATATAGTCTTTTTCTTTCATATTTCAAGCTATTTATAAACCTTTTTTTCTCTCTCTATATATAAATATTAATTTATTTTTTTTCAATTTTCTTTTTTCATTGTCCTGTGGTTTGTTTTTATCTTTTTGTGCAAATAATTATTTGTAATTTGACAAAAAAAATTTTATTTTGCAGTCCCTCATTATTAATAATATTCTTGCTAAAATGGGAATAGTAGTGCATTTTATTCTCTAAAATATGCTGTGTTTCACGAAAAAACAGGATTGAAAATGGATACAATTATACTTGCAACGAAAAATCGACATAAAACAAGAGAACTTTCTGAAATTTTCGGCGGCTCGATTCTGCTGAAAGATTTGACATCGATTGATTTCAATAAAGAAATAATTGAAGACGGAAATTCTTTTATTGAAAATGCAATAATTAAATGCAGAACCGTATATGAAACAGTCGGACTTCCCGTACTGGCAGATGATTCCGGCTTGTGTGTGGAAGCTATGGGCGGAAAGCCGGGAATTCACACGGCACGTTACGGCGGGGAAGGGCTTACCGATGTTCAGCGTTATGAGCTTATGCTGCGGGAAATGAAAGGGCAGACAAACAGAAATGCGGCTTACATTTGCGCTTTAGTGCTTTACATTTCGCCTACACGTTTTTATATTGTGCAGGAAGACTGCCGCGGGACACTGCTTGAGTCTCCTGTCGGAACCGGCGGTTTTGGCTATGACCCGATATTTTTTACTCCTGTATATGGGAAAGGAATGGCAGAAATAAGCGAAGAGGAAAAAAATGCAATTTCTCACCGCGGCAAAGCGGCACTTGCCATGAAAAATCTTATTTTGAATCTGAATATTCATAAAGCAAATAATTATGGAAAAAAACTCTGACGCAGCCATAAAGTTACAGTCAATATATATTCCGACTGTTGAGTCTTCTACAAACACTCTGCTGATGCAGCGGGATTTTAGCGACTATACCGTAATTTATACTTTTAATCAGATTTCCGGACGCGGACGTTTGGGGAGACAATGGGTTAATATTCCCAATAAAAATTTAGCATTTTCAATAGGACTTCGCAGTTTGAAATGTCAGCCGATTTGGATTACTGCCGCGTTGTCCGTTGCCGCAACAACTGCTTTGGAGAAAAACGGACTTGCGGGCACATGGATAAAGTGGCCCAACGACATTTTTGTGGGACAAAGCAAACTTGCCGGAGTTTTGACCGAATCCACATGGGAAAATAATAAAATCGACAAATGCGTTGCCGGAATCGGAATCAATCTCAATTCATCCGATGAAGAACTTCGGTCAACCGTAACCGACAAACAGGCAACATCTTTTTTTGCGCAAACAAATAAAAAAATAAATTTGGAACATTTTGCAAATTGCCTGCAAGAAAATATTGTAGACTGTCTGGAATTGCTGAAAAATGGAGGAGTTTCTTATATGAAGCAGCTTTGGCTGTCTAAGGCGAAGCTCATCGGTGAAAAAGCCGAGCTTTCGGAAATTTACAAAAGCAGTTCTGTAATTTCCGGAGTAATCGAAAATATCGACGATAACGGTTTTTTATACTTTAACGACGGAACGAAAACGTTTCGTGTTGTTACGGGTGATATAAAAATTATTTTTTAATAAAAGATTAAGGAGTTATTAATGACAACTACAGAACTTTTGGGACAAGCCGTTTGGGTAATGCTTTTCGGAATGGCTATCGTATTCTGTTTTCTTACTCTCCTGATATGGGCAGTAAAACTTTCAAATAAAGTAATCGAGCTGCTGGGGTTGAATAAAAATGAACCTGCAAAACCTGTTCCCGCCGCTCGGAAAAAAGATGTTCCGGCAGCTGCGATTGCGGCAGCAGTGCATAATTACAGACAGAAGAAATAACAAAATATTTTTAATTACTTAGGAGAACAAAATGGCAAAAAAAATAGCTATTACCGATGTCGCTTTGCGTGACGGACATCAGTCTTTGCTCGCAACCAGAATGTTGACTTGCGATATGCTTAAAATAGCCGAAAAAATGAATAAAGTAGGTTATTGGTCACTTGAAACATGGGGCGGAGCAACTTTCGATTCTTGTATTCGTTTTTTGAATGAAGACCCGTGGGAAAGGATTCGCGGCTTGAAAAAAGCAATGCCCGATACGAAAATGCAGATGCTTCTGCGCGGACAAAATCTGCTGGGATACAGACATTATGCTGATGATGTCGTGGAAAAATTTGTTGAGACCGCAGTAAAAAACGGTGTTGATATATTCAGAATTTTCGATGCATTAAATGATACCCGCAATATGAAAGCTTCGTTTGCGGCTGTCAAAAAGCAAAAAGCGCACATTCAGGGGTGTATCAGTTATGCGGTAACTCCGGTTCACACAGTGGAAAAATATGCCGAGCTGGCAGAAGAGCTGGAAAAAATGGGAGCCGATTCTATCTGCATAAAAGATATGTCGGGCTTACTCAAACCGTACACTGCGCAGGAACTGGTAAAAGCAATTAAGAAAAAAACATCGCTTCCGTTGAGCATTCATTCCCATGCTACAACCGGAATGTCTGTAGCTACACTTGTAAAAGCCATTGAAGCAGGTGCGGATATGATTGACACCGCAATTTCTCCGCTGTCGATGGGAACAAGTCATTCACCGACCGAAACAATGGTTGAAATCTTAAAAAATACGCAGTATGACACCGAATTGGATTTGGCACTGTTGAATGAGATTGCGCAATATTTCAAGGAAGCAAAAAAGAAATATGCGGATTATGCATCGTCATTTACAGGTGTCGATACTCGCATTTTGCTTTGTCAGGTTCCGGGCGGAATGCTTTCAAATCTGGAAAATCAGTTGCGTGAACAAAATGCGCTGGATAAACTTGACGATGTTCTCAAAGAAATTGCCGTAGTACAAAAAGATTTCGGGTATCCGCCTCTTGTTACGCCGACTTCTCAAATTGTAGGAACACAGTCTGTATTTAATGTACTTTTCGGTCGCTACAATAAACTTACTGCGGAATCGAAAAATCTGCTTATCGGAAATTACGGACGAACACCGGCTGTTCCCGATGCCGATTTGGTAAAAAAAGCACTGAAAGAACTGAACATAGAAAAAGTAACCGATTGCCGTCCGGCTGATTTGCTGCCGAATGAAATGGACAAACTCCGCAGCGAATTGGAAGAAAAAAAGCTGCTTGATAATATCAGCGATGAAGATTTAATGACTTATGCAATGTTTCCTCAAGTTGCACCTAAATTCTTTGCCGAACGAGCTAACGGACCTGTCGAAATTAAACCGACTGAAAAAACAAAGGCTTCCGGTAAAAAAGGAGCTGAGGCTTATATCGTAAATGTTGACGGTGTAGATTACAATGTCAGCGTAAGGGAAGAAGGCACAATATTGATTGATGCCGGACATGCTCCGGCCGCACCGAAAGCCTCCGGTGACGGAAAAATTATTGCGGCACCGGTTGCGGGAACTGTTTTCAAACTGCCGCTTGCGGAAAATTCCGAAGTTGTATCGGGAGATACGGTAATAATTCTCGAATCCATGAAGATGGAGCTGGAAGTAAAAGCTACCGATGCCGGAAAAGTTCGTTATTTAACAAAAGAAGGAATTTCCGTTTCAGCCGGAGATCCATTAGTGGAAATCGTATAAATCGGAGCAAAATAAATGAAGATTTTAAGCAAAAATAAAAAAACAATAATTTATTGTATCGGAATTATTGCAGTTGTTTGCTGCATCGGTTTTGTGCGTACGTGCATAATGCAAAAAGGATCAGTAAATACGGCTGTTTCCGCAAAAACACAAACTCCCGAAATTATAAACCGCAGTGTGATTTCTGAAGAAATCGAAGTCGACGTAATTCCCGAAAAGATTGTTATAGAAGAAATTGCATCGGAAAAAGAGATTCAAAATGAAGATGAAAGTTTTTCCGTGAGCGACACTCTGAAAGGGCTTTTACATACAACAGGTATTTACTCTTTTTTTACTGAAAGGACAGAAAACGTAGCCTCCAACGGAAAAATCAATGTTACTTACGGATGGCAGAAAGCCGTAATGATTCTGATTGCATTTGTGCTGCTGTATTTAGGCGGTGCGAAAGGATTTGAACCATTGCTGCTGATTCCTATAGGCTTTGGAACGTTACTTGTAAATGTTCCGCTTGCCGGAATGGGAGATGCGCCTCATGGTTTTTTGTATATGCTTTTTGAAACCGGTATTCAAACCGAATTATTTCCACTGATAATTTTTATGGGTGTAGGTGCCATGACTGATTTCGGCGCTTTAATCGCAAATCCGAGAACTGCACTTTTGGGAGCTGCAGCACAGTTTGGAATTTTCGGTTCTCTTTTGGGTGCAATTTGTTTGGATTTTATTCCGGGAATAAATTTTTCAATGCGTGATGTTTGTGCTATTGCAATCATAGGCGGAGCCGACGGTCCAACGTCAATCTATGTTTCATCGAAATTAGCACCGGAAATGCTCGGTTCCATTGCCGTAGCTGCATATTCATATATGGCTTTGGTTCCGTTGATTCAGCCGCCGATTATGCGTGCTTTAACAACGAAAAAAGAACGCTGCATAAAAATGAGACAGCTCAGGGAAGTCAGCAAAATAGAAAAAATTATTTTTCCTCTGATCGTTCTTTCTCTATGCGTTCTTTTTATTCCGTCATCGGTACCGTTAATCGGTGCATTTACATTCGGTAACTTTGTAAAGGAAATCGGTATTGTAGAAAGACTGTCCAAAACAATGCAGAATGAATTATTGAATATCGTTACGATATTCTTGGGGCTTGGAGTGGGAATGCAGATGTCTGCCGACAAATTTATGCAGCTTTCGTCACTCGGAATATTATTAATCGGATTAGTTGCGTTTACATTCGGAACAGCTACCGGAGTTATATTTGCGAAAATAATGAATTTATTTTCTAAGGATAAAATCAATCCGTTAATCGGAGCTGCGGGTGTTTCTGCGGTTCCTATGGCTGCGCGTGTGGCAAATAAAGTCGGAATGGAAGAAGAGCCGTCAAACTTTTTGTTAATGCATGCTATGGGACCTAACGTTGCCGGAGTTATCGGTTCGGCTATCGCTGCCGGTGTAATGATTTCGATGTTTGGGTAAAAATTATGGGGAATAAAAAACTGCAAAGTATATTCGGAAGGGATTTGTTATGGAAAAAATATGGCTTATATGGTTGATAATCGGTATTTTGCTTATTATCGGGGAAATATTCACACCGTCTTTCTTTATGATTTTAATAGGAATAAGCAGTCTTTTTGCCGGAATTGTTGCATTTTTTGTTCCCGCAAATCTGATATTTATTCCGTTATGTGTATTTGCGGTATCGACGGCATTGCTGCTTATTTACCTTCGTCCGATTTGCTTGAAGTATTTGTACGATAAAAATGCGTTATCATCTAATGTCGATGCAATGAAAGGCAAAATATTGACAGCCGAAACTAAAATCGACGGTACCAATAACGGAACGGTAAAACTTTATGCCGATTTGTGGAAGGCACGAACCGAAGACGAAAGCGTCATAGAAGCCGGTGAAAAAGTTTGTATCGTAAGAGTCGAAGGAAATACTGTAATTGTGAGTAAAAAATCAGATTCTGATTTGTGAATTGATAATTTTTAATCTAAAAGGAGCGAATAATGGGAATACTTACTATTTTGATTGCGTTAGTTGCAATTCTGATTCTTTTCATACTCATCAAAGGGATACGTATCGTAAAGCAATCTACGGTTATGATTGTGGAACGTTTGGGGAAATACCATAAAACGTTAAGTACCGGAGTAAATTTAATAATCCCTATTCTTGATACAATCCGAATTGTACCGAAAAGAGTATCACGAACAGACGGATCGGGGCGTTCGTATATTCAATATACAAGAACCGATTTTATTGATATGCGCGAATGTGTTTATGATTTCCCGAAACAGACCGTTATCACAAAAGATAATGTTACTATAGAAATAAACGCTATTCTTTATTACCAAATTACCGACCCGTTCAAAGCGACTTATGAAATCGAAGATTTGAGTCTGGCAATTGAGAAACTTACACAGACGACACTGCGTAACATTATCGGAGAGCTGGAACTGGATCAGACTCTTACAAGCCGTGATACGATAAATAATAAACTGCGCGAAATCCTTGATGAAGCGACAGATAAGTGGGGCGTAAAAGTAAATCGTGTGGAATTGCAGGATATAGTTCCGCCTAAAGACATTCGTGATGCGATGGAAAAACAAATGCGTGCGGAACGAGAACGCCGTGAAATGATATTAAAAGCGGAAGGTGAAAAATCAGCCAAAATTTTACAGGCAGAAGGAGAAAGAGATAAGTTGATTGCCGAAGCAGAAGGTGAGAAGCAATCTCGAGTACTGCGCGCGAAAGGTGAGGCAGAAGCGAAACTTGCGATTGCGAATGCGGAAGCGGAATCTTTGAGATTGCTTGACGAAACTCTGAAAAGTTCGTCCCTGAATCCGGCACAGTATATGGTCGCATTAAAATATGTGGAAACAATGAAAGATATTGCATCTCAGAAAGGCGAAAAGGTAATATTTATGCCATACGAATCGAGCGCACTTATGGGATGCGTAAGCAGTATAAAAGAGTTATTCAACAAGTAAAATATAGGCAGTGAAATGGCAGAATAGCTCTTTTTATTTGTGAAATATTTACACTTCACAGCATATAAAAAAAATGATATTCATTGCTGCAATTTTTTTCATGCTTATACATAAGGAACTTTTTATTAACCAAAAAGGAGTTTTATAATGGAAAGAAAAATTTCGGTAGATTATTCATTTACATTTCCGTTTATTACAGAGGAACAATTTGATGCTTATAAAAGTGAAGCATTAAAAGCTATGGAAACTTTGGAAAACGGTGTAGGTGCCGGAAACGATTTTATCGGATGGAGAAATCTTCCTGCGCAAATGCTGAAGTCCGATGAGTTCAAGGAAATTTTGGAAGTGGGAAACGAAATTTACACAAAAGGCGATTTGCTTGTTTGTGTGGGAATAGGCGGAAGCTATCTGGGAACAAAAGCTGTAACGGAAGCTCTTTTGCACCCGTTTCACAATGCTTTGGCAAAAAGCAAAACCGGCGGACCGAGAGTCCTTTTTGCTGGTCAAAATATAAGCGGAAGCTGGTTAAAAGCAATTATTGACGAGATAGAAGCCGCTGACAGCGTTTATGTGAATAATATTTCAAAATCCGGAACCACAACGGAACCAAGCATCGCTTTCCGCTACATTAAAAATGTTATGGAGAAAAAGTACGGGAAAGTAGAAGCTGCCAAGAGAATAATTGCTACTACCGATGCCGCAAAAGGTGCGCTGCGTAAGTTAGCAACAAATGAAGGTTACAGAACATTTATTATTCCCGATGATGTCGGCGGAAGATTTTCGGTTTTGACACCGGTCGGAATTTTGCCGATTGCAGCTTCCGGAATCGATGTAAAGAAATTACTGCAAGGTGCGGAATATGCGTCTCAATACACAACCGAAAAAGATTTCTCTAAAAACCCGGCACTGGTTTATGCTGCCGTAAGAAATCTTCTTTTGAACAACAAATATCACACCGAAATTCTTGTAAATTACGAACCTTGCCTGCATTATTTAAGTGAATGGTGGAAGCAGCTGTACGGTGAGAGCGAAGGAAAAGACGGGAAAGGGATTTTCCCTGCGTCGGTTGATTTTACGACAGATCTTCATTCTATGGGACAATGGATTCAGGATGGACAACGTTTTATTTTTGAAACCGTTTTGAATATTGAGAAACCATTGAACGATTTGACAGTCGTTTCCGATCCGGATGATTTGGATGGCTTGGAATTCCTTGCCGGAAAAAGTTACGATGAAATCAACAAAAATGCACAGCAGGGAACTTTAATTGCGCATTACGAAGGAAAAGTTCCTAATCTGAAAATTAATGTTCCCGAATTAAATGAGTTTTTCTTGGGACAACTTTTGTATGTATTTGAAAAAGCGTGCGGAATTTCCGGTTATTTGCTTGGAGTAAACCCATTTAACCAACCGGGAGTAGAAGCGTACAAGAAAAATATGTTTGCACTGCTGAACAAACCCGGCTATGAAGAACAAAAAGCCGCTTTGGATGAAAAAATGAAAACTCTCCCATCGGGAAAAGTTACCGAATAGTCGATAAATGATTGAGTAATAAAAAATAAAGCGAGATGAAAGCCTCAACTGCGTTTGTCAGGAGCTTTCAGCTCGCTTTTTTATTATTGAGTTACTTTCCCATTAGCTTTCGATTCCGACAAATGCAGTAATTGATTTTTCGGGAATCATCAAACAAGAAGGCGAAAGTTGGATTCCGATAGCTTCTGGATTAAGCAGTTTGAAAACTTTTTTTTGCATTTCAAGGCTCATGTCTGAATATCCCGGGCTGAAACGTTTTTTCAGTATACTGCCGCCTTTGGGCGCCGCTATTTTTCCCAAGAAACAGTGCATGTATTCCGCGCCTTCTTCTACAATTTCCGAACCGACAGCGTCGTAAATCACCGCATTGAATATTTCGCTGGTGTCAAGAAAATTTTGACGTTTTTCCATCAGCTTACTGCCGATGGTAACGGCGAAAAGTGCGATTTTACTGCAATTTTTCATTAAGTCGCAAAAACTTTCGGATACAAAAATTTCTGTTCCGATACTGATATTTTTCCCGTCATTGTTTTTAACATCGAAAAAATCATACCGTGCTTTCAATTCACACATCGTAAAAGCATCGTTGATTGTCCTGTCGATTTTGTCTTTCATTTCTGCGGAAATTTCAGTGGAAATGCGATGTCCCATTCGATTGTAGATGCGCTTGAACGGAATATTTACCGGCAAAGAAAAAAGCTGCGAAACCATTATTTCATCTCCATTTGACGAGTGTATTCACTTAAAAAAATGCCTCCGGCAACAGATACATTCAGGCTTTCTACATTGTCGGTTCCCGGAATTATCAGCGATTCATCGAGTCTTTGCATAACATCTTTTGAAATACCGTCGGCTTCCTGTCCAAAAACGAGAATTATTTTTTTGCACATTGAGTATTCATACACCGAAAGGCTGCTGTGGCTTGATGTCCCGACTATTTTGTAACCGTTTTTTCTTGCCCATAATATGAATTTTTTTGCGGATTCTATCCCGTAAAGATTCACGAACTCGCAGCCGCCCTCGCTCATTCGTGCCGTAGCCGGAGAAATGACGGTTTTTTCTCCGTTGACGACTAAATGTTTCCAGCCAAAATGTGCCATTACTCGCATCATTATTCCGATATTGTGCGGATTTACCACTCCGTCAAGCCATAAAATCGGGGCATTTGTCGGTAAATCTGCGATGGTTTTGGTTTTTACGGTTTTAGTCAATATCGCAATTCCTTCATGATGAGTCGAATCGGTAAGTTTTTTCAAATCCTCATCATCGATAATTCGATAAGCAATTTTTTTTGTACTGCAAAATTTCAGCAATTCACCGAATTCTTTTACAAGTTCTTTTACCAAATAAACTTTTATAATGTCATTTTTGCGCTGTTTAAAAACAGTGTGGCACGTATGTACACCGCAGTAAAACTGTTCGTTTTTTTTCTTGCTGTGAAGTTTATTTTTTGCCTCGCTGTTTTCGCTGTTATTGTTTTTCAGCACTTTTGTATTGTCGGAATTATAAGAATCTTTACCGGAAACAAACGAAACGCGCTTATTTTTATTATACTTTTGCTTGCTGCTTTTTTTGTGATAATCAAAAACATTCCGATGGTCTATAATTTTTTTTGACATGAAATCCTCGCAGTTAAAAAATAAACTTTCGAGCAGTATATTAATTCATGATTGAAATTTCAATCGGTGATTGAAGAAACTTGGTCGTTGTTTTTGTGAAATTTAGTATTGCATAACTTATAAATTGAATTATAGTTGGCTGCTATGTCATTGGAAAGAAGAATTAAAATACAAGTCAAAGGAAAAGCACACCAATTTTTCGCAGTGTATCCGCCGGGATTTGAAGACATCGGAATTTCGGAACTCAAAAATGCGGGAATTACTCAAATCGACGCTGTTGAAACGGGCGGAATTTTATTTACCGCAAAAATTCAGCAAATGATGCAGGCTGTTTTGCTATGCCGCGGCGCAGTCAGAATATTAATGCGGCTTGCACATTTTAAAGCATCCAATTTTTCGATGTTGATGCGTCATCTGAAAAATAAAATCGTCTGGGAACTTTATCTGCCGCCTAAGTGCATTCCCGATTTTTCCGTATCGACTGCAAAATCAAGACTGTACCACGGCGACGCAATTGCCGAACACGCGAGGAAAGCGTTTATTTCGATGATGGGGCCCGATACTTCCCGACAGGAACAGACTGTTTATATTCGCATTGTGAATGACAGGTGTACAATAAGTCTTGACTGCTGCGGAGAATCACTGTATCGGCGCGGATATAAAATGTACACGACGGATGCTCCGCTGCGTGAAAATCTTGCGTCACTTTTGATAGAACGAATTGCCGCGGAATTTCCCGAAAATCATTATGATGCTGTTTATGACCCGATGTGCGGCAGCGGAACATTTCTTACCGAAGCCGCTTTGCAGACCGAAAAATTGCAGAGTAAACTTGCGGCTTTGCGCTCCTTTGCATTTCAGCATTGGCCTGTATATTCCGAAGCGGCTTTTAATTTTATCGCACGGCAGCAGCCTGCTGCGTTCAATGCCGTTTTTTCGAGTGACTTGCGAATTTTCGGAAGTGATATTGATACGGGAAATATACAGCTGACATCCGAAAATGCCGCGAATCTCGGTTTGACTGCGGTTAATAATTTTACCGAACAGTCGGAAGAACCTGCTGTCTATTTAATGCCTATTGATTTTTTTAGAACATCAAAGAAATTAATCCCATCTAAAGAAAAAATGCTTCTGATTTTTAATCCGCCGTACGGAAAGAGACTTAAAATCGATAAAAAAATATTTTTTGCTCACATAGGCAATCATTTAAAACGACATTATAAAAATTGCGATGCACTGGTTATCGTACCCGATGAGGAATCGGAAAAAGCCATGAAACTGCATTATGAGAAAAAATGGATCTTCAAAAACGGCGGTCTGCCTGTCGCCGCACTGTTTTTCCATTTATGAGTATAATGCCAGAATTATACGTGCAGTATAGTTCTCAAATCATGTGATTCCTTGACATCGACATGGATTTTGCCTATTATCTCGCATATTTTTATTTTTTAAAGGTGAAACATCATGAAGCTAATTTTTTTTGGAGCTCCCGGTGCAGGGAAAGGGACTATTGCCAAACAGTTGAAAGAAAGTGCCGGAATTCCTCACATCAGTACCGGAGATATTTTCCGTGAAAATATTAAAAAGCAAACCGAATTGGGAAAAAAAGTAAAAGCGATTCTCGATGCGGGCGAACTTGTTCCCGACGAGCTGACTATTTCTCTTGTAGAAAGTCGCGTAAAAGAAGATGACTGCAAGAATGGCTACATCCTTGACGGATTTCCCAGAACAATGGTTCAGGCAGAAGCTTGGAGCAAGATCGATGAAGCCGATGCGGCGATTTACTTTGATATTGAAGACGCAGAAGTTGTTCGCCGTTTGGGCGGCAGAAGAACATGTCCTTCATGCCAAGCGATTTTCCATGTGGAAACAAATAAACCTAAACTCGAAGGAGTTTGCGATAACTGCGGTGCGGCACTTGTTATTCGTCCCGATGATGCAGCAGATGCAATTCAAAACAGATTAAAAGTTTATCACAACCAAACAGAGCCATTATTGGATTACTACACAAAACGCGGAAAAGTAATTTCCGTAAATGCGGTCGGAACGCCGGAAGCTGTGTTTAACGAACTGCAAAGTAAACTGAAAAAATAATCAATTCCAATCAAGTGGGACTGTCTGAAAAACAGAATGTTTTTAGGCAGTCCTTTTTTATGTTCCGATACAATGAAATAAAAAAACCGGCAAGTTTAAAACCTGCCGGCTGATAAATCAATCATTAAAACTTATTTCTTCAAATATGCTCCGTCTTCACCGATTTTGCTATAAGCATGATCATTGTCAAGAACATATATTCGCATATTTCCTTGACCGATAGCGTCAGTTGTAATTGTAGAACCGCTTACTCTGGTACCGGTAATTACTTCGGTGTAATTTCCGTTTGGAACTCCGGTGAAAGTTGCACTGCCGTTTATCGCAACGCAAGCGAAACTGTCGGTTCCGTCTGCTGTGTAGCGGCGTTTGAATGCGATTTGACCATTGCAGCCCTGTGTGGAATACTGGCCTTTTTGCAGAGCAGGAATTGCACGTCTGATTTTATTCAATCGGATAATGTGCTGCGCAAGATCGTGCTTCAATGTGCTGGCAACTGTTCCGCTTGCAGTGAAATCGCCGTAACCTGTTGCCGTTACAGATCCTTTAAGATGGTCCCCGAAGTAAGCACGTCCCGATTTTTCAAGCGGAACACGTCCGTTTGCAGGGTCGATGCAAAGTCCTTTCTGGAATTCAATTTCCGAACCGTAGTAAATGCACGGAATTCCTCGGAATGTAAAAATCAAGTTGAGTTTGTCCGGCCAATAACCGTTGAAACGTTTGTCTTCAGGTGCATTGTCAGGAGCATAGTCGTGGCTGTCGACGTACGTTACGTTCCAAGTCGCGTCATTAAAGTCAGGGTCGTTTGTATCAACCGCAGTGCGGAATGCGTCTCCGGCTTCTCTGAATGCCCAGTGCATTGGGAAGTCAATCTGGTCGAGATAGCTTCTCATACTGTAGTCGGGAGCGTGGTATTCGTTGCCCTTCAGCAGATGATTTGCGATTTCGCCATCCCGTGTAGGATGATTGAAACTTGACTTATACTTTTCAAAATGAGCAGTTGCCGAAGCACTGTTTGTTTTGTGATCTGTATCACTCCAAGGAAAACTGTCCTCTTCTTTCCATGTGTAGAATGCAGGCGAAAGAGCGGGAACTCCTTCATTCCAGCGACCGCGATAACGTGCACACGTTTCACCGAAGATATAGAAATTCTCACCGCCGGCTTGCATAAATTCCGGAATAAATGCCTTGTTGAATGTCAATCGGCTGATATGTTTTACCGTATCGATTCGGAATGCGTCTACTCCCATTTCGATATATTTAATATAAGCATCTCTTAAATATTTGAATACAGTCGGATTTTCCGTATTCAAGTCAACACAGTCTCCGGCCATTTGACCGAGCTGGCAGTTTTCGCTGTTCCAATCAATCATCTTTGCATGATGATAAATAAAATCCGTGTCGATTGAATCTTCTTTCATTGCGTTGATTCTTGCTCCATACTGAACTCCGCCGGCAGCAGTGTCATAATCGGAGGCACCCGCCATGGAAAGTCCTTTCATTAAATGATTATATTGTTTGCCGTTTTTGGCAACTTTCATAAACGGACTTCGCGGTGTCGAAGTAGGTGTCGGAATATCTTTGTTCACATACGGAGTAGTTTCCTTGTCGAACATGTGGAAAAGATTCTTTTCACCGAAGTTTCCTGTGTGATTCAAAACAATATCCTGAATAACTTTAATTCCCTTAGCGTGACAGGCGTTGATAAAGTCTTGGTATTTGTAGTCTGTTGATTCGTAACGCGGGTCAACTGTGCTGAAGTCGTATGCATGATAGCCATGGTAGTCGATACCGGAGGCGTTTTGTACAACAGGAGTAATCCAAATCGCACTGAATCCAAGTGCTTTGATGTAATCGAGTTTTTCGGCAAGTCCTTTAAAATCGCCGCGCCAAGCGCAGTCTGAGGGAGAACCGAACGGAAGATATTCGCCGCCTTCATCCCAGCAGTATTCGTTGTTGCTTGGGTCGCCGTCATAGAATCTTGTTGTCATTACAAAGTAAATTGTTTCTTCTCGGAAATCACTTGAAACCTTTTCTTTTACTTCGATTGTTTTGCTTGCTGTTTCGGATTTGGCACCTTCGTTATCGGTTACGGTAAGGTATAAAGTTACCGTTGTTTCATTTTCGGGAAATATAACTTCGCAAGTTTGTTTGTTGTTACCGTTTTTAATAGTAGTAGCACCGCTGACTTCCCACTCGTAACTTGCGATTGTTCCGTTAGGGTCGTATGAACTTGCGCCGCTGAAAGTAACGGTTGCGCCCGGCGATACTCTTCCCGCGCCGCTGATTACCGCTACCGGCGGACGATTTGCATTATCTGTTTTTAAATTCAGTGATACTCCGTCGGAAATATTACCGGCAGAATCTATGGCAACTGCGGTAATTGTGTAGCTTCCGTTCGGAACTTCGCCGCTGTCCCATTTATAGGTTGTGGAATAAACGGTTCCGCTTGCGGTGATTGATGCAATAGTTGTACTGTCGAGCATAAGCTCTATTTTTGCAAGATTTTTGTCATCGGTTGCGGAAATCGTAAATGTTACATTATTAGAAACGGTTCCTGTTTGATCCGATGTAAAACTTACAATTACAGGTTTGGCGGTATCTTCCGGATTGAAATCGGTCCAATTTCCGTCTTTGTACCACCATTCACCTGCATCGCGGCTAAGGTTGGCTGTTTGTTCCGACCAGCCGCCTGTTGCTTTTGTAAAAATAATATTTGCTTTGGTAACATTGAATGTATAAGTATACCAAGAAGAATTCCCTTCTTTTGTCATTGTAAAATGCTTTTGGTTTATAGAAGAATCGGAAGTTTCCCAAACGTAGCAGTTTATATATCCGTAAGCATGAAGAACAATTCTGTCCGTAATCACAGCCTTGTAATGTACTATTAAAGTATATGTTACAGTGCCGCCGTCTGTCGATGTAAGGACGATTTCTATCATTTTGTCGGCGGAACTTCCGTCTTCGGAAACTTTCACGGTGCAGGCTTTTCCGCTTGTTGCCGATTGCCCGTCGATTGTAAAGTTTTTGGTATTATCATTTACTACTGCGGTAATCTCGGCCGACGTATTATCGGAATTGATATTCATTATACTGCTTACAGGCACATTTTCGCTGTTTACGGTTAATGAAAGCAGTTCGGCAGTACTTGATTTTTCTATATTCAGCGTATACGTTTTTGTCGTTGTTTTATCTTCTGCCGTTACCGTAATGGTTACTGTGCTCGGTACGCTTACTTCAAGTCCGGTGAGTGACTGACCGTTGATTTTTACGGTTGCGCCCTCTTCTTCCGGTGTCACGGTGATTTTGACTTTTGATTCGGAAGTAGATACGGTCATTGAACCGGAAACAGCTATTGATTTTCCGTCTACCGTAACACTTTTCAAATTGGCATTGCTGTTTTTCTCTTCGGCCTTTCTCGTTACTTTTATTGTGTATGTTGTGCTGTTGATTTGATTTGCCGCAGTAACTTTTACGCTTAAAGTAGTTTCGCCTTCTTTTAAGTCGTAAGTTGTTCCCGAAACTTTATCTGCGGAAGCTCCGACGTCTTTGATAGTGAATAGCATTGCTGCCGATTTGACGTTGTAATCCACTGTCGCAGTGTAATTTGTTGTGCTTTCGGAAAATTTCGGTGACAAATCAATTGAATCGTCTCCGGCGAGTAATTGCAATGATGACAATGCAGATACATTGGAAGCATTTTCCTCTGCCCGTGTAATCAACAGAGTATACATATTGATTTTAGCGGTTTTTGATTCTACACGAACAGAAATTGTTTGCGTAACTCCGGGTTCCAATGCCAATTCTTCGTTGTTAGGAGTGAGAGCTACTGTGCAGGAAGCGCTTTCCGCTTTGACAGTAACCGAATTTACTCCGTACGGAACGCCGACTGTATACTCATTTTGTGTTCTCTTGAAATTTTCAAGGTAATTTGTTCCGTTACTGTCTATAACTTCCAAGCTGTCAAGATAGGCTCCTTCGGCATCGATAACGGAATAGCGATGTTCTATGACTTTTGATTTTATGCTGCCTCTTACGGCAAGAGCTTTAATCGTGTAATTACCTGCCGGAAGTGCGAAAGGTTCTTCGTACTCGTCCAAATCTTCCGTAGGTTCGCTTCCGTTTGTCGTGTAGTATATTTTTGTACCGTATATATTATGAGCAAGCGTAATTTTTTCGCTTGTCGTGATTTCGTCTTTGTCCGGATCGATAGTCGGATCCGAGATGTAAACTGAAAATTTGTTTTCCACAACAGGAGATTCATTGTATTTGCTGTGATAAAGGCGCGCTTTGATTGTGCATGATTCTTTCAGCGTAATTCCTTTGCTTGGGTCGTAGAAGAGCGAATCTTTGCTCGACAGATCCGGTTCGGTTCCGTCTGTAGTATAGTAAAGATTGGCATCGCTCGGCGAATAGTCAAAGCGTATTACTGTTCCGTATTCTACCTTATTATCTGTGGTAAGAAATGTAGGGCTGGCTAATGTTTTTTTACCCTGTGTAACAATGCTTGTATTTGTTATGTTTGTACAGGAAAAGATTATGATAAAACTTAAAATACATGCGCAAAAAAAGCGACTTTTTCTCATATTTTAATGTCTCCTTTGTTTATTTCATTTTATTAAGGCGCATAAGCAATTATTACGCCAGTGACCGGTTAATGATTCAGTAAGTATAGAATTTAGAAGCAGTATAGTTCGGGTTCAGTGTGTTACAAAGGGACAGACCTTGATTCCAAGTTGGTATACAGGCCTGACCCTTTTTGTGTCCGGCTTGTACGGATTCGGCGTGTTGCAAAGGGACAGACCTTGATTCCAAGTTGGTATACAGGTCTGACCCTTTTTGTGTCCGGCTTATACGGATTCGGCGTGCAACAGGGGGACAGGCCCTGATTCTAATTTAGGATACAGGTCTGACCCTTTTTGTGTCCGGCTTATACGGATTCAGTGTGTTGCAAAGGGACAGGCCCTAATTCTAATTTAGGATACAGGTCTGACCCTTTTTGTGTCCGGCTTATACGGGTTCGGCGTGTTACAAGGGGACAGGCCCTGATTCTAATTTGGTATAGAACAAGATTCCGCCGCATCGAAGAATATTCGTAATGGAGGAGTTACGGACACCGATGAAGGCGGAATCAATTTAATATATAACCAAAACATTGACTGTTTTTTTTTTTTTTTTACACTTCCGTAAATTTTATTATGCGGAGGTCATTCTATGACAAGGAAATTTTTGAATGTTTTGGCAGTGTTGAACATCGTGACAATGATGTTTTTAAGCGGATGTACTGCTGCGGGAGTGGAATGCGGTTTGATAGGTATATGGGAACGTTCCGATACTGTGATAACGACGGGGGGCTACAGCATGGAAATCATAACATCTTATGAATTCACAAACGATGACAAAATGATATTTGAAGTGAATACGGTATACGGAAAAAGTGTGTCTGAATATACAATCAAATCCGTAAACAATCGTATGATAAAATGTAATGATGGCAGCGTAATTGAATATCGAAATTTAGGCTTCGATTCTGTCGAATTCGGAGATTCCGGCATTGGCACTTGGGCGGAATTCGCTAAAGTTTATTAATTAGTTTGTCACGGAAGAGACTATTCATTTTCTCGTAACTAAAAAGTGTCAGACCCTGATTCCAAGTTGGTATACAGGTCTGACACTTCTTGATATTATTTAACTGTCATTTTGAAAACACCGTCCCAGTCTTGAGGCGGAGGATTCAGCCGGAAGTATTCTATTCGTTCCAAAAAAATGTATGACGTTTTGTCATTGTATTGATCGGTACACATTACAAAAAAATTCTCGGCTTCATTCCATTGTTGTTTTCTGTAATAGGCAAGTCCCTTTTCAAATTTTTCTTTAAATGCTATGGCTTTATTTGAGTATTTATTTTTTTTCTGTAAGATTTCGTAAATCCGCACGGGCTCTTCTTTTCCTTTTACTACTATAAAATCAAGCTCACGACATATAAATGCGTCGTTAAGGCGATTGTAAACTATTTCACTTATGATTGTTTTAGTCATGTAGATTTTATTTGCACTTTCAAGCCGTGCACCGAGATTTACTGCATCACCGATGGAAGTAAAATCCATTCTGGTTCTTGCACCGACAGAACCGAAAATAACTTTTCCGCTGTTGATTCCTATTCCCAAAGAAATTACTGGTTTGCCTTTTTTCAAACGCTTTTTAGATTCCTGCTCCATAACTTTGCAAATCTGTATTGCTGCATTACAAGCATTCTGCTCTTTTCTTGGGCCTGAAAAAAATGCCATCATTTCATCGCCGACGAATTTATCAATATCTCCATTGTTGTTTAAAATAATCTTTGTTTCCAAATCAAGGTAATAGTTCAAAATAGAAACGACATCCTTAGGATTCGACTTCTCACACAATGCAGTAAAGTCGCGTATATCGGTAAATAAAAACGCCAAATCACGAACTTTGGTTTTTGTATTTTCAGAATTGCTTCCGGCATTTCGCAAAGTTGACACGGAAATATACGGAATAATTCCGCGAATTACGGAAACCATATTATCTATTTCATTTGACAAATCTTTAATCTCATCATTCGTTTCGATTGAATTTGTGAATATAAGATTTTCCGGAGTAATGTTTGCGTTTTTGCTTGTGAGCATTCTCGATAATAATATAGACATATTGCGTACATTCGTTCGCAGAATCAACAGCGGCGTTATCATGTAGTTGGCAACTAAAAATATCAATAGAATCGAAATATGCAGGAATATTATCAGCAAAGTAAGTGTGGTAATTACGGTTTGAATATACGGACTTGAAAGAATGTCTTTGTTGAAAGTAACAACCGAAAATCCGACAAAGCGATTTTTCCCGTTTTCTTCGGGTATTGTTATCGGCCAAATATATTTGGTTATATCCTTATTATTTTCATCATTTAATACCGGGTTGCGGGAATTTAAAATATAATGGTTATAATATTTTCTGGCTTTTTCGGGTGATATAACCATTTCTCTTTTATCTTTGATCGAGGAAATATCCTCGGTCGAATGAGTTAGCGGATATGCCGGAAAAACCGTGGTATTGGAAATATCTTCCATATAAATAACGGATGATTTCTCATGAAAAATATCGATTCTATTAAATGGGAAATTGGTTTTTTCATTAGCTACTTTTCTGAAAGCGAAAAATGAATGAATAAGCCTATCATTTCCTTCGGTAGTATAAAAAATATTGGCTGTCTGTGCTGCATGTGTACGTCCCGCATCATTGATGGATATTGACAGCAGATGACGATAACGATACAAAATTCCGAATACCAAAGAAAATAAAACGGATAGCATTATGCATAAAAACGAAATAAGTACTTTCGTGCGCAAAGATATATAGCGGTTGGAGGAGTATTTGTTTTTGGATTTATTTCGAGCTGCCGGTACATTATTATATTCTGGATTATTGGAATATTCTGGATTATTGGAATATTCTGGATTATTGGAATATTCTGGATTATTGGAA
>JAFLVQ010000004.1:37808-41201 GCA_022508205.1 Spirochaetales bacterium
TTCCGCTGGTTGCGACTATTGCTGTTTTTATTACTGTATATAACTATACGAATATCCAATGCTATATGTATTATAGCTACAATTGTATTTGCACATATTGCGGCTATGGGAAGATTTGAGAACCATTTTATCGTATTGGCAAAATAGAGAAAGCAAGAGGTATAGCAGTACTGCATGACAATGATGGTGACTTCTGCCAGTAAAAACTGCAGTTTCCTATTTTTGAGAGGTCTGAAAAAAGTGGTGTCAATGAAAAAAAACGCTGAAATCGGAACAAGATACACCGAAAACAATGATAAAGCTAAAGGGTGAGAATATTCATTTATGCTGAATGGCAATAAGTAAGGATAAAAAATTTTAATTTGACTGTTTTCATTATTTATAAGCGGATACGAACTGCATCCAATCGGCAGAAAAAACCAGCATATACAAAATATAGCAAACAGAAAATACCATATATTGGATAAATCCTTTTTGCATTTAAGCTCAGAGCCTTTCATACTTTCCCTTTCATACTTTTTCCTTTCATCTTTTAGATTTATTTTAGAAAAAAAACAAGTGATTTATAAATAAAATTGCGGCTTGCCTGAAATTTGTTTTTTTTTACTTTAAAATCCAAACCGGAAATAAACCGACTTGCGGTATAACGTCGAGGACTTACTTCCCGGCGGTTTATCCGAAAAACATTGCACGAAATAAGTTACTCCAATTCTTTAAGCATATCGCTCGGATTTTCCGCTGCTTTTACCTTCTGCGCAGCTTTAATGATAATACCGTTTTCGTCTATCAAATATGTAGTCCGTACTACTCCCATACTTTTTTTGCCGTACATATTTTTTTCATGCCACACATCGTACGCTTGAATTGCTTTTAATTCGGTATCGGATAGCAGTGTAAAATTAAGGTGATACTTTTCTTCAAACTTTTTGTGAGAAGCGACACTGTCCTTGCTGATTCCCACAATCGTAGCACCTTTTTCGGCAAACTGCGGATAAAGCTCCGAAAAGCCGCAGGCTTGTTTTGTGCATCCGGCGGCGTTATCTTTAGGATAAAAATACAGTATTATTTTTTTGCCAGCGAAACTTTTGAGTGAATGAACAGTTCCGTTTTGGTCGGGCAGTTCAAAATCCGGTGCGGGATTTCCCGGTTCAATCATAATGTTCTCCGTAATATAAAATATATGTGTATATTGTCAAAATACGGCTGCGGCGGATAATCGACAACAGTACTCGGCCATGCCGTAATTTTTCAATTGAAAAAAAACTACATCAGTGATACATATCGACAATCAAACTTAAAAAACGGAGATAATTATGGAAACTTCAAAAAATAAATCCGGATTCAATGGCAAGCAGCTCGCGGTCTGGATGACTGCATTGATTTTAGGTACCGTACTCGGAATTCTGAATAATAACTGGCTGAATAATTTTTTTGACTTTATCGCGGCAGCTTACACGCGCCTTTTTAAATTTATAGCCGTTCCCACAATTGCGTTGGTTATAACGACTACATTGGCAACACTCGGCGCCAAAAAAAATACGGGGCGCATTTTTTTGCATACTATTGTTTATACGTTATTGACGACAATCTCGGCGGCACTGGTAGGCGGCATCCTTTACAAAATTATTGCGCCGGGCAATTTGCCGACGGAGTTAGTCCAGCAGGGATCGGTCGATGTTCCGCAGAATTTGGGAACAATGTCATATTACAAACATATTCTTTCGGTGATTCCCGATAATTTATTGACACCTTTTTCTTCCGGTAATGTTTTGAGTATATTGATTGTTTGCGCATCAACTGGTTTGGCACTGGCATTGATGAAGGATTCGGAAAATATCCAAGTGGTTTTAAAGGGGCTTTTAGGTTTGCAGGAATTGCTTTTTACACTTATAAAAGCTCTTGTATGGGCTTTGCCGCTTGGTATTGTGGCATTTGCGGCTCAGCTTTCGGTGCAAATGTCTGCCAGTGTAGTCGTTGAATCTTTGGGGAAATATGTAGCCGTGGTATTAGGCGGAAATCTGATTCAGTTCTTTGTTGTTCTGCCGATTTTTCTGTTGATACGCAAAATCAATCCGTTAAGCGTTTTCCGCAGTATGCTTCCGGCAGTGCTTATGGCACTTTTTACTAAAAGTTCGGCTGCCACTTTGCCGGTTACTGTGGAATCAGCAGAGGAAAACCTCAAAGCAAAACCCGAAGTTGCCCGTTTTGTTTTGCCTATCTGCTGTACTATCAATATGAACGGATGTGCGGCATTTATTCTGGTTACTTCGCTTTTTGTAATGCAGAACAGCGGAATTGCATTGACATTGCCGGTCATTTTGCTTTGGGTGCTGATTTCCGTAATTTCTGCTGTGGGTAATGCCGGTGTGCCGATGGGATGTTATTTTTTGACTCTTTCTTTGATGTCAGGAATAGGTGCCTCTGTGGGCGTTATGGGAATTATTTTACCGATTTATGCAATTATCGACATGGTGGAAACAGCGGTAAATGTTTGGTCCGATTCCTGTGTTTGTGCAATAGTAGATAAATCGTTATCGGCAAAAGATATTGGTAAATAGAATTGCAAGTGCCTTTGTTTATTCGGTACTTGCACTTTGAATTTTTCCGTTTGCTCGAAATCGGCACTGCTGCCGGGCGATGAGTTCCTTTTTTTGAGATTATTTCTGCATTGCAGAAATAATTTTTTTTTAACCGCGCCTTTTTGCCCGAACAGTTTTTGAATAATCAACAAAACAAAAAAAACGGACAGCCTCGTATTTTTGCATGAACGGGGCTGTCCGTTGTAAAACAGAAATTTGTTTTATTGCATATTTTTTAACAATTCGATATTTCGCTGCAATTTTTCCAAATGAGACTGAAATTCCGCAAGTTTTTCTTTTTCCTTTTCGATAACTTCGGCGGGAGCTTTTGCCGTAAAGTTTTCGTTATTTAACTTCGCTGACGTCTTCTCGAAATCTTTGCCGACTTTTCCAAGCTCCTTGTTTAATCGATTCAGTTCGGCATTTACATCGATAATTCCTTCCAACGGCAAAAATACTTCGCAGAACTCGTTTGCGCCTGTAGCCGCTCCGTGCGGTTTGGCAATATCGGCACCGACTTTTACCGATGCACCTTTTGCCAATGTCAAAAGCTCCTTTTCATAAACCGAGCACAGTTCGGTTATATCGTTGTCGGCTGTTTTTACAAGAATATCGAGTTTCTTTTCCAAAGGAACATTCATTTCGCCTCGAATATTTCTGGCAAGGTACAAAATGTCGAAAAACTTTCCCGCCTTGCGCAGAGCTTCTTTATTATCAAAACATTCTTTGTATTCGGGATAACCTTCTGTCATTATTGACAATCCGTGTTCCGGAAGACTTTGGTACAATTCTTCGGTAATAAACGGCATTATCG
>JAFLVQ010000040.1:0-9440 GCA_022508205.1 Spirochaetales bacterium
GAACTGACGTAACAAGCTTGGAAGGCTTGTGTTCTACCATTGAACTACACCCGCAAACGCGGGCATCTTATATCAGATGACAACTCGAATGTCAATGTTTTTCTGCGTAATTTTTTGAATAACCATAGTTAGCAATGATGCCCGGCAATTGTTATTTTTTTCCGATATAAGGCAGCTCCTGCATGTTGTCAATAAGATGGCTGTTTGCAAGGACTGTTTCAAAGATTCTGCGTGGCAAATATCTGCTGCGCAGTCGGTCGGTTTCACGGCGGTATGATTCGCATAAAGCCTGAAAACGGCGATCTTTTTTGGACTCGGAATCAAGCATTTCATTGTAAAAATTGTCAAGGTAATTGATAATCAGTTCAAAGTTATCATTCACATACTCTCTGTAAATTGCGATTGTGTCACGAACATCGTTGCTTTTACTGTAAATAATGTCGATTCTCGATAATATATGTCTTATGACTTCGGCGGAAGGATGTTCATTCCAGTACGCAGTATACAGATCAAGGTCGTATATTAAATGTGAACTGTTGTAGACTCCGTCTTCCAATGTTACCGAAACATCTACTTTCTCCAGAACGCATTTCGTAAGTTTCACATACAGAACAAGTATATTGAACCATTTTGAAGGATTTTTTATTTTCAGCAGTTTGTACAATTCTTCGGAGTATTGATTGGCACGTTTTGCATAGCTTTTTTGTTCGAGTGTAAGTTCCCTTATTTTTACGCGCATTCCTTTTACATCAATCAGATACGGATTGCCTACATTATGTAAATCAATAGGATGAATTTGCGGGATATTAACGGATTTTTCCAATTCTCTTGCAACTTTGTCGCTTATCATAATTCCCGAGGTATACGCTTTTTTCATATTGATAATACTCAATATTCTGCTTGCTTCGGAAATTGTGGAACCGATGAGATTACCTTCGTAATTAATGAAAATTTTTCCGCCGGAAGTTATGCTTGCATTCATTTCAAACGGCTGAATCGCGGGATTTTTCAATTTTAAATTATAATATTGGCTTATATCATCATTTTCAAAAATAAGTTTCTGCCTGGCAAGTTCCATTATGGACATTACCGCAGTCAGTACCCAATAAGGATTTTGCGGACCGATAATTATAATTGCGTCGCCTTCAAGCTCATATACAAGCGAATGACATTTTTTGCATATTGACAAAATTTTTGCAGGAAGACTTTCGCCGAATTCCATAAGCGGAGTTTTGTTGTATTTCACACTGTTGGAAAACTTTGTGTAACCATGAAAATCCATCATTGCCACAGTTCCGGCAAAATCATCGTGAACACGCTGCAAATCTCCGTTTTTATCGGTTAACAGTTTGTATAATTCAGGGAAGTCTTGTTCATTGAGAGCCGAAAACTTTCCCCAACAGCATTGTTTGTAAATTGAAATCGATGTTTTGAAACTTTGCTGCAGCATTTTTATCGCAGCTGTTGCATCTTCTCCGTGAGTATCTTCATTTATACGGTGCAGTTCTGTGACGATTTTATTTTTGATTGCGATGTAGGATTCCCGCAGTTTCTCAAGAGTGAAAATTTGTTTTATCAGCAGTTGATTGTTTATTTTGTTAATTTCATTTTGTATATCGGCAAAAAACGACACGTCCATTTATGTCTCCGGAAAATCGTTACAGTTTGAAACTTTTGCATAATGGTTTTGTGTTTTCTTTAAATTCTATTACACCGTAAAAACCGTCTTTTAATGCGCCCGGATTGAAGATTACAGTATTTTCTATTTCAGCCGTGCCCGAAAGTTCATGAAAATGCCCGCACAAAACAAGTGAAGGCTGCTTCTTTTTAATTATCGAGGCGATTTTTTTACCGCCGGCATTCGGAAGTCCGTTCAGTTTATCCAATGCGCCGCTTGGCGGGCAGTGCGACATCAGTATTCCGCCTTTCATTGACGGTAAATGTGCGGCAAAATCGACTATATCATTTTCTTTGAACATAAAAAAATTATCGAGAAAGTTCCGGTTATTCTCGATAATCGGTTGGTTGTCGATAATCGAATATTTTTTGTTTTTATCGGCAGACTCTATAATACCGCAGAATTTCAAAATAAACGACTGAATGCCGTTTTGTTCGATGAAATAATCTATGCGTTTTTCGTCTTCCAAAAAGTAATTGCGATACAGCTGAATGTCTTCGAGCAAGTCCCGCGCACCTCCGATTCCGGCAACGGGAAAATCTGTACCGAGAAGTGTAGTACAGCTCCTTTCGATATAAACGGTTTTTTTCTGCATCAAAGTCCTTAAACTTTCGGGTTTGTCGTGATTGCCGGGAATAAGATATGTGCAAGCAGGCAGCATGCAAACCAATTCCTTTGCCAGTTCCAAATTCGGTGCGGAAGAATCGAGAAAATCTCCCGCGCAAAAAATATAATCAAATGATTTAAAATCTATTTTACTCAGATTTTCCTTTTGCTGATGTATATCGGTAATGAATAATAAGTTAAAATTTTTCATAGGTGCATTATACCAATATTTTTACAAACAACAACAATTTAATTAGCATCAGCAAAAATCTGCGTTTCGCATTTTCTATAATCGAGGATTTATCTTTTGACACAATATAGATTTTATGATAGATATTTGCCGATGTCTTTCTCGAATGACCGGTTGGTCATGATAAAAAAACTGGAGGCTTTGTTTTATGGAAAGAAGAGTTGTAATCACCGGAATGGGAACAGTAAATCCGCTTGCAAATGATGTTGAATCAACCTGGAAGAAGATGCTGGAAGGAAAGTCCGGTATAGGAAAAATTACTTTATTCAATACAGATGAATATCGCTGTAAAATAGGTGGTGAATTGAAAAATTTCGATTTGGCATCTTTTAATATTGATTCAAAAATGGCAAACAAAATGGATCGTTCTCAGCAGATTGTGTTTGCTGCGGCAGTGGAAGCTGCGAAAAGTGCCGGAATTCCAATGTTTCATCCGGAAGAACACACTGCATTTCCCGGATTTGAAAATATGAAGTCCCCTGTGTCGGATCCTTTCCGTCTCGGAGTTATGATGGGAATAGGAGTAGGCGGAATCTCGACACTGCAGGATCAGGTTAGGATTCTGCATGAACGCGGACCGCACAGAGTATCTCCGTTTTTGATTCCTAAGTTGATTGCTAATTTGGCGGGCGGCTGGATAGCTCAGACGTTGAATGCAAAAGGGATAAACAGTACTTATGTAACAGCTTGTGCTTCCAGTACAAATGCTATTGGCGAGGCTTTTCTTGCCATTCGTTCAAACCGTGCTGATATGATTGTAGCAGGAGGCGGTGAATCCAGTATATGCGAAAGTGCGTTTGCTGGTTTTGGCAATATGCGCGCATTGTCTACAAAAAGAAACGATGATCCGGAAAAAGCAAGCCGTCCATTTGATAAGGATCGTGACGGTTTTGTCGCTGGGGACGGAGGCGCAGTGCTTATACTGGAAGAATTGGAGCACGCGAAAGCCAGAGGTGCCGATATTTTGGCTGAGATATGCGGATATGGTTTAACAGAAGATGCGTACCACATGACATCTCCCGATCCGACAGCCGAAGGTGCTATACGTGCGATGAAAGATGCTATTGCTATGGAAGGTATTACACCGGATAAAGTCGATTATATCAATGCTCACGGAACATCTACGGGATTAAATGATGCAATGGAAACAAAAGCTATCAAAACCGTTTTTGCAGATGCGGCAAAAAAAGTTTCGGTAAGTTCTACAAAATCAATGACCGGACACTTACTGGGAGGAGCCGGTGCCATTGAGGCAATGGTGCTCGTAAAAACATTACAAAACGATGTGCTTCCTCCTACTATAAATTTAGATGAACCGGATGAAGGTTTTGATTTGGACTATGTTCCGAAAGTGAAGAAAGAAAAAGTCGTTAATTATGCAATGAGCAATTCTTTCGGATTCGGCGGTCATAATGCGGTTATTTTAATGAAAAAGTATAAAGCGTAAAAGTAGGAGAATATAATGGATTTTAAAGGAAAAACAGCTCTTGTTACCGGAGCATCAAGGGGACTTGGCAAAGCTATTGCGGAAAAATTGGCATCAGGCGGAGCATCGCTGATGATTACGGCGACAAGTGATGCGATTGAAAAGGTCGCTGCCGAAATAAAAGAAAAATATGCCGTAGAAGTAGAATCATTTTACGGCAATATTTCGCAGGAAGAAAATGTAAAAGCATTGTTTAACAAAATAAACGAAAAATTCGACAAGCTCGATATTTGCATTAACAATGCGGGAATTACGAAGGACGGACTTTCAATGAGAATGAGTGCTGAAGATTTTGACCGAGTAATTGCCGTAAATTTACGCAGTGCATTTTTGGTATCCAAAGAAGCTTCTTTGCTAATGATGAAAGCGCGTTACGGAAAAATTGTAAATATGTCGTCTATTGTCGGTATTCAGGGGAATGTAGGTCAGGCAAATTATGCTGCGTCAAAAGCCGGTATTATCGGGTTGACAAAATCTATGGCTATAGAATTGGCAAAGAGAAATGTTACCGTTAATGCGGTGGCACCGGGATTTATCGATACAGATATGACTCGTGCGGTATCAGACAAATCCCGTGAAGATTTTATGGTAAAAATTCCTATGTGCAGAGCCGGAGTGCCGGAAGAAGTTGCCGATGCGGTAGCTTTTCTTGCGAGTGATGCTTCCCGCTATATTACCGGGCAGGTTCTTGTTGTGGATGGGGGCTTGGTGCTGCGGTAAACTAAGGAGAATATAATGCTTGATATGTCTTACTTGGGAAAAGAATTTCCCGAATTTATTTTTGAAGTGGATCGTTCCAAAATAAAAGAGCTTTGTTTGGCTATTGGCGATGATAATCCTATTTTTTTTAATAAAGAAGAAGCTCAAAAAGCCGGCTATAAAGATACTCCGGCATCATTGACATTTCCTACATTAATGAACTTTTGGGGATACCCTGAGATTTGGAATCGAATGACGGAAATAGGTATTGATGTAAAAAAACTTCTTCATGCGAAAGAAGAATATGAGTATTTTGATCCTATTTATCCGGGTGATGTCATTGTGGGGAAAGTTAAGGTCGACTCAATGCGTGCATCGTCTGCGATGGATATGGTTACTTTTAAATCTGTTTACAGCAGAAACGGAACAGATGTTCTTATTGCAAAAATGACTATTGTTGTGCCTAAAGGAGAAAACGCATGATTAGCTGGGATGAAATTGATGTGGATTATGAACTGCCTTCTTTGACTAAGGGACCTATAACTCAGCTTCAGTTAATAAAATACGCCGGAGCTTCAGGAGACTTTAACCAGATTCATACGGTTCCTGACTATGCCAAAGAAGCCGGACTTGACGGTACGATAGTACACGGAATGCTTGTAATGGGAATTCTCGGTCAAATGATTACATCTTTTGCGGAACCTAAGATGATAAAAAAATATTCTGCCGGTTTCAAAAGTATTACCCGACCGGGTGAAACTTTGACAGCAAAAGGAATCGTAAAGAAAAAATACGAAAAGGACGGCGAAAAATTAATAGATTGCCGCGTTTATGTAGAAAATACTGCCGGAGACTTGAAAGTTGACGGTAAAGCAACAATTGCATTTTAATTATGCAAATTAATAATGGTGAAGTGCAAATCTTCGCCATTTTTTTTAATGAGGTGTTATGTCAGAGTCAAAATCAACTTATGAAGCTGCGTTGGAACGCAGCAGAGCTATAGAAAAAGATATTCAGGTGAATCCTAAAAAATATCGTGTACTTACAGGGGATCGACCGACCGGCAGGCTGCATATAGGACATTATTTCGGGTCATTGCAGAATCGTGTCAGATTATCAAAACTCGGTGTTCCTACATGTATTTTGATTGCGGATTATCAGGTTTTAACTGATCATGATGCGTTTTCGATGATTTCTCAAAATACAAAGCAGCTTGTTATTGATTATTTGGCTGCCGGGATTGAACCGGGAGAAGATGTAATTATTTATCCGCATAGTTATGTCCCGGAAGCAAATCAGCTGATGGTGCCGTTTTTGACGCTTGTGACAAATGCGGAATTGAGCCGTAATCCTACTGTAAAGGAAGAAATTCAGTCTGCCGGATTAAAAAGTGTAAATGCCGGAATGTATACGTATCCGGTACATCAAGCCGTTGATATTCTTTACTGCAAAGGGACCGTTGTGCCGGTTGGCAAAGATCAGCTTCCTCATGTTGAGATGACACGGCTTATAGCGCGCCGTTTCAATGAAAAATTCTGCAGGAATCGTGAACCTGTTTTCCCTATGCCTCAGGCGTTGCTTTCCAAGACTCCGAGTATTATGGGATTAGACGGAAGTCAGAAAATGAGCAAAAGCCGCGGCAATGCGATAATGCTTTGTGCGACGGAAGATGAAACTGCGGCACTGATAAAAAAGGCAAAAACCGACAGCGACAGAAATATTACGTATGACCCGGAAAATCGGCCCGAAGTTGCTAATTTGTTAATGTTGATAAGCCTGTGTACTGGTGAAGAGGTGAATGCAATTGCAGCTGAGATAGGCGAGGGCGGCGGCGGTGCGTTAAAGCGGAAACTTACCGAAGCGTTGAATGAAACACTCAGACCGCTGCGGGAAGAGCGTAAGAGGCTTGAAGCTTCACCTGATTACATTCGGAAAGTGCTGCTTGACGGTGCGGAAAAAGCCCGTGCAATGGCTGCCGAAACTTTGAATGAAGTGCGTCATGTAATGAATATGGAGATATGATTTACATTCTTTTCAGAACTAAAACTTTGCGGCAGTTCGAGGATAATTTGCCGAGCAAAGAGGCATTCGCAGAATGCCGAAAACGAAGCTAAATAAAATTCTTGCGCCGATGAAATCGGCAAAATGCAGAATAAACCGGCACAACTTCAGCATCTTTTTCTTTCGGGGTATAAGGGGGATACTTTCTTTTTATCGTAAAAAAGAAGGTACCCCCTTGAAATCTCGTTGTTCTCTGAACAATAATAACGTTCTGCGGCGGGCTTGCCGCGCAAATTGTCATTTAGATTGCACTTTATGCATAAAAAAACGGGCACAGGAATGAACCCGTAACCCGTTTAATATCAGCTGAAAACTGAATTAATCCTCCGGAACTTTTTCCGAAACTTTTACATAAGCCTCATGCTCGCCTTTTACAATCAGAGTAACGGTATACGTTTTATCCGCAGTCAAAACATCGTCGGCAAAAGTAATATTTTCTAGCCACCACCGAATATTTTCTTCTTCTACCAATTTGAATTCTGTATCTAATTCACTGATATTTACACCGCCAGCAGCTAAATTATAGACACTTTTAAATATGAAATAAGGCTTTGTTAAGTCAAATGTGAAATCAAAAGCATTATCTCTAAGTTCTACTGTCTCCCCATTGGTTATCGACCCTCTGATAAACCTTAAATCATAACAAGTATCAGGTGCAGTTTTAGTCAATTCATCGGCAGGAAAAGTAGCACCCGGAGTCATTTTCATTACAGTAGAACTCCATAAATCAAATTGGTAGTTTTCTTCATCATCATCTGCCAGTGCCACAATATATGGTTTGTAACCTGTAAGGTCCACATCATCACCCTCAAGTATAGAAGTTTCAGTGGGTTTACTATTTTGTACAAAGAAAGCTTTTAAATCTGTTTTTACAAGTTTTGACATATCGACAAATACGGTAATAGTTGTTGCTGTAACGGTAGCGGCAACACCCGAATAACATGGGTAGTAACCGTTTACTATATCTCCATAGTAAAAAATTGCAAAGCTGCCTGTTTTGGATACATCTTTGATTCTCATATCTCCATAATTAGAGATTTGGTATGCAGGTTCCAGTGGATTTGCTGCGTATATATCACCGGCTTTTACATGATCGTCCTTTAGCAAAAAAATTGAAAAGTCTGGGGATGTTTTACTACTGTTGCCCCAATGAGTTGCGACATTGTCAATGCTTACTGTGTAACTGTAAATACCTTCTCCGGTACAAAGAAGTTCCCAGCCTTCAGGTCTTTTTTCCCACTTTGCCCACAGATCAACGTCTGCGGTTTTTTCGCCTGCATTCCAGCCTGTTATCGGTTCTCCCGAATATTTTTCGTTGTCGTACCAGCCTAAGAACATATAGCCGGACTTTACCGCATCTTTTAATCTAACAATACTTTCCGTGTAGAAAGTTGTTCTGTTAGGATTATCGTAATCTTCTTCTTCGGAATGGTAAATAATTTTGTATTCATCTGTATCTACAACATTTTCTCTGAATGCATCATTATATCGGTCTGTATAGAGACGTCTCTCGAAAACATATTTTTCTACATTATCTTTTCCATACATTTCTGCTACATCAAGTATCAATTCCATATTATTTAAAACATTGTCATTTGCAAAGAAGTTATAAATAAGATTGCTGTTTTTGTCTGAAAATTCGCTGCTTCCGCTGAATGCAGTTGCCTTGCGAGTATCATCACTCATTGGCATGTCTTCGCTTGTCATAGGTACAAACTGAAACTGCAATTCATTAAGGATATTAATTTCGATAAATGAAAATTCAGCCGTTCCGTCTATTACTTCCGTAATATAAAGATCTTTGTTCGCTGAAATATTGTCATAATTCCAATCGTTTATATTTCCCCAGATTGACAACGCTTTTACTTTGTCGGGCAGACTCGTAACTGTGATTCTCAAATTATGGATATAAACAGGTTTTGTCCAGCCTGCATAGAGATCAATATCTTTTGCCGCAGACGTGACTGTATACTGAATATCTGTATTTATATTGGAAAATAACTTGGTACAACCTTCATCCTTATACCAACCTGTAAACGTATATCCCTCACGCTCAAATACACTATGCTTTATATATATTGTCTCTTCCTCCGGAGCAAATGGTTGCTTAACATCAGCCTGTTCACAATTTGAGTGGTAAATAACATTGTATCTTCTTTCTGCCCAAACTGTCGTGAATTCCAAATTATTTTTATCTACAAGCGGGCGTTTTAATACGTTGCCGGCTTTGCCTTTCCACCCAACAAAATAGTATCCTTCACGGGTCGGCTCTTTAAGATAAATGCTGTCTCCTTCTTTGTAAATGTATGGATTTTTCGGATTATTCACGCCGCCGTCGAGGTGGTAAATAATTTTGTATTCGCCGACTTTCAGGTAAATTGCGTATAAGGTTGTGTCCTCTGTGAATTTACCGCTTTCTTGGTACGAATCTCCGTTTCCGTCGGCTTTTGTGTTCCAGTGTGAAAAATTTTCATCTTTGATAGTCGGCAATTCGATAATGTCCTCTGCAGTTGCTTCGATTTTTTCGGGAGCAGTACCTGTTCCGCCGTTTACATCGAATGTGATTGTAAATATTTTTTTGGAATTTGTTCCCGTGTTACTGCCTGTACCGGCATTGTTGTCTGTGTTACTACCAGTACCGGCATTGTTGTCTGCGTTAC
>JAFLVQ010000040.1:9540-17941 GCA_022508205.1 Spirochaetales bacterium
CTACCAGTACCGGCATTGTTGTCTGTGTTACTACCAGTACCGGCATTGTTGTCTGTGTTACTACCAGTACCGGCATTGTTATCTGTGTTTGCAGCAGGTAGCTCAATCGATACCAGCTGACAGCTAAAGAGCGCCAGTATCATCAGCACAAGAAATGCACTGAATGTCTTAAAGTTATTTTTTCTGTTCATATTTCCTCCTAAAATGATGTATTTGCAGCCAACCGTTAGAAAAAAAATCAAATCAAATAAGTTGTAAAAAAAAAAAAAAAACTGTCAATATTTTGATTTAATATTAATCTAATTCCGCCCGCATCGTGTTTGCAATTCTCCTCTTGCAGACACTTTGTGCAGCGGCGGAATCTTTTTGTTATTTGCCGATTCTATCAGTGCAGAAGCTCTATTTTCCCATTGTGATAGGGACAGACCTCTATTCTAATTCGGAATTACGACCTGTCCCTCATGTACTCGCCGCCACATACGATTTTGAAAGACAGTAGGTCATCATGCAGTCTTTTTTTATCCACTGCCTATTTATCATGTTGACATGATTTTTTATTTGCAGTATTTGGTAGTAAAAACTATACTACTAAATCAAAAGGAAGGAAAATAATTATGTGGGATGAATTGCTGAATTATCTGTGCAATATAGGTTTTTCACGGATTGAAGCCCTTGTTTACTGCACACTTGTACCCGAAGAAAAAATGGGCGGCTATCAGATTGCAAAAAAATTGAATGTCCAACGTCCGTCGGTTTACAGCGCACTGACAAGCCTTGAAAATCGCGGTTTTATCACTGCTGTTCCCGGAGAAACAACAGAATACAGTGCGATAGCTCCCGATATTTTAATGGATGAGCTTTCGCGCCGCTATTCGGAAAATGCTTCAAAGGCAAAACTCGAACTTGAAAAATTAACCGACGGACATAAAAAGTTGGAACGATTCGTAAACATTACGGGAAAATCCAATCTGATTGCCGCTGTAAATCGCTGCATTGAAACAACGCAGAAAGAAATTGTGTTTACCTGTTCGATGAATTTATCTCCGTTTGAGAATACATTGAAAAACGCGGCAAAACGCGGTGTGCGAATTGTACTGTTCAGCTGGAGCAATATTGATACATTGGGAATTCCGCTTGAATTTTACTGCGGCTACGACGGCGTCGCGTGTGCGGAAGAGCGGATACTGCTTGTTTCGGATGAAATGCACTGCATTATAGGAAGTAACGACCGTGCCGCATTTTATCCTCATGGAAAAAAATGCAGTCCTCTTCCTGCCGACGAAAAAGATTTTCTCGGAATGATGAGCGATAATCGCCTTGTGGTAAATCTCGTTACCGAACATATTCATTTTGATATTTATCTGCATCGGCTGAAAAAGCAGTACGGAAAAGATTTAATCGACTCGTCAATTCAAATAGGCACATTGATGGAAAAAGGAATATAGCATGAAAATGTTTTTGAAGGAACTTGATGCAAAGAAACTGTTTGCAATTGCCCTGCCGGTATCGATTCAAAGTTTAATACAAAACATGCTGGGAATGATTGATCAGGTGATGATCGGGCAATTGGGAGATACGGTTGTCGCGGCGGTAAGTTTAGGTTGCCGACCGGGTTTTATTTTGATTTATACGCTTTCGGGGATAACTGCTGCAGCGTCGATATTTGCGTCTCAATATGAAGGCGCGGGGGACAGGTCGCAGCATGCAAAGGTAATGCGTTCTGCGATTTTTTGCTGTCTTCTTCTTACATTGCCGTTTTTCCTATTGGCAGTATGTGCGTCGAAAACCGTATTGAGAATTTTTATATCGGATGCCGCAGTAATCAATGTCGGAGCCGATTATTTGAAGATCTGCGCGGTAAGCTATATTCCGTTGATCTTCATTATGACCTGTTCCGCGATTTTGAGAAGTACGGGGAGGGCGAATATTCCCATGATTGCAGGAATTGGCGCAGTGATTGTAAATACCGTGCTGAATGCCGTTTTTATATTCGGGTTGTTTGGCTGTCCGGCATTTGGCGCAAAAGGAGCTGCGGCTGCAACAGTGATTTCATATATTGCCGAGGCGGTAGTTTTGATTGTCTATATGCAGGTATATTTCCCTGAAGGAGGCGTTGTGCGGGCGTTAAAAATTCACTGTTCAAAAGATTTTGCCAGAACATTTTTGATAACGGCACTTCCTGCAATCGGGAATGAACTTTTGTGGGCATTGGGAGATTCCGGTTATACGGCAATATACGGAAGAATGGGAACAGAAGAGCTTGCTGCCATGACATTGACATTTCCCGTGCAGGGACTGTCGGTAGGTTTTTTCTCAGGACTTTCAGCTGCCGCCGGCATTATTATAGGGAATTTGTTAGGCGCACGGCAGACAAAACAGGCGTATACTGCCGCATGGGATTTTTTTAAGCTCTGCATTGTCGGATGTGCAGCAATAGGTTTGGTAATAGCTGCATGTGCGGGATTGTATGTAGACTTTTATAATGTAAGCGAAAATGTACGTATAATAGCAAAGCAGCTGCTTGCAATATTTGCGTTTTTCCTATGGATAAAAGTTTCAAACATGGTAATGCTCAGTGGAGTTCTTCGCAGCGGCGGACAGACTCGTTATACATTATTTCTCGATGTTTTGGGAACGTGGGGCATAGGAATTCCGTTTGGAATAATCGCAGCATTTGTTTTGTGCGCAGATATTAGGTTTGTTTATATACTTATATCGATTGAAGAAATTGTTCGGCTGATGTTGGGATTAGTCAGAGTAAAAAGCAAAAAATGGATGAAGTGTATTGTGTAATGTATTCTGATTTGGGATTAAGGTCTGGCACTGGCTTTTGTTAATAGAAAATGTTTTTATCCCGAAACGGAATTGAGGTCTGACCCCCTTGTCGTTGCGTCGGCTGTTCCAAAAAAAGTACCAGACCTATATTCTGAAATAGAATTGAGGTCTGACACTCGACATCTGATGCTAAGTACAATTTTAAGGTCTGGCACCGAAGGCTATTAAAAAAAAGGGAGGTTAATCTTGCGGAAAGTAATTTCCTTATCGATTAACCTCCCGAGGGTAGACACTTAAAATATTACTCATCCTGCAATGCGTCATATCCGGTTTCGCCGGTACGAACCTTTATGACATTTTCAACATTGTAGATAAATATTTTTCCATCACCGATATGGCCGGTGTAGAGAACTTTTTTTGCGGCATCAACAACAGTTTCGACTGGTATTTTGGCAACAACGATTTCGACCTTGACTTTGGGAATCAGCGAAACTTCAAGCGGTACACCGCGGTAATATTCAGATGCGCCTCTTTGCATTCCGTATCCTAAAACTTGAGTAACCGTCATTCCTGTAATTCCTATTTTGTTCATTTCCTTTTTCAATAGCTCAAACTTGCTTTGTTTCATCAGTATTACGACTTTTGATAATTTGACATTTTCATTTGAAGGAGCTTTTGCTGTCGGCTGTTTGATAGTTGTTTGTTCAATAATTACCGGTGTACCTGCACCTAATACCTGAGGAACGGCTATAGCCGGTGCGAAATCTGCGTAACTGTTTGATAAGCCATGCTCCTTTTGATCCAAACCTGCGATTTCTTCCTCCACTGTTACACGCAGACCGCAGGTTTCCTTTATCACAAAGAAAGTGATGAACATACAAACAGTCGTCCATGCACCGATTGCGATTATACCGATTGTTTGAATTCCCAATTGAGAAAATCCGCCGCCATAGAACAAACCGTTTTCTGTGTGGAATAATCCTACTGCCAAAGTTCCCCAGATGCCGTTTACCATGTGTACTGCTACCGCACCTACAGGGTCGTCAATATGAAATTTCATATCAAGCAGTTCGACTGTCACCGAAACAAGTATTCCTGATACTGCACCTATAACAGCGGCACCTAATGCATCGGTTACATTGCAGCCTGCGGTTATTGCTACAAGCCCTGCAAGAGATGCGTTTAATGACATGGAAACATCCGGTTTGCCGTTTTTTATCCAAGTGAAACACATTGTTACGCATGTTGCTATGGCCGGAGATACGGTAGTTGTTAAGAAAATAGATGCCAGACCTCCGATTCCGTTGAGTTCTTCTGCTGCGGCACCGTTAAAACCATACCACCCAAACCAAAGTATAAAAACTCCCAATGCTCCGAGTGTAAGTGAATGTCCCGGAATGGCGTGGACTTGCGTTACCTTTTGATTCTTATCGTAGGTATATTTGCCGATACGCGGCCCCAATATTGCAGCTCCGATAAGTGCGGCGATTCCTCCGACGGTGTGAATTGCGGCAGAACCGGCAAAATCGAGAAATCCGAGTTTTGCAAGCCATCCTTCGGAATTCCAAACCCAGCCGGCTTCAATCGGGTATACAATAGAACTGATTACCGCACTGTAGATTAGGTATGAACTGAATTTTGTCCTTTCGGCCATTGCTCCGGAAACAATTGTTGCCGCAGTGGCGCAGAAAACCAGATTAAAAACAAAACTTGACCATTGGAAGTTTTCATAATCGGTAAAAATTTTAAGATTAGGTATACCGAAAAGTCCGAAAAGGTAATCTTCAGACATCATCAACGCAAAACCTAAGAGACTGAAAACCACGGTTCCGATACAGAAATCCATCAAATTTTTCATGATAATATTTCCGGCATTTTTTGCCCTCGTAAAACCTGTCTCAACCATTGCGAAACCGCACTGCATAAAAAATACCAATGCAGCTCCAATTAAAAACCAAACACCGTAAAGTTCTTCCATTTTTTTCTCCTTATAAAAAAATAGATTTGCAAAAAAAAGCGCCCGTCTGGTTTTATAATGCAAAAGAGCATATAAAATCTCAGAACGGACGCCATTGTCCTAATTAAAAAATATATTCACTGACCTAAAAGGTCTGACCCCAACTTAGATACGAAAAAGCAGGTCTGCGTATGTCGGGAACGGCCAGTATTCGCTGCCTACAATTGTTTCGAGTTTGTCGGCAACAGCTCTTACATCGTTCATTGCGGGAATTACGGATGCAGTGTAAAATTTCGCGCAGTCGGTAGCATTATCGTACTCTTTTACTTTGAGAATGACAGCTTCGAGAGCTTTCGTCTTATCGGTAAGCTCATCGGTAAGTTCAGATACTGTTTTTACAAGTTCAATCTGTGTTTTTGCTGCATTGCCAATAAGATTTTTCATACTTAAAGCAGAATCAGCTACATCCTTTGCAAAATTGATAACTGCCGGAGTAATTTCTCTTTTTACCATTTCGAGCATTGTCATTACTTCGATGTTAAGCACCTTGCAGTATTCTTCCATTTGAATTTCGTAACGCGCTTCCATTTCTGTTTTTGAATGAACTTTATATTTTGCAAAAAGTTTTACATTCTTTTCATCGAGGAAATGAGGCAGTGCATCACTTGTTGTTTTTAGATTCAGCAGACCTCTTCTTGCTGCCTCTTCAACCCATTCTTGGGAATAGCCGTCACCGTTGAAGATTATTTTTTTGTGCTCATTCAATGTTTTTTTGATAAGAGCATTTAATGCCGAATTGAAGTCATCAGCATTTTCAAGTTCATCGGCAAATTGGCACATAGCATCGGCAGTAATAGTATTGAGCATAATATTAGGGCATGAGATAGACATGCTTGAACCTAATGAACGGAACTCGAATTTATTTCCTGTAAATGCAAACGGAGATGTTCTGTTTCTGTCCGTATTGTCTTTCGGGAATGCCGGCATAGTATCGACACCCAGTTTTATTACTTCTTTTGCCTTTTTGTCGTATGGTTTGCCGGACATGATAGATTCCAGTATAGCTGTAAGTTCATCTCCCAAGAACATCGAAATAATTGCAGGAGGTGCTTCGTTGGCCCCCAATCTGTGGTCGTTTCCGGCTGAAGCTACAGAAAGCCGCAGCAAATCCTGATATTCATCGACTGCTTTTATAACTGCTGTCAATATCAGCAGGAATTGAGCATTCTCTTCCGGAGTGTTGCCCGGTTCAAGAAGATTTTCACCGGTATTTGTAGAAAGAGACCAGTTATTGTGCTTGCCGGAACCGTTTACTCCATTAAAAGGTTTTTCATGAAGAATACAAACCAAGTCATGTTTTAGAGCAACTTTTTTAATTATTTCCATTGTTAATTGGTTTTGATCTGTAGAAAGATTTGTCGTAGTGAAAATCGGTGCCATTTCATGTTGAGCCGGTGCAACTTCATTATGCTTTGTTTTTGAAAGAATTCCTAATTTCCATAATTCTTCGTCAAGGTCTTTCATAAATGCGATAATTCTGGGTTTAATAGCGCCGAAATAATGGTCTTCGAGTTCCTGACCTTTTGGAGGTCTGGCACCAAAGAGCGTTCTGTTGCAGAACATCAAGTCTTTTCGCTTATTGTATAATTTTTTGTCAATTAAAAAATATTCCTGTTCCGGACCTACGGTAGACGTTACTTTTTTAACATCTTTACCGAAAAGTTTAAGAACTCTTCTGCATTGTTTGTCGAGTGCATCCATTGAACGAAGAAGCGGAGTTTTTTTATCGAGAGCCTCTCCGCTGTATGAACAGAATGCTGTAGGAATACACAGAGAACCTTCCTTTATAAAGGCGTATGAAGTTGGATCCCATGCAGTATATCCGCGGGCTTCGCAAGTTGCACGCAGACCTCCTGAAGGAAAGCTGGAACCGTCCGGTTCACCTTTGATAAGTTCTTTTCCGGAAAATTCCATTATAACTTTTCCGCCTGGTATAGGAGATATAAAGCTGTCATGTTTTTCAGCAGTGATTCCTGTCATAGGTTGAAACCAGTGTGTAAAATGAGTTGCGCCTTTTTCGATTGCCCAATTTTTCATTGCATTTGCAACAGAGTTTGCAACCGTCAGGTCAAGAGCGGAACCTTCTTCCATTGTTTTCTTTAGAGATTTGAAGATTTCTTTGGGAAGTCTTTCTTGCATTACGGTTTCATTAAAAACCATGCTTCCAAAAATTGTTGATACGTCCATTTTTGCCTCCTGCTTATAAATCACTATTTACCTTCTGGGTAAAAATAAAAAAGGAGCCATAGACCAAAAAATTTTAGTCTACAGCCCCTTTGCTGATGACGCTGTTCTATCAGAATAATATTTGAGTGTCAATATATTTTTTTCAATATTTTTTTATCTGAAAGATTTTTTGCAGGTCTGACCCCAAACCATATATTTTTGTTTCCATGCAACTTAGAAATTTAGAAACATTTAGGTTTTAAGGTCTGACTCTAATTCCCTTTTATTAGCAGACAAAGAATCAAAATATAACAGTAGAAAATGTAAAAAAACTCTTAATCGTGCAGTAAATAGAAAAAAAATAGATTAAATAATTTAGGTAATAATTTATGAGACGATTGAGGCAATTAAAGAAAGGCGGAATGTATTACGTCAGCAGTAATTTTCATCATGGAATTCTTGAATATATCGATGAAGGCGTGAAAAATATGTTATTGGAAATAATTTACAGTGCGGTGGAGAAGTTTCATATTACCATAAAAAACTTGTGTGTGATGGATACTCATTTTCATATTGAAATAAAAACAATTGGTGATACAAACCTTTCTGATGTGATGAAATACATTAAGCAGCGTTTTACCCAATGGCTGAACAGACGGATAGGTAAAAAGGGAACTGCATGGGAAGACCGTTTTTTCAGTAGGATTATTGAAACTATTCGTGCTTTGATTAAGGTTTTTAATTATATAAAAGATGATTCGGTTAAAGCTGGAATTGTAAAGAGACCGGAAGATTATAAGTATTATCGAGTTCTTGATGAAAATTTAACAACTTTATAAGATAGAGATTAAATAAAAACTCAAAAAAGTATTGACAAGGAATATCTTATTGAATTATAGTCGCTCATCAAGATGAACAAAGGCGTTCATCAGAAAACAATGGCGTTTTCTGATGGGCGCTTTTTTTTGCTCTTTTGCTGCATCTTGCCATAAAAAGAGTTGTTTTTTCTTAATGTTTTTTTTCTTTAACTTTTAAAATGTGGAATTTTAAAGTGAAGTAGGGGGTAGAATTATGCTAAGAGAGGGTCAGGTCAGGATTCCTTCGGGATGTGCCATTTCCGGTATTTTTGCAAGAGATGGCAAAAAGATTACAGGGAGAAATATTATAAAGTCGATTTCTGTTATGCATGACAGAAGCAATGGTTTGGGCGGAGGTTTTGCCGGTTACGGTATTTATCCAGAATATAAGGATTTATATGCATTTCATATTTTTTATGATACTTCGGAAGCCAAAGACAAGTGCGAGGCTTTTTTGGAGCAGCATTTTGATATTGTGAATCTTTCAAAAATTCCTACGCGTAAGCATCCTAATATAACAAAAGAACCTTAATGGCAATGAGAAAAACAACACCAACAGGACTGCGGGTGCTATCCATGTGGAATC
>JAFLVQ010000041.1 GCA_022508205.1 Spirochaetales bacterium
TCTCCTGCAAAATTTCCGATTTCGACCCGAAATATTCCATGTTTGCTGCCCAGTGTTCTGTACGCAGACGCAAAATGTACAAACCTACTGACGCAGCCAATGACACAATCAGCCCGAAAGCAGTAGTGATTAATGCTTCAAAAATTCCTCTGGCGACGAGTTCTACATTGACATCGGCCGTTTCGGCAATTGCTGCAAACGCGCTTATCATACCGGAAACGGTACCTAAAAAGCCTACAATCGGTGACAATGAAGCGATTATCGATAAATGGGAAAATCCTTGTTCCAGCTGTTTCAGCTGATGGGCGGCTTCGGCTTCCATTGCGGCAGTTCTTTTTTCCGGCAGACAGTTCTTCCCCGCAAGAAAAACATCTGCGGCCGGACAACGTTTTTTGCCTTTTTTGGAAGTGTCGATTCGCCAATCTGTCCGTATAAAAAAAACTATTCGTTCCAGAATGACAGTTGCAGTTGCTACGGAAAAAAATAAAAGCGGCCACATTGCCCAGCCGCCTATTCTAAAAAGTTCTTGAATATTCAAATTCGGCTCCGATTTTAAATTTTCAGCGTCTCCACTGCGGTTGATATGAATTGCCGGATGTAGAAACTGGAATAATGGAATAATTTGACAATGACATAATATAAATAAACGAAGGATAACATTTGTCCTGCGGTATTTCCTGCTTCATTTGGAGCATTGTAACGGCCATAAGGTCTTTGTATTTATGCAGAACAAAATTGATCGGATTCTCGGATGTTTTTATGATTTCTTTTGTGTATCCCGATATATTGTCCTTCAGCTGCAATGAATATTTTATAACTCCGTTGTCATCGAATGAATGTTCGATACTCAGGCTCCGATTTGCGTCTATTACGAAATAATCTTCGGGAATAAACATTGTTCGTATGAAATTGCCGTCTTCCAAAGAAATCAGGTAAACCTTATCTTCTTCTGGCGGTCGAAAATATACAACTCCGTGCGGATAATCCAGCTCTAAATAGATTTGCCGTCCTCTTTCACGCAGAAGCGAATTGTACAGCGGTTCGATGATAATATTTTCTTTATTTACTTTTTCGATTGCTGCGAATTCCGTAACTTTTTCTGTTTGCAGATTGATTTTTCGCAGTTTCCATTGATTCGCATTTTTTCTGTCGATATTATTTGATTCTCCCGCAACAACTCCGTATCCGCTGTGAAAATCAAAAGTCATTTTTTCCACATCTTTAAGCAGCAGTGTTTCCGATTTTGTTCTGAAATCATACCGATATAAAGCTTTTGTGCGTGATTGTTTCCCGATGTAATACAAAAGTTCGCCGTTGCTTTCCGTATCGACAATGTAGCTTTCCACAGGTGCACTCAGCAGGACAGTTTCGGCTTTTCCATTGACAAAATCCGTCACTTCCAGCAGCTGCCCGTCGGACAAAAAAAGCAGATTGTTGTTTATGAAACGTTCTCCGAATTCAAATCCTGTACGAACGGCAATCGGATTATCGCTTTTGTCATTGTCTAAAGCACTGCGGCTGCCTTTGTAACGATTGGAGGCTTCTTGCGCCTGCAGATAGTCGCTGTATATTTCCAAATAGTAACCGAAAATCCAGCCTTTGGTTCCGTTGAAATCTACTTGGTACCAATGATCTTCCATATTATTTATTCTGATACGTTTTTCATCTTTGGCTATGATGTTCAGCATTTCGCCTTGATCCAAGTAGCGTATTGTTTTTGCGTAAACATCATTCGACGAGCGCAGACGCAGACGATTTACCGTAACTATTCCGATTAGGTTGTTTTTTACTGTGGAAAAGGAGGATGAAGCCGGCGTAAATGTGTTTTTATCAAGTACAATTGTATTTTCAGTATGGCGCGCTTTGCAGCAGCATAAAAAAAACAATATTGCAATAATAGATAAACATATTGACCGTTTCATTTTTCTCCGCTTTTTTTAAAAAAAATTGCTTCCCTGCGTGTATCGAGACTGTCCGAAAAACAGTATTTTCGGACAGTTTTAAAAGTCAGTCATTTCCGCTGAGTTTTTCTTTTAAATATTTTTCGGCATTTAATGCCATGAAATATTTTCCGAGAGATTGTCCCTGACTTGTCTTTTGCACTACACGCGCGGTTGTGTAAGTCGTATCCGCAATTTGGATATAAGGATTATTTTTTAAGAATTCTTCGCTTGGAGTTACCAAATCCGTAATGATTACTCTGTTTAATATGCCGTCTGCTACGAGTTTTTGCAGGCGTTCTTCCGCAGGCGGCGAAAATAACCCGTAAACAACCGCGACATATACTTCTTTTGCTCCCAATTCTTTGTATTTCTTGCAGACATCAACGATACTGCCGCCGGAATCAATCATATCATCGGCGATAAACACAACTTTGTCCTTGATTGAAAGTGAATCCGGTTTGAGGATAGTTACTTCTTCGATATTGTTTGTAAGAGAATTTCGTCGTTTATCCACAACCAGCAGCGGAACATCGAAAGATTTTGCAAATGAAGCCGCAAATTCTTTTCCCCCTGCATCAACGGAACTGAAAAGCCAGTCTCGTTTTACGACATTGTAATAACAATCCAGTGATTTCACGTATTCGCGCAGTATGAATTTTTTCAACAACGCTTCTCCGCGCAGATTATCATAGGCTGTCAGACGGTTATCGATTCCGATTAAAGACTTTTTGGAATGGATTTGATACATCATGATGTGGTCGGCACCGTTTGCAGTAATGTTGCGGAAGAATGTTCTGAGATTGCAGCTCCCACGTCCTTTCGGTCTGTCGCTTCTGGCTTGTCCCAAATTCAATTCAAAAATTCTTATGGAATCACATTTTGCTTCGAGAAAAGCATCGAGAGTATTGTAAAGCAGAATTTCTTGGTCGGAAAGAGACAAGGTAACTTCTTTTTTATTGTAATCAACCACATTTGCCGGACTGAAAGTATGGAAAATAAAAACATCCTTTTTTCTTGAACTGTCTTTAAGCGATATTTCTATTGCTCCGTTTCTGTGTGTAAAGTAATCGAAATGTCCGGTTAATATATCAATAATAAACTCCAGAGTTTCCTCTTCATTATCTACATGCTTATCCAATTCAGCCGCTTCGTCTTCATCGAGATAAAGGATTTCGGCTAAATCCGCTTTTTGTTTTTCAGCTTCTTTCAGTAAATTGCCGGCAAGCCAATGAGCAACTTTTGCTACATATTCTTCTGTTCCTGGCAAAGGATACAGTTTTATAGGTCCGCGGCTAAAAATAAAATTGTGCATACCCCAACTCCTCTCTATATGGGAAAATTATAAAATTTACACAGAATTTCAGATTATTCTGCGCTTGTTTCCTGTAAATTTTCGGATTGCGGATTGTCATCTTCACCATCTTTTATGTTCAGTAATTCCCAGATTTTTTTTACCAAACCGTATTTTCCGCAGTAATCCAAATTGTGCCATTCCACGCCGGCAGCGTCGCATTTTTCTTTCAGCATATTGTACAATTCGTCGTTTTTATCGAAATCGGCACCGATGAAACAATAGCGGTCGGCACTGTTGCTGTACAGATACATTCCTTCGTTGTATCTGAGCTTTGAAGGATTTTTTGCGTAGAAACCTGCTGCTGTTATTTCGGAGAAAATCAGCGTGGTACATTCTCCCGTAGACAGGCAATAAGTTATGCTGTTGTCGTCGATTTCGATTTTTTGACCTAAAATGCGTTTGCGTGAAGTAAATATCCGCACTGCGAAAAAAAACAGCAGAAACGCTGGAATAAACATAAGAAATTTGGTTGATGCGACGGCAAGCATGCAGAATGAAATTGCACCCGCAAAAAATATAATGTAAATAACATTAAGTTTTCGAGAACCTTTTTTTTGAATACCGAACTGATGCGTCATAAAAAAATCCTAATTAAAATCGGGAAATTTTAAACCGATAAAAAAACCGTTATATATATAGCATTCATCAGAAAAAGTAAATTGTACCGAAACCATTTCATGCTATTTTTTTTGACTCGCAAGCGGAATATTAAAAACTATTTGCGGTATCATTAAAAAAAATATATTCTGTGCTGATTTATATTCAGTACATAAAACAATGAAATACACTTATTCCGATTTCTTAAAGAAGGATGTATGCGAAAAAGTACGGTGAAATTCGGCACTGTTTGTTTGGTGCTTTGTCTGATCAATATTTCTGTTTTTGTTGCGATGATTTTTCAGATGGACTTAATTGCTGAAAACAGTCAATATCAGGTAAATAATACAGCTGCCGAAGTTCACATTCCGATTACACCCATTGTCGAAAGAACTTTTTTGAATTCCACGCAGTATGCGTATTTGCGGCTATTTTCTTTTTTGCACGCGGCACCTCCGAAATGTTATCATTTATTTTTTGCAGACAATCGCATGATATTTTTTTATTGTCAGGCAGCTGTTGTTCTTGCGACTTTTATTTATTTGTTGATGTGCAGTACCGTTAGCCCGTCGATGAGCTTCAAGAAAGCGGCGGATACTATTTTTTTTGCACGCACGAAAATGAAAGGCAATGACAAATTTGCATTTGCAGGAAAAACATTTAATAAAATGATTAGTTCGGAGGAATCTTTTGCTGCGGAATTAAAGAAGGAAAATAATTTGATGAATATGGAGCTTCATTCTGTCGAATTGGCTCAAAAAGAAATGTATCCGAAAAAGCGGGAGTTGCCTTATTGTCGTATTGCGGTGTATGATAATCCACTGGAAAAAGTAAGCGGTGATTTTTATGATTTCATGGAACTTCCAAATGGCAGTTACGGATTTTTTATTGCAGATGTTGTCGGACATGGCGTTTCGGCCGCGATGGTTACAATGAAAATAAAGGGACTGCTTGGAGATGCCGCAGCACGTTTTGCAGAACCGGAAGATGTAATGCGTTTTCTCAATACTACGTTTGACAATATGATGGAGCAATATTCTTCGTATTTTACTGCGTACTATCTGATTTACAACCCCAAAACTCGTATTCTGAAATACTCAAGTGCGGGACACCCAACGCCCATTATCGTTCATAAAGACAGTAAAGTAGAAACGTTTGATTTATCCGGTTTTATAATCGGAATTTCTGGTCAGATGTCTATGAACTTGAACGCCGAGCAAATTCAGCTGCTGCCCGGAGACTGCATCGTGCTGTACAGTGACGGAATCACCGAGGCGCGTTCGTCTGCCGGGGCTTTTTTGGAAGAAAGCGGGTTGATAAAATTTTTGCAGGTATCCAACCGAGAAATTGAAACAAATCCCGAATTGACAGGAATTAATGGCAGAAAAGTCGATTTGCTTTTGGAACGAAGCGTAGCACAGTTTAAACATTTTACAAAAGGCTCGGTGCGTAAGGATGATGAAACGCTGATTATAATCGAGGTTGAATGATGAAATTGTGGTTCTTATCTTAGCTGTTGTAACCATTTATCGAATAGAAGAAAATCAATCGGTAGCAAGTAGCATATTGTCGGAATGGAGAATGAATTGACTGCAAAGAAAATAAGACAGTTTACGATTATCTCGCTTATTTTTGCGAGTATTACCTTATTTTTGCTCTCTTTTGGAATTTTGATGAAAGGAGCATTAAGCAAGGAAACGAAGAATTTTATAAATAAAACGACTCAGTATTATTCGGATTTGTTTTATTTGCAAATAAAAAATGATTTGCGCCGAACGAAAAATTTTGCGGAATATTTGGACGAATTGGACAACTACGGAATTTCTCCGGAAGATGCCGTGCGCAAAATGAAAGACGACAAATACAGCGGCGGTTTTTTATTGTCCGGGTTCATCCGACCTACGGAAAAAGGCTGCTTTGTTTATAAGGATTGCATCGGTGACTTTGAGATACATGAAAATCAGCGCGTTCTTTTTTCCAAACTTATGAAAAGCGGAAACAGTGTTTTTATGGCGCGGCTTCCCGGTAATTCGGAATATGTAGCCGATGACTTGAAAAATGTATCGGTATTTCTCTACAGTTCGCCGTGTTACTATCCGAATGGACTGCTTAAAGGCGTTGCGTTTTTTGTAAGTTCGATAGATTTGTACTATCAAGAATTACTTCCCTCACGTAATGAAGAGATAAATGTATTTTTTATACTGGATAAAAACAATGTAATGATTCCGTCGGAAATCGAGAGAGAGTACGGCTCTGTTTCAAAAATTGAAGAAATGCTTATTCGCGGCACTGCACGTAACAAAAAAGCTTTTGAAGAATTGAATGCAAATATCACCGCATACAACGACGGAGAAGTTGCACTATTCTTTAAGAAGAAGAAATTTCACTGTGTTTACCGACTGCTGCGGGATACACAATGTTTTATCGGATTGATAATTAATGATAATGCGGTAACTCGCGACGGTGCGAATCTGCCGAGAATCGAACAGAAAATTTTATTTGCGATTGGAATTTTTGCCATAGTGCTGCTGATTTTGCTGATTATGTCGAATCATTCGGAAAAAGAAGATTTGAGGCTGCTTGCGTACCATGACACAGTTACGGGGCACCGAAATTTTTCCGGTTTTACACAGGATTTTCATAATTTGCTTGCAAAAGACAAAGATGCGCATTATGCACTGATAACCTTTGATATAGATAAATTTAAAAATTTCAATGAACATCACGGATATAAAGCCGGAAATCATTTGTTAAGCTACATAAGCAATACGCTTAAACATGCTTTGCATGATAATGAAATTTTTTCGAGATTGAACGGAGATTATTTTGTAATCTTAATGCATTATCAAAATGAAGCAGAGCTTCTTTTACGTTTAAAAGAAATCAGAGACGATATTGTCGCTTATAAAAATAAGCCCGATTATCACTGCGATATTATGGTGCGAATGGGAATATGCAGAATAGATAAGGAAACAATCAATGTTATTGTCAATGAGAAATCTCAAAGTAAGAATTTTGTTTCCTGTATAAATCAGCTTATCAATAAAGCAGTAGTGGCGCGGCAGTCTATAAAGAATATGCCGCTGTCGATTTTTTATTCGTTCTATCAGGAAAGTATGGCAGATACAATTTCGCATGGGAAAACAATTGAAAGTGACATGCAGACTGCGCCGAGTCATCAAGATTTTACTTTTTATTTGCGCCCTAAATATTCGCTGAAAACAAAAAGTATCATCGGTGCGGAAGTTTTGATGCGTGGTACTAATCCGGATGCAGGTTTTGTTCCGCTTTTTGAAAGGAGCGGTTTTGCTGCGGAGACGGATTTTTGTATATTTGAGCACGTGTGCCAAACTGTGCGCATGTGGATAGACGAAAATTATCCGGTTGTGCCGATTTCGGTGAATTTTTCGCATCGGGATTTACAGCATAAAGAAACAATTTCCAAAATTTCCGATATAGCAGACAGGTACAAAATTCCGATTCATTTAGTGGAATTTGAACTTACGGAAAGCATAATATGTGAAAAAACGGTTTTTCTTGCGGATTTTGAACAGAAACTGCGTAAAAATAGATTTTCAATTTCCATTGATGATTTCGGGAGCGACTGCAATTCATTTAATATGCTTAAAGATACGGCAGCTGATACTTTGAAACTCGATAAAACGTTTGCGGAAAGCGAAACTCAGGAGCGCGGCAGTAAAGTTATTTCCAAAGTTATCGAATTATCAAAAAGTCTTCATATAGAAAATGTTTCGGAAGATGCTGAAGCTGAAAAGCAGACTGATTTTCTTGCCAAAACCGATAGTGATACGATTCAAGGATATTATTTTGCCTGCCCGATGTCAGTCAGTGAATTTGAAGAAACATATTTGAAAAACCAGAGTGTGAACAATAGTGAAGAAACCTGATTATCAAAAAGAATTGGATGATATTATTACGGAAATCGCAGAAAGACAGCCGCCAAAGTTGTTTTTGCATTGCTGCTGTGCTCCGTGTTCCAGCCATTGTCTTACTTATCTTTCGCCTTATTTTGATATTACCGTTTTCTTTTACAACCCGAATATCACCGATGCCGCAGAGTACGACAAACGTCTTGCCGAACAAAAACGCCTGCTTGCACAGCTTCCTTTGCCCGGTAAAGTAACTTTGCTACCGGGAAAATATGATCCCGAAATTTTTTTTGAAATGGCGCGCGGTTTGGAGAATCTTCCGGAAGGCGGCAAGCGGTGCCATCGTTGTTATGAGCTGCGGTTACGTGAAACAGCGCAAAAGGCGTTGGAAAGCAAGGCTGATTTTTTCGGGACTACACTTTCGGTAAGCCCGTATAAAAACGCCGCTGTGCTGCATGAGCTTGGAAAGAAAACGGAAAATGAAGTGGGTGTTGCATTTTTACCGGCCGATTTTAAAAAGCGCGGCGGCTATTTGCATTCGATAGAATTATCGCATCAATATAATTTATATCGGCAGCCGTACTGCGGTTGTATTTATTCCTTAGAGCAGGCTAAAAATCGGCAAAAATTATAAAAAATACTAAATGTGACTGGTCGTTTACTGTAAAAGTTATTATACTCAGCTTTCTAAAATCAAGCATAATCAGGAGAAAATATGTTAAAAGGCAGAACCAAGACGCAAAATATAGATAATATGGAAGAACGATCGTTTTCGACGGATGAAGAAAGTAAAGAGAAAATTTATTTGCGACTTCCGATGTATATCATAAAAAAAGTATATAAGCGTGATCCGGTTAAAGAAGAAAATTTGAAATTTTTGAAAACAATAGAATTATTCAAAGGACTTACGGATCGAGAGTTCAAAAAGATACTCCAGTTATGCAATGTGCGGGATTTTAAGAAAAACGAATACTTGTTCCATGAAGGAAATCCAAGTTCGGCATTGTTTATCGTAAAAACCGGAAAAATTTCGATTCAGAAAAGCAGTTCGGATAAGAAAAAATCGGAACATTTCAAGTGGCATGATTCCAAATCTTTTGAAAATTATACGCAGGTTTATGCACAAGCCGTCGAAGGCGATGTATTCGGCGAAGTATCTATTGCCGATGACGATCCGATACGTGTTACGGATGCGGTATGCATCGAACCGGCGACACTTCTTGTTTTATTTCGTCATGATTTATTTGAATTTTTTGATAAAGAACAGAAAATCGGCTTTAAAGTTCTTAAAAATTTTGTATATATGCAGGATTTAAAGCTGAAAGAAACAAATCAGGAATTACTGACTGCAAAAATACAAAACGAAAAATTGGCAAGTTATATAAACAATTTGCAGCCGAAAACAAAAAGTGCGGAAGAAATTATGGCACAAGATATTATTTACAAGTAAGGAGACGGGCTTATGGAGAAATCTCCGAAAAATTCGGATGTGAGTTCCAAACGCAGATTTTTTGTCGAAATTAATTATGCGAAACTTTCAATTGCGATTATATTTTTGGGAATAATACTGCTGTGTATATATTCCTTTTTGCCGCTGCTGAATGCAGCGCTTATTGCGATGATTGTAAGTTACCTCGCAAATCCGGTTGTCGGTTTTTTCGAGCGCAAACAAATTCCGAGAATTTTGTCGGTACTGCTTGTTTTTATAATCATTCTTGTGATTGGAATCAGCTTGTTTTTTATAATTAAGATGATGATTCCGTCTAAGGAATATTTTGTCGAGATTCAAACGAAAATTATGCACGGTTTGGATCAGGCAAAAAATGTTACGAGTTCTTTTTTGACCGAAAGATTCGGAATCGACGGAAAAGATATTGTATCCAAAATCGATTTTAATTCGCTGTCGGCAACGTTTTTGGGCGATTTTAAATTTACCGGTATAACTGCCGGAATAGGCAAAGTTATTTCGGGAGTATCGAATGTTGCGACATTGATATTTATCTCATCTGTTTTGCTCTTTTTTCTGTTGTGGAAAGGTCGTGATTTCGAGCGCTTTTTTTTAAGCAAAATACCGAATAAATATTTTGAAATGGTTGTGATCACGTGGCGTGAGGTAGACCGAATGTTCGGAAATTATATTCGCGGAACGCTTGTCGAAAGTCTTGTAATTGGGGTGTTGACTTTCATCGGCTGGTATATTTGCGGCGTGGCTTTTGGAGTTGCGTTTATCGGCGGGCTCGTTGTCGGGCTGTTGAATGCGATTCCTTATATCGGGCCTTTTATGGGCGGCATTTTGGGAATCATTATGTATGCCTGCCGGCTGTTTCCCATTGATAATGTTTCGCTTTTCGGGATTTCACCTAACATACTTAACATCGTGCTGATTATAGTTATCGTTCAGGTGCTGGATCAGGTGATAAAGCCACTGATTTTGAGCCAATCTGTGGAGCTGCCGGGAATAGTCGTATTTATCGGGATTATAGCCGGCGGAAAATTGTTCGGTTTTATCGGAATGGTTTTTGCAATTCCGATTATCGCTGTATTCAAAATTATTTTCGGAACGTTATATAAGCAATTGGTCGGTTTCGGTTTCTTGTCTTCCAAAATTGTCAGTGTAGTTTCAGTTGCGGAAAAGGACAGGCAGTAACTGTTTTTTCTAAATTGTAAATTGGAATCACCGAAAATCGAATAAAGGAATAGTATAATGAAGGCAGCAGATTTTTTTTTGCAATTTAGAAAAAAACACCCTCTTACGGTTTTTATTACGACGCGTACATTGTCGATGCTTGTAACTTTGTTCGTTCTCGGTTTTGCTGTGTTCGGATTAATGGCATTGACTCCCGGTGATATAATAGACAGTTATGTTAAGCAGGAACTGCTTAATTCTTCCAGCGGCGCGGGGACGCATTCCGGCAAAGATATGAACTTTTTTGACGAACAGGAGATTGCGGCGGCAAAAGCACGTTTGGGACTTGATAAACCGTTTTATGTGCAGTACTTCAACTGGCTTCATCAAGTAATCGTAAAGCATGACTTGGGGCGTTCGCTCATATCACGCGCTCCGATTCTTTTTTTGGTAAAAGACAGGCTCATTAATTCGCTTATTTTAAATATAATATCTTTGATTTTTATTACGGTAATATCATTTGCCGTAGGAATTTATTTTTCATCAAAAGCAGGGACTAAGTTTGACTATGTTTCCGGCGGAATTTTGATGTTTCTTCATGCTTTTCCATCGATTTTGCTGCTGATACTTTTGCAGCTTTTCGCGGCATCTACAGGACTTTTTCCTATTATGGCATATCCGGATTTTCCGTACAATGAAGCTCCGGTGAGGTTTACTTTCAGTTATTTGTATCATATTTGTCTGCCGCTGCTGGCATCGTTTCTTGCCGGAATAGGCGGCACGGTGCGAATGATACGTGCTACGATGCTTGACCAGCTGAACATGCCGTATATTACTGCTCTTCGGTCGCGCGGAATCAGTGAACGCCGAATATTTTTCAATCATGCTTTTCGCAATACATTGAATCCGTATATTACATCAAGCAGCAATCTATTGGCAGATTTGTTTTCCGGTTCGTTGATTTTGGAAATTGTTTTCAGCTATCCGGGAATAGGAAAACTTATGTATGAAGCAGTTTTGCAGGAAGATATTAACTTGGTTTTGACCAATATTATGTTTATCAGTTTTCTTGTACTGGCGGGAATGCTGATTTCGGATATTTTGCTTGCGATTGTAGACCCGCGAATCAGATATTCATCAAAGTGAAGATTTTGAAGAACCGAAACAAGGATTTTGATTATGAAACATTTTTGGACATTACTGAAAAACAGACCTGTGGCACTTTTTTCAATCGGCATACTTATTTTTCTGTATCTGCAGATGATTTTTGCGGAATTTATTGCACCATACCGTCCCGATACTGTTTTCCCGTCGCTTTCGTATTGTCCTCCGTCGCTTGTTTGGAGTTCGGTGGAAAACGGATTTTGCCCGCAGGTTCAAAAACGCGTTTTGCTTGATGAAGTGACTTATCGCTATGCAAGAATCAGAGGTGAGCATTACAAAGTAAAATTATTTGCGAAAGGTGAAGAGTATCGATTATTGGGAATATTCAAAACCGATATTCATTTGTTTGGAACTGATATTCCGTATAGCGATGTGGAACTGCAGAACGGTAAAATACAGACGTATCCGGTATTTCTGTTCGGAGCTGATAGCTTGGGGCGCGATATTTTCAGTCGTATTGTTTACGGTTCGCGTATTTCGCTTACTATCGGCATAATCGCAATATTTATTTCGTTGTCTATTGCCGTTATTTTAGGCGGAATAAGCGGCTACTACGGCGGAGCGATTGACTGGATTATTATGCGGGTATCTGAATTTTTTATATTGATTCCGGGACTTTATTTGATTCTGTTTATTCGCTCGCTGATGAGCAGGACAATGGATTCCGGGCAGTCATATATGATTATTACCGTAATTTTGGCGTTTGTAAGCTGGCCGGGCAGCGCGCGTTTGATTCGCGGAATGGTTCACAGTATGAAGCGTGAAGATTTTGTAGTAAACGCACAGGCGGAAGGTGTTCCTGCTATTGTCATACTGCTTAAGCATATAATTCCGCAGCTTTCTTCGATACTGATTATCAGTATAACACTCGGAATTCCCGGTTATATACTTGGTGAGACAACTCTTTCGTACCTCGGCTTGGGAATTGTCGATCCGGCGGTAAGCTGGGGATCTCTTATTTCCCGTGATGCAACGACGGTAAGCAATATTATAAAATATACATGGATTATAATTCCGGGAATTTATTTACTGGTAACTACGCTTGTATTCAATTTTATAGGTGAATTTCTGCGAGATTATTTCGACCCGTTTCATAAATCCCGAAATTGACAGTGAACTGTTTGTGTTTTACTAAAGTAAAACCGTATTTTATTAGAATAAAACCGTATTTTATTAAAGTAAAATACTCATTTCAAAAACGGGGCGTTCATTGCAGCGAATTTGACAGAAATGAGCGGATTCATCGGCCTGCTTATGAAAGATTTTAAGTAGTTCTCCTTCGCGGCTTTCACCCATGTAATGAAGTTCCACTTCTTTAACCTCGTTAGTTTGCAGAAAATCATCGGAAAAAACATTCAATGCAAATTTTGTATATTCGACATTGTTTGTATGTTTCGACATATCTATGTGCTGTGAATGAATGCGCTGTTCGTAAATTTCAATGGCATCCGAAATATCGAACTTTTTAAACGGTGTATTAAAAACCGGTTCGGGGAAATTATCCCGTGGAAACGGGAGATTCGTAAGGCGCATTGGACGGCGCGTATCTAAATGCAAAACACATGCTTCTTGATTTGCCAGTATAAGTTTATTTCCGTGTAAATCCGCAATTTCTGTATTAACACACGTTCTTACGCCGGCATTATTGATTGGAAATGTTTTTATTTTTACAATATCCTGCCACAGCGGACGTTTGATAAACTTTATTTTTATCCTTGTAAAAACCCAGAATGCATTGAATTTCTCTCGATAAACGATTCCGTCACAACCTAATTCTTGAAAACACTCGGTGATTCCGTCTTGAATCAGCAGCTGTGACTGGGCAATTCCCAAGTGTAAAGAACTGTCTACGTATGCAGAGCAAATATCCCGATCTCGTTCTAATGTAAAATCCATACTGTTTCCTTTTAGCTGATAAATATTTTGTCAATACATACATTAAAATAAGAAGGATTTAAACAAAAATATTCGTCAAAAACAGGTGGTTTTGCCAAACGGATATTTTTAAACCAATCCGCCAGTCCGAAACCTTTACATTTGCAGGGAAAATGTTTATCATGCACTACCGAAAAATTGTGTATCGGAAGGGTTTTATGGATAAAGAACAAACAAAAGATTTACTGCGCACATTGCAGCTTATACTTATAGGAACATTTTTTTGGCTGATACGTCCTAATATTATTTCATCGTTTGTATCGGTTAATCATCCGTTTCAATTGTTCTGCGGTTTGGAAATTGTTGGTTCCGTATTGATTTTTATAGCGACTCTTATCGTTTTTTTTGTCTTTCCGTTTCAGTATTCTATGATTTCAATGATTGTAAGTTTTTCAATACTGGTTTTGAATATTCTTGATTTTTTTATGTATAAAAATCCTGTTATGCAGGTTATACATTCTTATCTTCCGGTGCTGATGTCGATAATGCTTCATTTTGCATCGAGATTGATGCAAGTCGGAATGCGGTATTTTGGTGCAATGCAGTTGTCGCGGACATGGAGAACTTTTTCTGTGTTGATCATTTTCTCATTTTCGGTGCCATATTATATTCTTATCACGGCAAATCATTTTAATTTGATTGTTCCTCCGACAGGCGATGCTTTACAGACTTTTCTTGCGGCAATGATTCCGGCAATAGTTTTGGTAGCTTTTTATTTTATTTATTACGCTGTGATTTTAGTAAAGTCTATAAGGTATTTATCACAGATTCAGAAACGTTATAAAACCAAGCATAAGTAACAAAGTGTGTACCTATCGGTGCTATAAACTAACGAATATAACAATCAATTCCATTACCAGCACATATAGTAGACATTTCTTGTAATTCATTATTAGAATATGGAGTTACATTCATAAAGCGTTTATCAAGCGTTATCTCGGGTCTGAATTGATTAAGAAAATACCTTTTTGCATTCGGAATAATGTGTTCTGCAATGTATCTAATGTCATCTTTTGTTACAAGTTCGGGAACAACGGTTGTTCTAAACTCATATTCTATATCACCATTCAGAATATAGTTTACAGATTCTTTAATGTTATTAATCAATTCTTCATCATTGATATTGTCAATGAATAGTTTGTATTTGGAGTAAGAGCTTTTTATATCCATAGCAATAAAATCAACATTAGCTTTTTTTAACCATGAAGGCTGGCTTCCGTTTGTGTCGAGTTTTACTTTTATTCCGATACTTCTTACTTCATCTATAAAATCAATCAGACGTTCTTTATATAGGAGCGGTTCACCGCCTGTGATACATAATGCTGTTATTTTCCCTTTATGTTTTGTTATGTGGTCGATAATTTCTTTACCGCTATATCGAGGAATATCAGTAACATTGACTAATTCGGGATTATGACAAAAAGGGCAATGGAAATTACAACCACCTGTAAAAACCGTTGTCGCTATTTCATGTGGATAATCTATTAGTGTAGTCTTTTGAAACCCGTAAAATGTCATTTCAGCCTCCGACAATTTATCATCGGCAGCAAATTTTTTTTGTTAATCGGAAAGGGACAGGCCCTAATTCCAAGTTGGGATACAGGTCTGTCCCTATGTATTACCGATAGGAGCAAATTTTTCTATTTAAACCATAAAAACCAAAGCAGTATAAAAAGAGCTATTGATAAAAAAATTATTGACAATATACAATATACAATTATGTCAATAGCTGCCTGTCTTCCCCACAAAATCGCAATCAGTATTAAAAAAGCTATAAATGTCAACATATAACCTCCTTTATACTAAATACATTAATTTTTCCATTACTTTAAAAAGGCACCGCACTCATTATAGCAATTGCATCCAATTTATTTGTAAGGTTTTAAGTTGTTATTGTTAATTAATTCTTTAGCAAGCTCTTTGGCGATTTCTTTGGCAAATCTTCGTTCTTTCGGTGATAAGATTTCGTTTGTTTCATCTGATCTGTTTAAGTAGGAAAACAGATCATCGTTATTTTTTGCGGCATTATCTATTGTCGTGATTGGGGTTATTTTTATTGTTGCAACATCGGTTTGCGAATAATTTTCCATGAAAAGTTCGTATGCTTTTATGTTTAGGGCAGTGGCTAATTTTTCAATCATCTCAACTGACGGAAACTTTTTTCCTATTTCGATTTCTCCGATGTAGCTTGTCGATGTTTCGCAGAGTTCCGCAATTTTCATCTGTGAGAATTTTTTTTCTCTTCTGATTTTCTTCAAGTTGTCTATAAAAATTTTTCTTAATTCCATAAAAATATGCTATCAGCCCATAAAAATATTGACAATTTGCTATTAGCATGCTAAAAATAATATAGTTATGCGCTATAAGCTCATAATATAATAATTGGAGTGCTTACTTGGATAAAAAAATTCTATTTATTTTGTTGGTATTTGTGTCGCTTCCTCTTTTTTCTATTACTACTCGCCAGAATTGTGCCATGTGTGCTTCAAGCGGTTACATTACATGTAACGTTTGCAATGGCAGCGGAAAATTAAGAGAAAGAGCGAGGGATGGACATTCAAAACTTAGAAGATGTTCTGTATGTAATGGAATCGGACGGAGAATGTGCGGACAATGCGGCGGGAAAGGCTGGATAATGACTGAATATCGCGACTCAAAACCTCAAAGAGACGAAAACCGAGTGTGCACAACATGTAACGGAAGAGGAAATGTTCGGTGCGAAACGTGTAGCGGAAGTTTGCGCGGCGTGGGAAAACTCATATGTCAATCATGCGGCGGGCGCGGCTACAAGTCGTTCAACGCATACACAGGCGAACGCACCGAATGTCAATCGTGCTTAGGCAAGGGCGAACGCGAATGTTACGGCTGCGGCGGAACAGGCAGAATCGATTGCCGTACATGCAACGGCATGGGAAAGACACACGCCTTATAACGGACTGCGTTCTGTAAGGCAGACAAAACACCGTTTGAAACAAAGGACATAAAACCGTGCGTTGCGCGGCGTCCTTAAAAATAAATAAAAGAGCGGTTCGCTTAACGAACCAAAAGGAGTTGTATCATGAAATTTATAAAAAGGAAAATCGCGGTTTGTTTGTTGGTTTTGTTTGCATGTACGGGAATGGCAATGGCGCAAACTTATACTTCTTCTTACAAAACGTGTCCAAATGGTCATGCGTTTACTGGTAATCAATGTGGTATATGTGCTTCTTGTAAAAGTGAATACCCAAAAATAGGTGGTACCGAAGCATGGCAAAAACAGTGTCTTCCAGATAAGAACTAATCATCGTATTTCTTTTCCCCCTTTCCCTGCGAAAATTTTCGTATGGGAAAGGATTTTGATTTCTGTATAGAAATAACCCAGACCCTGATTCCGAAATGGGATACGGGTCTGTCCCTTTCATGACAATGAGAAAGTAAACTACCGTTAGGAGCATGTTTTTCTGAATGTATTTTGAAAAAATTATTGCACACAAGTATTTGCACAAAAAACATATAAAATAGCCATACAAACAGACTTACAAGACAGTAATTTTTTCCAATATTTTAAGAAAAAACATCGATTTTCAGGCTGTTTAATGGCTTTTATAAGCTGTATATTTACATAATATGCTAATATGAATACCATAAATAGCTTGTTAATAACTTATAAAGTGTCTATATTTCTAAAATTAAACATGATTACATAAAGATAACATAAATTACATTTGTAAACGGTAAAAATCAGTAGTGAAAAACACAAAAAAAAGCCGACTTATTAACAAGTTATTAACAAGAAAAGTTTTAAAACCCCTTTAATTTGCAGATTAGCCAATTTTGAGTTATTAACAACTTATTGACAGATAAGCAATTTCCTTTTTAAACCGGTCGATTGAAATCTCAAAAAATGTTCTGTCTTTTTCGATTCCGATATAATTTCTGCCGGTTCTCAGACAAGCGATACCGGTACTGTTCACGCCAGCGGTAAAATCAAGAACTGTGTCTCCGGGATTCGTATATGTACGGATGAGATATTCCAGAAGTTTTATCGGTTTTTGTGTCGGATGAAGTAAGCCGTCCTTTGTATGCTTTTCGGTGTCGAAAAATAAGGTCGTTTTGGGGAAACGTCGCCCGTCGGAACAGGTTACATGTTCCGTTTTTGCATTAAAAGTATAAAGAGAAGATAATTTTCCTTTCTTATGTTTGGATTTGTACGGTGTGGAATATGACCATTGAGGGTTATATAAGCATTGCTTCGAGTAAAAGACACTTATGTTTTCAGTGTTGCGTAAAGGCTGTCGTTTCGCATTAAGGAAATTTGTTGCAATTTCTTTGACCCATATCCAATCATACTTATATGGTCGTGTGGGGGGGGGGGGGGGGGGGGGGGGGGGGGGGGGGGGGGGGGGGGGGGGGGG
>JAFLVQ010000042.1 GCA_022508205.1 Spirochaetales bacterium
TCATCACAAAAGTTACGCTGCCAAGCAGTACAGCAAATATCAGAACGAAGATTTCTATCTTCAATAAAATACGGCGTTTTGTCACTTTATTCTCCTTAAAATCCCGTGTAAATAAAACTGCTTGCATCATAAGCCGGGCCGTAAATCCCGAAAATAATAATGAAAAACAATGCCGCAAAATACACAAACCAGCGGAAAATTATTCCCTGCTGTGAAAGCAGCCCGCGCAGTTTCTGTTTGTCATCAGCTCGAAATAAATCAACCAAAAACAAAACCGCAATGCCGAAAACAGCCACTCTGAAATTTTTTGCGTCAAGCCCCAAATTAAACAATGAATTATCCGTAAATATCCAAGGGTTCCATTCCCGTACCATATTCCATAAAATATGTATGCCGTCATTCGCTGTCGATGCACGGAAAAATACCCATGCGATGCAGACTAAACAAAAAGTTACCAATTGCTGATACAAACGAAACGAGAACGTTTCGGTATTGACTTTCAATAATGAGCGAGCTTTTTCTCTGAACGGCAGCGTCAGCGAGCCTATTATCTGATACCCTCCGTGAAGTGCCCCCCAAATAATATAGTTCCAAGCAGCTCCATGCCACAATCCGCTGACAAGAAACACGATTAATACATTCAAATATTTTCTGAATGCACCTTTTCTGTTTCCGCCCAACGGAATGTATAAATAATCTCTGAACCAACTTGAAAGCGATATATGCCAGCGTCGCCAAAAATCCTGAACCGACACTGCAAAATACGGTTTATTGAAATTCTGTTTCGGGAAAAAACCGAGCACCATGCTTGCTCCGATTGCCATATCCGAATATCCGGCAAAGTCGCAGTAAATTTGTACCGCAAAGAATAAAATCGCCGTCAGTATCTGAAAACCTCGGTACGCCTCATAATTCGCAAAAACGTGATTTACAAGCATTGCGCATCTGTCGGCAATGACAAGTTTTTGAAATAATCCCCATAGCATAAGCAGCAAACCGTTTTTTACACGGTCATAATCAAAAGGCTGCGGATTATCTATCTGCACAAGCATATTTTTCGCGCGTTCTATCGGTCCTGCGGCAAGCTGCAAAAAGAACGAAACGTATAATGCAACGCGCCCGAAGCTCTTCTGCGCCTGCACATCGCCGCGGTATATATCCATTATATAGCTGATGCTTCTGAATGTATAAAATGAAATTCCCACCGGCAAAAGCAGATCGAATTCGGGTCTTACAATTCTTATATTCAACAAATTCAAAAATGAAACAACATTATCGACTATAAAATTGCCGTATTTGAAAAAAACAAGCAGTCCGACGTTCAATGCCAAGCAAATCGCCAATATCGTCTTTTTAGCCGATACATTTTCTGCTTTGCCAATCAGCAATCCGCCTGTATATGTAATCACCGTAGACCCAAGCAATATAAAAACATACAGCGGATTCCAACACATGTAAAAATAATAACTTACTCCTAAAAGCCACACCCAACGCCAATTTTTAGGCACAATAAAGTGAATCAGCACCACAAAAGGGAAAAAGAATAAAAACGGAATCGAATTGAAAAGCATTGCATTTCCTTGAATAAATAATTTTGTACCGAATCGAATAAACTTAATTACAAAAAAATAATGGAAAAATCAATAAAAAAAGCATTTTTCACAGGAAAACAAAAGTCGCTGTCAATCACTATCTGCGTATATTTCGGACATCAGCTTTACTTCTTTTGCCGCAAGATCTCTCAATTCCGGAGGATTAAGTACTTTAACTGCGGAACCGAAATGCAGTACCCAGAATAAAATCTCTTTGATCTGGTTTGACCAAAAACTCAAATAAACGGAACCGTCATCATTTTGACAGCATTCTTGGTCTGCGTGCCATGTCCTTTCGAGAATGTACGTGCTGATTGCAGATGAAAACAAAAGTTCTACTTTCACCTTTTCGGCGCCCTGACTGTTCCAGATCCCCAATTCCGGATCTATATGATTTTTTACATCGAAATCTTTCATTACCGAAAACGATTTCTCGGTAATTGCCGCATCAATCATTCTCGAAAAGGCGTAAATATTTATCCGCCGATGTTTATGACAATACCCGATTACATACCAGTTGCCATTTTGGCAAAGAACATTGTAAGGATCGAACAATCTGGTTGTGTACTCTTTTTTACTGATGGAGCGATAGCCGAACTCCAGCGTCTTTTTTTGTCTGACAGAATCGAAAACCAAGTTAAACGTTTTTTCGTTAATAGTGGGAAGCGGATCTTTTATAAAGGTAAATTCTCTGATGTTAAGCAATGAATCAACTTGAACCTGATCCGGCAGCAGCTCCATTATTTTATTAAGAATATTTCTGAATGAGCTTTCAAGCGGCGTATTTTTGTATTGTTCCAGCAGCGGAATAATAGCCGTAATCGTAAAAAGTTCGCCCTCAGTAAGCATCATACTTTTTATGAAAAAAGTCGGATCTGTGTAGTAATATCCTTTTTTGCTTTTATCGTACTCAAGCGGTGCCTCATATCTGTCGTGCAAAAATTCCAAATCTCGCATAATTGTGCTGCGGGATACTTCAAACAGCTTCATCATCTGTAAAACATTCGGATATGTATTATCTCTTATAAGGCGGTCAATCTGAAAGATTCTCAGTGATTTTACTTTGTTCTCACGTTCTTTACTTATCATGCAAACATTTATAGCAAATATTTCGCAAAGATGCACATATAAAAAAACACACTTCCAAACGAAGTGTGTTTATCGCAATTATTTTATTTTTTATCATTCCAGTCCGCGTCTTTTATCGCAGCTCTTCTGATTTTCCCGGATATTGTCTTAGGCAATTCCTTAACAAAATCGATGATTTTGGGCAGCTTGTAATCCGCTATGTTTTTCTTAAAGAAGCTGAACATCTCTTCTTTGCACTCTTCCGACGGTTGTTTGTCTTCCGTCAATACTACAGTAGCTTTAATTTCTTGTCCGCGTATAGGATTCGGAACGGAAGTTACCGCGCATTCCAAAACATACGGCAGTTTCATAATCTCATCTTCGATTTCCAACGGACTTACCCTATATCCGGAAGACTTTATCATATCGTCTACACGCCCAACGTACCAAAAATATCCGTCTTTATCTTCATAAGCTGTATCGCCAGTGTGATAAAAACCGTCGTACCAAACCATGTTTGTGCGTTCTTCATCATTATAATATCCGCAGAAAAGACCGTTCGGAATTGCAGATGTATCGATTACGACCTCGCCGATTTCGCCGCGTTTTACTTCGCTTCCATCCTGATTATGCAGCTGAACTTTATAAAGCGGATTCGGCTTACCCATTGAACCCGGCTTTTGCGTCATTCCGTCGAGAGTTCCGATAATCAATGTCGTTTCCGTTTGACCGAATCCTTCCATAACAGGCAAGCCCGTAGCTTCGGTAAATTTGCATGATACTTCGGCATTCATTGCTTCACCGGCAGTCGTAACATATTCAAGTGATGATAAATCGTACTTCTTCATATTCAAACGAATCATTACACGATAAACAGTCGGCGGTGCGCAGAAAGTTGTAATATGATACTGCTCAATTAACTGCAAGATTTCCTTTGCACTGAAACTGTTAAAATCAAACGTAAAAATGGCAGCTTCGCAAAGCCATTGACCGTACAGTTTTCCCCACAGAGCCTTTCCCCAGCCGGTATCGGAAATCGTCAAATGTATTCCGTCTCGATTGACTCTGTTCCAATATTTGGCAGTAATAAAATGTCCGAGTGGATACAAGTAATTATGTACTGTAATTTTCGGATATGTAGTAGTTCCCGAAGTGAAAAACATCAGCATCGGGTCTTTTCCGCAGGAATAGTCGGCAGGTTTCGGAAATTCGGCAGAACATTTTTCAAGCTCTTCATTGAAATTGTGCCAGCCCTCTCTGCCCGATCCCGTTGTAATTTTAATCTTTACGGTTCCCTTGTCTGCCGCATCTACAATTTCGGGGATTCCGTTATCTCCCGTAGCAACAATTGCGGTAACATTTCCGGCCTTAAACCGATATTCAAAATCATGCTGAACAAGAAGATGCGTTGTAGGAATTGCGATTGCTCCGATTTTATGCAGCGCAATAATCGAATACCAAAATTGGTAATGACGTTTAAGCACCAGCATTACTCTGTCGCCTTTCTTTATTCCCAAATTGACAAACATGTTAGCCGCTTTCGACGAACCTTCCATTATATCTTTAAATGTAAACCGACGTTCCTCTTTCTCATTAGACAAATGGAGCATCGCCAATCTGTCCGGCTGTTCTTTTCCCAAAACATCGACAATGTCATAAGCGAAATTAAAATTTTCATGATTATGAAATTCTATTGCATTAAGAATTCCGTTCTCATCTTTGCAAGTAGAAATAAATTTTCCGGCAATACCATCTTCGGGCATCAATTTTTTTTCCATGCGCATTTCTCCTTTTATATAATGTTAAAAAATAAATTTCAAAATGGAATGCACTCGTTTCATTCGGTATTCCGATTTTTAAGGCAAAGAACAGTAATTGTCAAATATTTTTCTCTAACCTACAGATAAAATACTCTAATATCTCATATTATTTATATTTTTTCTCAAAAACTGCATTTAGCGCATGAAAAATCAGTCATAAACTGCATGTTACGAATGAAAAAGTAAAGTGTATTAAGCATTTTTATCCGTTACCGATGATAGTAAAATAAAAATATTCCGGAGAAGAAATATGCTGCAGCTTTTTTTACGGCGACGAAGAATTCTTTTGTTGATTATTATGCCGCTTATGATTGCCGGAATTTACCTATACACAAAATTGCCCGTAAATATGTATCCGGTAATGCGAAAACCTACGATAATGGTGCGCCTTCCCCATGCAAGTTATACGGCAGAAGATTTTCATTCCGAATTCAGCGAAAAGATTGAAGATCGCTTAAACATAATTGAAAACCTTAGTAATATGGAAGCAACATATTCAGCCGGACAAACGCAGTACAGATTGGAATTTGACTGGAACACCGATTTTAAAACAGCAAAAAATGATGTTATAAACGAAATAAACGGTCTTTTGCCGAGTCTTCCCGACGAGTGCGAAAATTTTTCCGTTTATTCATACAGAAGCAGCGGTTCATATATGACAATCGCAGTTTATTCTTCCGTAATGGAGCAGAAGCAACTGTACAATCTGATAGAACCCGTTCTGCGCGGACGATTTTCGCACGTAAAAGACGCGGAAGAAGTTACCATAGAAAATATCGAAATTCTGAAGGCAGAGCTTTATCTGCGGATAACCGATATGCTGACTTACGGTCTTACTCCGGAGGCTGTAGCATCGGCAATAAGAAGCGGCTACAGGAACATTTCAATCGGAACATTCAGAGAAAACGGCAGTGTTTATAATCTGCGCATTAAAAATGGAATAGATACGGTTTTCGACATCGAAAATATTGTCATAAAAGTTATCGGCAACAAAAAAGTTCTGCTGAAAGATGTCGCCGACGTCTCGGTGTTTTACGGGCTTCCTTCCAGTATTTATACAATCAACGGCGAGCGCGGAATCATTATATACGCGGAACCCAAAGAGGACGGCAACATCAAACAAATGGCAGATGACATCAAAGCGGTTCTTGAAGAAGCAAAAAAAGAATTGCCGGACCATATAACTTTTTATCCGCTGATCGATCCGTCCGAATTTATCAATAACGCAATTATGAATGTTGTACAGTCGGCTTTGCTCGGTGCGCTGCTTGCGGTTTTTGTAATTCTGCTTTTTTTGGGAGAATGGCGCAATACTTTGATTATAGTCATTTCCATTCCCATGATAATGATAATAAGTTTTGTGATGATGTACATTTTCGGTGTAACGGTAAATCTTATCTCACTGTCGGGAATGACATTGGCCGTAGGAATGGTAATCGATTCGTCCATTGTTATAATGGAAAATATCCACAGGCACCGCTTGGAGCATATCGGTAAAAATTTTATCCACATGATTCTCGATGCGGTAAATGAAGTGCGCGGCTCCGTGATTGCTTCCACATTGACAAGTATATGTGTATTTTTTCCGTTGTCATTCACCGCGCCGCTGTCAAACGCAATTCTCGGAGATATAGCCAGAACGGTTGTTTTTGCACTGACAGCTTCGCTTTTTACCGGACTTTTCGTAACGCCTGTATTGGCGTACTACTTTTATCGAAAAGTTCCTGCGTCGCATGAAGCCGTCGGCATGGCAAAATTTTCACGCGGTCTTGTACAGTACCTGATCACCATTTATGAAAAATGCCTGAAATTTCTGCTAAAATCGAAAGTACGCTGTGTCGCAGCAATCGTTTTCGCATGTACGGTACTTTTTTATCTGTTGATTTTTGCTGCTCCGAAAATTACACGTGAAATTATCGCAACTCCGAAGAGTAACAGGATTTCGATACGCTGCAGCAACAACACGATAAAAGATGTCGAAGAATTTCTCGATGCGATGCAGGGCATTGAACAAAGAGTAATCGATACTCTCGGCGAAAGACTGGTAAGCCGCTACACCAATATTCGCGGTACAAACTGGGCAAACATTATTGCCGTGCTGCCGTCAAGCAAATATCTTGATGATGCGCTTGATGATTTGAAAGACGCAATACAAAATGACAGCGAATGGGAATTCAATATAGCAGGCTGGGATCCGTCTGCACTTCCGCTGCCGAGAACTTACGGACTGCATATTCAAATAAACGGAAAAGACAATTTGGAAATTCTGCATATAATGGAGAAAATAAGCGATTTAGTGCGAAAAGAAAATCTATACCGCGGAACATCCACATCTCCGTCGATTCGCCAAAGCAATGAAATAATGCTGCTGCCGCGAAGGAACGAACTCGAACATTTTCCCGATTTTTCAATATCGAAACTGGCATCCATGATAAAAATTTTGCTCAACGGAACGCAGGTTATAAAAGTTTCGGAAAGCAGCCAAACATTATATGTGTATCTTGAATATCCCGAAGAAGAAGGACGTTCGATTGAAGATATAATGAAATATCAGCTTCCTTACGAAAATAAGGCACTTCCTTTTTCGCACTTTTTCGATTACGAAAAACGGCAGGGTGTAAGCGAAATCCGCAGCGATAACGGAAACGAAACATTCAATGTGTATGCATATATGAACAGAGGCACGCCGGATTATAAAAAAAGCGAGTTTGAAGCAATTATAAAACAGCGAATTGCGCAGGAAATCGAATTGCCGCCCGGATACACAGTTACGTTTCTCGATACGCAGCAGGTTATAAATGAAGCTGTAAGTTCACTGTTTTCTACTATAATAATATGCGTAATTCTTATTTACATGGTACTCGGAATACAATTCAATTCGCTTCGTATTCCGATTATTATACTTACCTCGATTCCGCTCGGTCTTATAGGTGTTATATCCTTTCTCTTTGCGGCAAAATCCACAATTTCACTTAATTCTTTGCTGGGAACGATACTTTTAAGCGGAATCGTCGTAAATAACGCAATCATTATCATTGATTTCTACATTGCCTATCGTGACAAATACAACACGCGGCAGGAAGCTCTCGTTATGGTGGGAAGACTGCGTTTTACGCCTATTTTGATTACGACAATGACTACACTGTTGGGAATGCTGCCTATTGCGTTGGCTTTGGGAGATAGTACAAATATTGTGCAGCCATTGGGAATTGCCGTGTGCGGCGGACTTGCAGTATCTACATTTTTAACATTGCTGCTGCTTCCGGCAATATTGAATCTATTTCCGGAAAAAATGATTATAAAGACATACAAAAATTGATGCATCTTTGATATTAGAATAAAAATTATTGCATAAGTTTTACTTTCAGTTATAATCGGTACACTATTTTAGAAATAGTGCAGTTTCCAATAGATAAATACACAAGGAGAATATATGGTTGAAAACGAACTTGCCATAGAAAATCAAAATTTGCGGGAAGTGTTGGAAGTAGCTAAACAGATTACCGCCGAACTTGATATTAAAATGATTACAAAAAACATAACCTACTTTGTCCGTTCAAAGTTCAATACGTGGTGTTCATTCATTCTTCCGAAAGATTTTGACAGTGATTTGCCGATAGAATTTATTTACGAAGGTTCCAAACTTCGCCAAAAGAAAATGGAGTTTGAATCATTGAAACCGTTTTTCGACTTTTTTCAATCTGCCGAGTACAATCAAATTTCATTTAAACAATTTTCAAATGATTTTGCCAATAAAGACATTGTCAATATATTGAAAGAAAGCGATCCTGATTTTTTTCTGCCTCTGCGCGGCGAAAGCGGAATATTAGGCGTTTATGTACAAGGGAAAAAAGAAGACTCCAGTCCGTTTACAATCGAAGAAATCCAATTTTTGACAAATGTTACCGGATTCGGTGCAATATCAATCGAAAACGCAAACTTTTACCGACGGGCAATCACCGACCGAATGACAAAACTGTACAATCACCATCAATTTGAAAAGACGCTCGAAGAATACATTCAAAAAGCCGAAAGCGGCGAGATTAATCCGTTCTCTTTGGTATTATTCGACATCGACCATTTCAAATCATTCAATGATACTTACGGTCACTTACAGGGAGATATAATAATAAAAGATATTGCGAGAATTTTGCTTTCGGAAGTTCGTGAATGTGATTATCCGGCTCGCTACGGCGGAGAAGAGTTTATCGTTATTTTGCCGGATACTGCGCTTGACGAAGCGGAAAGATTCGCACAGAGACTTCGCAAAAATATCGAAACTTATGAATTCCCGGGGGACAATAAAATACTGCACTGTACCATAAGTTTGGGTGTAGCCGAATATTCTCAAAAATATGTTAAAAATAATTCGGATATAGTCAGCTTTGTAGACAAGGCACTTTATAAGTCTAAGGAAAACGGAAGAAATCAAGTGACAAAATTCATTTACAATAAATAACCGTTTCCGATATTTACCGAAAAAAAAGACAGCTGCCGCAAAGGAGTTGTCTTTTTTTTATCCAATGATTTCAACGTTGATTGTAACCGGAAAGCTGTTTAAACAGCGTTTCGCTTATTTTTGAATTAGACGTTTTCGCTATGCCGGAAGCGTATTCATCGTACAGAAAATCGGTGAATATCTCTTCCGTTTGTCCGCCATCAATCAATTTTGTTTTATTAATCGTTTTTTTCATTGCATTAAGCATTTGTTTCCACAGCAAACTTTCCATTTCCACGCAGCTGTCGTAAAGTTTTGATTCATCTTTGGTAAGTTTGGTGGTATCTATTTTTCCGTACGATTCGCCTGTTTTTACCAAAAGGTCTTCAAACTTTCTGCTGCCGTTTCGTACCGCTTCTGCTTTTGTGTTCATTTCCCTTGATTTCATACCGATTTCGCGTGAACGAAAATCACTGTTGTAAACAGATGTAAGTCCAAGTGATGTTAATTGATTTGCCATATTTTCCCCTTCTCTATTGAACAATCAATTTTGCATTGAGTGCACCGATTTGATAAATAGCCTCAATCAACGCAACAATTTCATCCGTTGAAATTTTTGTTTGATTCAACATTGCCACAAGTTCATCTACCGTTGTTGCTCTTATTTTAAAACTACTGTCGTTCTTTTTTCCGACATTAACCGAAAGACTGCCTACGGAAACAGAACATTCCTGAATTACGATATTTCCGCCGGAAACAATCATTCCGCTTTTCTTGTCGATTATTACGGTTGCCGAAAAATCCGGTGTAATCGTCAAAAGTTCCAGCTGCGACAAAAACGAAATCGGATCTTTTCTGCTTTCTTCGTCAAGTGTAATTTCTATCAAGCCGGCATCGACGGATTGCGCAGTCACATTGCCGTTCATATCCGTAATTGCCGTTTTTATAGCATTTGCCGTAGTAAAATCCGGCTGTTTGAGGCTGAGACTCAATTTGCCGTCGGTAATAAAATCGCTGACTATATCCTGCTCAATCAGAGCTCCGGAAGGAATCGTTCCGGTAGTTTCCGCGCCGCTTCCTTTTTTGCCGGCAATCAAGCGACCGCTCGCAGCTGCATAAATTTTACCGTCGGCACCTTTCAACGCCGTTTGCAGTAAAATTCCGCCTTCGAGCGACTTTGCATCTCCGATAGAGCTCAACGTTACATTTGCGCTGTCTCCCACCCGCAGAAAGCCGCTGACTTTTGCGTTTACTGTCACAACCGCAACATTTTTGCTTTTCAAATCATCTTCCGACAGCGAAAAACCGTAATTTTCCGTAAAATTATGGAGCATTTTTCTGGTAAATCCAAATTTATCCGAATCACCCTTGCCTGATAATCCGACTACAAGTCCTATTCCCGTAAGCTGATTTTCACGAATTCCGCAAATCGTCACAAGATCTTTTATGCGTACTGCATCAGCCGCAAAACTTGCAGCAGCCGAACAAAGCAGTATCGTAAAAATGATGTATTTTTTTTTATTAATGTATTTCAACATATAGCTCTCCTTCGGATTGTCCGCGTCTTAAATAACCGCTGAATTTTCTTTTATCTTCCGTTGATACCGAAATCTGTTTATCTACAAAGCCATCATTGTCCGCCGTCGCCCTTATTTGCAGTTCAATACCCGAATTATTCATCACGGCTGTAAGTTTTTCTCCCGAGCAAATATCCGGAAGTCTGCGGATATTTTCCGCCGTAAGAATTTCTCCGCCGCCTATATCATGCGTAAGTACATATTTAGCGGATTTTAGCAGCGTGAAATCCGTTATCAGAGATTCCGGATTTTCCAACAATGTTATATCACTGTATTTTTTCGTAAATGTATTTTCTTTTAACAAATCGTCTTTTTTTTGCTTTACTTTAGACAGATAAATCCACGAATACAACTTTATATCCAACTGCGTTTTTATTTTTTTATTATCAAGAACAACCGTGAGATTGCGGAATTTATCAATATCCTGCAATCCGCGCTTAATTTTCGGCAGCTGCCAAACAATATTGTCATATTCCGCATTAAGACTGCATTCGGGACTCGTACTTCGTACCGCAATCTCCAATTTATACTGCTGATTATCAATAAACGATTCAATATACTGCCTCAGATTATCCAAAGGAAGCCGGTTGTTCGCAGGAAGCTCTTTCGGTTCGACTTCTTTCACAGATTGCGAAACCAATGCGTAATCGCCGGAAATTACAATAGTATATCCTTTGATTGCAGACAATTTATCCATCAGCTCCTGCGCCGTAATTTTAACGGTTCTGCCTTCCAACGTACCAATTTTCAAACCTTTAAACGGGGAAAAAAGCGGTTCTTCGATTATATCGTCAAGAAAAAAATCTTTGCGTTCATCAATGACTTCCCGATGTTTAAGTGTCAAATGTACCGTAGATGAAAATCTTTGAGATTGCGAAAATAAGACAAAGTGAAAACTAAAAATGGTTGTTATCGCAAACAACCATTTTTTTATCAGACTCTGCATAATCGATTATCGTTTCAAGTTGACTGCGGTATTAAGCATGCTGTCACTTGTTTGAACGGCTTTTGAATTTAATTCATACGCTCTTTGCGCAACAATCATACTGACCATTTCTTCAACGACTTTTACATTACTCATCTCTACAAAACCATGATACAGTTTTCCCATGCCTTCAAATCCCGGCACACCGGCAATTTCTTCACCCGACGCTTCGGATATTTTGAAAAGATTTCCGCCGATTGCAGTAAGTCCCGCCGGATTGACAAAGCGGTAAAGTTCGACATTCCCGACTTCAATTTGTTCGTCGCTTCCGCCGACTTTACATGTTACGCGACCTTCTTCGCTTATCGAAAGCGAATCGATTTGAAAATTTTCCGGCAGAATAATTTCAGGCACAAGCCGGTATCCGCTGTGATTTACAATTTGACGGTTTGAATCTATTTTCCATGCGCCGTCTCTTGTGTATGCCTCTGTTCCGTCATACATTTGAACTTTGAAAAAACCTTCTCCCGCAATTGCCAAATCGGTTTTCACGCCGGTACTCTGAAATGCACCCTGCTCGAATATTTTTTGCGTAGATGCTGTTTTGGAACCAAGTCCTACATGAATTCCGGTAGGATAATTGCTGATAGAGCTCGAAGGTGTACCTGCCATTCTTAAGTTTTGATACAGCAAATCTTCAAATTCCGCTCTTGTTTTTTTAAATCCTGTTGTATTTACATTGGAAATGTTATTGGAAATCGTATCAATATTAAATTGCTGACTGTTCATTCCGCTGGCTGCGGTCCATAATGATCTAACCATAAGTAACGCTCCTTATCTATTGTTGAATTTCGACTGATGAAAAAAATAGTTAAGAAGATTTTGGATGTATTTTTATTATAAGGAGATAAAAAAAGCACTTTGCAAAAAGATACAAAGTGCCCAAAGCACTTAGCGTATTTCGCTAAATGCCCGATTAAAACAAAGCTGATTATCAGCCGATAACGGCTAATATTTCTTCAGCTTTAATGATAAGATAGTCTTCCCCGTTAATTTTGAGAGAAGTTCCTGCATATTTGTCATACATAACGTTATCGCCAACTTTTACTGTAATTTTATCGCTTTCACCGATAGCAGTTACGGTTCCTTCCTGTGTTTTTTCCTGAGATGCCTGAGGAATAATCAAACCGCCGGAAGTTTTTTCCTCTGATGCTTTTACTTTAATTAAAACTCTTTCTCCCAATGGTTTTACGTTCATTTGTATAACTCCTTATTATAAAAATCATTTTCAATTAAAGAATCATTCTGCAGATTCCTAATTTTGAAAGATAAAATAATAATATCTTTACCAATAGTCAAGAAGATATTTTTTCAACAAAGCATGAAATCAAAATATTTGTATTTATTATTTTTTTAATTGACGTTCCGTTTTTTGTTATCTAACTTTCTTATCCATGAACTCGAAAATAATTTTTGAAAATAATTTTATTACAGGCATAGAAATTCTCGAAACAGCGAAAATGTTGTATGCAATGGAAGATTATGAGGAATGTCTTTCATTTATAAGTGAGTCACTGGAAATGCTGGAGCTAACAAACTCATGCCTCTTTTCGGATTTTTTGTCGCTTACCGGAAGTATTTTATGGAAGGAATCTCAAAAGGAACAGGCGGTAATCCTATGGGAAAAAGCACTGCTTCACAATGCTTCCAACAGAAAAGCCCAGTTATGTTTGAAACTTCTTGCCGGCAAAACCGTTAATTGCAACGATGATTGCCTTGAAACAGCGCAACATTATGCAAACAATCGCGGCAATTATACAAACAGCCATTCGGAAAATAAGAAGAAATCAGAATGCTTATAAAAGTGAATGAACAGTCGATAGGTAATATAACGCAATTTTTTTATATGGAGTGTAATTATAATTATGGAAAAAGAAGTAACAGTCATTATCGGCAGCAAAAATGACAAAGAACATTTGATGCCTTTGGAAGAAAAACTGAAAGAATTGAATATTTCTTACTCTGTGGAAGTTTATTCGGCTCACAGAAATTTACCGGAACTGCTGGAGTTTTTAAAAACAAACAGCACAAAGATTTATATTACCGCTGCCGGACTCGCAGCTGCGCTTCCGGGTGTTGTAGCTTCACAAGTAAAAGAACCGGTCATTGGCGTTCCTATATGTGTAGGAGCTCTAAACGGAATCGACGCACTGCTTGCGATTCTTCAAATGCCAAAAGGCATTCCTATCGCAACTATGGGACTTGGTAAACAAGGTATGATCAACGCGGCACTGCTATGCGCAAGAATTCTTGCCAAAAAATAAAAAACGGAAGCAGCATGTGAAAAAGAAAACGTGTTTAATTACTGTTATACTTTTTTTGATTTCAGAACTTTTTGCACAATCTGCCAATTATGAAAATCCCGAAGTTACGAGATTGTATATATTCGGGATGATTTCATTTTATGTGAAATACGAAATGTACTGCAGTACCGAAGCAGTCGGCTATTTTACATATCCGGCAAATATTGGTAACAAAGAATATTTTTTTACTTACGAAGGCAAACAATTTTACGAACAGTCAATGTTCGACGAAAACTTTTACATTTATCGTCCCCCACTCCCTGCAAATCTATGGACAAACAGTCGCGGAGAATTAATGCTGTTTCGCAAAGCCTTTGCACCGGTAACGGATACTGACCGCAAAGTATTGCATTTTCCTTATGGCTACGCGCGCAGATGAGTCTGCAATTTTAAGCAGTGTACGGCTGCTTATTTTTTATCGGAATATTTTTTCAATTCCGGCAAATCTTTAAGCGGCTGGCAGCCATTAAACATTTTGTCGACTCCGAGTTCCACCATCATTACATTTCCGTAATTTCCATCAACGCCGTCTTTTCCGTCGACGCCTCTTACGCCGTCGCTTCCGCGTTCTTCAAATGTACGTCCGTCTTTGTCATGATACACACGAACTCCGGCTTCGCCTTTGTCCCCTCCGCGCCCGCCATTGCCGCCTCGTCCTCCGTGCAGGCGTATATCGAAAATGTCCTGCAGTCCTTGTTCAGACTCAATTGTCAATTTCAAGATACCGCCGTTTCCACCATTGCCGCCATTACCTCCCGCTCCGCCGTCGCCACCATTCAACGAGTATGACCTGTGATGACGAAAAAATGAATTCCCATCTGCACCGTCGCCGCCTCTGCCTCCCGCTCCGCCGTTACCGCCTCGAAAATCAAGCACCACACGCTGATGCGCACTCATCAATATCGTTTCATTTACATCTGCATCATAAAAAACGAGCATTTTATCGGAATTATCGGAGAACGTTTTTTCGTCGGAAGAAAACAAATAGGCAGCTTCCAAACTTTTTGTCTTTCCATTTTCACCGGACGTTCCGTTCCCGCCGGCTTCTCCGTTTAATGAAGAAACCGTTCTTAGTACAACGGGAGAATTGCCCGAAACTCCGTCTTCTCCGGCTCTGCCCGCAGCTCCGGAATAATCAAGCGTATCAAAGGCTTCCCAATTTATAAGCCAATTCGTATAAGTTCCGCCGAATTTATTTTCCGCAATATAAACTGCCGCAGAATACTTTTTTTCATACAAATAATTTATATTGGGATATTCAGCTTTTATTATCAAATTACTACGGTTCTGAAGAACAATAGTAAAATCGTCACTGTCGAATATCAGCTCGGAATAATTCGGATACTTTATAATTCTCTTTTTACCGATTTCGACTGCATTCGCTTTTACTTCATACAGTTTACCGGGAATAATATCTGCTGTACTGCTTTTCGCTCCAACCGGAAAAAGACTGACATTCAGCGACTCGATCGACTTTCCTTTAATCGAAACGGAAACACAGCCTGAAAGCAGAAAACCGAAAGCGCACAATAAAAGCCGTACTGTCTTCATAGAATATCAATGCCTCCAAAGCGTTTTTTTGTCGATTCTTGTCAGCAGGTCGCAAATTTCGTCAAAAGTCATACCGATAGCAGCTTCCTTTATGGAAATTAATTTTTTGGTGCCGTCATTCTGCTTCAAATATGCAAGATTGAAATATTTAAGTTTGTCCAAATCCTGCGCAGTCATAATCTTTTTTTCAATAATATATTTTCCGAACGGTGTTTCCTCTATTTTCAGATGTTCATTGTCACCGACAAAAATAAAATCCGTCATATCGAATATCGCATTGATATGCCCTTTTGAAATATGATACGTGCGTTTTACTTTTTCCTTCCATTCATGCTGCGTATACTTATGCTCATCGATAATCGGAGTTGCGATATTATTTTTGAGACTCTCGAAAAGTCCGTGATTAAGTTCATGTAAATCCAAATCCGAACTATGCAGCTGCACTGCAATGACAAAAATATTCGACTCCGGAGTATAGCGCCTCATAATCGACGGCAAATCATAATTTACGACATAATAACCATTTATACGCTTTACAGTTTGTCCGTAAAATGATTTGAAATCTTTTTCGTCGGCAAAAATATTAAATAACTCATCTTGAGTTATTCCCAAAAAATGCGGGGCATCGAATGCGCTGATAATTTCGGCATCATTGAAAGATACCTGAAAATGCTTTTCAAACTCATCTACCATTTCGGGAAACTGCGCAATGGCTTTTTTTGCATAGACAGTAAAATAATACTCCGTCGAATAATGTTGGACAACGAGAAAATCTCTGCAAAATATTCGTCCGTTAATATTTGCCAAATACGTTACATCCCCGAATTTTTGTACTGCCGTTAAAATTGCAGTTTCATATTTCAAAAGGTTCGTTTTCGGTCTGACATAAATTACCACACTCGGTAAAAGATTGTTATAATTTCTATTGTATGGTATAAGTACGTCGGGTTTCAGTTGCGAAAAATGCGGCATTTCATTCACCTTGATATTTTTTATCCTGTTTTTAGATTAATATTTTGTTAGAATTATATCTTATGTTAGAAAAAGAAGATTAAAAAAATATGCAATTTATAGGCTATTCTGAAAAGAATCATATTTTTTTGAAGATAAAGTATTTATTTTCCTATATAAAAACTCTGTTTTCAAAGCTAAATCTCATTCTTATATTCATTTTTTTTTCATTATCATTCTTTTTTGCAGATGAGGAATCTCTGTCTTCCGCTGAAAACACAATATCGGACTGGCGAAAATCAAACGAAACTTTTTATTTGCAGACACTGGCAAAAGAGCTGAACAATGCCGATTACAATGATTTAAAACAACGTTCCATGTCACTCGGACTCCCGCCGAAAGACACAGCCGGTGAATACAGAAATCAGCTTGCGGAATATTACGGAATAAAATTAATCTCCGAGAAAACATACACCGGCGATAAAATAATCCTCGAACATGCCGGCGAACTGAAAATGATAAAACTCGAAAAGGAAAATGAAGAAAATCTTCATATAATCGGGAAAGCAAAAATCATAATAAATACAAGAGACAGCGAAGGAAAAAGCGCAAAACGGGAAATCGAAGCCGATGAAATTTTTGTCGATTTGAAAAACAAGGAACTGTCGGGAATCGGCAGTGTCAAATATAAAGACGATAATCTCGAATTTGCCGGAGTACAGTTTTTCTACAATTACGATCTGAATCGCGGCGCACTGCTGAACGGCAAAACAAAAATCAAACAAAAAGACCAGTCCGGACTTGACGGTGCTTTTTTTATCGGTGAACGAATTACATACCTCGGCGAAGAAGAGTCCATTCTGTACAATGGAAAAATCACGACTTGCGACGCCGAAGAGCCGCATTACAGCATTCAAATAAAACGGTTGTGGCTGAACAAAGACAGCGAGTGGGGACTGCTCGGCGGAGTTGCGTACGTCGGACCGATTCCTTTTCTTTACATTCCGATTTACTACCATCCGAAAAGTATCGATTTAAACCCGTCAATCGGATACAGAAACCGTGAAGGTTGGTTTTTGCAGACGACGTACAGTTTAATCGGGAAAAGTAATACAAACGACAATATCAATGCCAGCAAAAATCTCGAAGCCGGACTTTCAAGCCGTCGTGCGGCACCTACGGGAGACGCACTATTCACAATTACGAAAAGCGATATGGATAAATGGTTTAATGATTTTTATGATTCACATCCATTTTACGCAAAACATCCAAAATGGAGAAAACTGCCCGAAACACAGAGAATCGATTTATCACTGAAACTTTTCACCGACGCCTACACAAATATCGGGTTCTATTACGGTGCATCTTTTTATGCAAAAATCGAACATCCTAAATTTCCATTTGAAATGAATTTATTAACTGATTACGGTTTTTCACGCCGGTTGTGGAAAGATACCGAAACAGACTTATACATTGCATATAATCCGGCAGACAAACCAGTAGGCAGTTCATTCAGCTGGGATTCCGTAATGGATAACACGTACTTCAACTGGGAAC
>JAFLVQ010000043.1 GCA_022508205.1 Spirochaetales bacterium
TAATAAACGGCATTATCGGGTGAAGAAGTTTGAGGAATTCTTTCAGTACATAAATCAAAATCGACAGTACCGCATTTTTTGCGTTTTCGTCGCTGCCGAGCATTCTTGTTTTACTCAATTCCACATAATAATCGCAGAAATTCCCCCAGAAAAATGACTGCATTTCTTTTGCGGCGTCGTTGAAACGTGCGTTGTCAAATGCATCAATTACATTTTTGACGGTTTTGTTCAATTGCCCCAAAATCCATTTATCGAAAGTATCTTTTTCTATTGATTCGATTTTTGTCGGAACAAAATTTTCGGGTAAGTTCATCAAAATGTATCGTGAAGCATTCCATATTTTATTGGCGAATTTCGCTCCGATTTCAAATGAATCGGTACTTTCTTTATCGCCTTCTTTGGAAAATCCTAACTTCAAGTTTTGATTGGGACTTACGATTGCTACCATTGTATAACGCAGCGCGTCTGCTCCGTGTTTATCGATTACATCAAATGGGTTGATGCCGTTTCCCAATGATTTAGACATTTTTCGTCCCTGCAAATCCATTACCATTCCGGTAAAAAAAACTCTGTTGAACGGAACGTCGTTCATGAAATATAAGCCGGCCATAATCATGCGGGCAACCCAGAAGAATATAATATCCGGCGCAGTTACGAGCGTTGATGTCGGATAGAATTTTGCCAAATCGCTTGTTTTTTCCGGCCAGCCCAAAGTAGAAAACGGCCACAGCCACGAACTGAACCATGTATCGAGTACGTCATCTTCCTGTTTCATTTCGGAGCATCCGCAGCTTGGACATTTTTCGGGAGTATTTTCTGCAGCTGTCATTTTTCCGCAGTCTTTGCATGTGTAAACCGGGATTCTGTGTCCCCACCATAATTGTCGGCTTATACACCAGTCTCTGATGTTATTCAGCCAGTTGTTGTAAACCTTAACCCAGCGTGCCGGCAGGAATTCGATTTTTCCGTCGGCAACGGCTTTCAAAGCCGGTTCGGCAAGCTCTTTCATTTTCACAAACCACTGGTCGCTGTAACGCGGTTCGATAATCGTATTGCAGCGATAACATTGACCGACCGCATGTTGGTGATCTTCGATTTTTACAAGCAGCCCCATTTCATCGAGTGCGGCAACTACGGCCTTGCGGCATTCGTTTCTGTCCATTCCGCGAAACTTTTCGGGAACAAGGTCATTCATTGTCGCATCGCCGTTCATTATGTTGATAAATTCCAAATTATGGCGCAGTCCCATTCCAAAGTCGTTAGGATCATGCGCCGGAGTAATTTTTACTGCTCCTGTTCCGAATGCAGGATCTACATAACTATCAAAAATTGCCGGAATTTCCCTGTTCATAAAAGGCAGAATGAAATGTTTTCCGCGATACTTTGCAAAGCGTTCGTCCGTATCATTGAAAGCAACTGCAGTGTCCCCGAAAAGAGTTTCCGGACGAGTTGTTGCGACGACAATGAATTCTCCCGGCAGTTCTTTGATAGGATATTTGATATGCCAGATTTTTCCGCTTCTGTTTTCGTGATTTACTTCATCGTCGGCCAATGCCGTACCGCAGCGCGGACACCAGTTTACAATGTACTTGCTTTTGTAAATCAATCCTTTGTCGTACAGTTCTATAAACACTTTTTTAACGGCTTTGGACCGTTTTTCGTCGAAAGTAAAAGCTTCGTAGTTCCAATCGGCACTGCATCCCATTTTTCGCAGCTGTGAAAGTATCGATTGCTGATGCTTTTTGGCGGTAATCCAAACTCTGTTTACAAATTCTTCCCTTGTAAAATCGGTTCGTTTTTTTCCTTCTTTTGCAAGCTCACGTTCCACGACATTTTGAGTAGCAATTCCAGCATGGTCTGTACCCGGAACCCACAGAGTTTCGTATCCCTGCATACGTTTGTAGCGTGTTAAAATATCTTGAATCGTATTATTAAGACCGTGCCCCATGTGCAGTACACTCGTGACATTCGGCGGAGGAATTACCATTGTGAATGTTTCTTTTTTCTTCCCGGCTTTCGGAGCGAATAAATTGTTTTTAAGCCAGTAATCGTACCATTTATCTTCAAAACTTTTCGGATTATACGTTTTTTCAAGTTCTAATTTCATCAGTAATTCCTTCTTTAAAATATATGAGATGGTGATTTTTAGCCTTATTCATATATTTTGTCAATGAAAGCAAAATTTTCGGTCATTGACTTTTTTATTGATAAAATTTAATATTTTAATAAACTATTAAACCCGTTTTATGTTTTTAAATATTAAGGAGACAAAGATGAAAAAGATTTTAATTCCATTCTTTTTGTTTTTCGCGGTTTTCTGTTACGCCGATGAAACAGACACTTCATATTTTATAGAAAATGAAAGCGGAACTCTCAAAGTTACTAAAGAAAATGTTGCCGAGATAAAAAAAGATATTAATTTTACTGTTTCCGAAAAAACTGTTGAAGCGCAGCCGGTCATTGTGATGAATAGCGTGGAGCCTGTTGCCGATATGAGAAGTTTCAAGAATGACCCGAATTATTTTGCATATCGCCACTACTTTTCAATCGGACTCGGTTTCCTGATTCCCGGACTTGTCTTAACAGTATCGCCGCTTTTGTTTACTCCGTTTGTTGTACTCGGCTTTAACGAACATAATAAAAATAGTGCTTGGGACAGTGCCGATAACGCTGCTTTCGTCTACGGGATTTCGTCTTATTTCACTTGTATCGGAATCGGCGTTATTTTCGATTTGATTTCCATTCCGATGTTTTGCATTGCAAACAAATATTACAAGAGAATACTGGAAAAATATCGTGTCGGTGTAGATGTACGTGATGATACCATCGAAATAAGTATGAATGTAGCATTCTGATGCAGGAGGACACCATGAAGAAAATAATTTTTATTGCAACAATAATGACTTGCTTTTGCTGTGCGTTTGCAGCAGAAACATCATTCAGAATGTCAGACGGGACAAGAGTCAGCGGAAAAGTTATAAGTGTTACCGACAATGCTTATACGGTAGAAACAGAAAGCGGGATTATTGCCATCAATAAAAGCGAAATTCAGCGCATGAGAGGCAGAAATACTCCCGATTTCAGAGCAAAATCTCTTTTGGAGGGAAATATAGATTACATCACTTTCAAAAGAAATTTTAAAATCGGGCTCGGCTTTTTCATTCCCGGAACAGTTTTACTGGCAACACCTCTTATATTTTTTAACGGACTTGCAATTTACGGAATCGGCTGCTTGACAGAGTCGACTATTGATAAAGATACCAAAGTAGGTATTGTCAGCGGGCTTTCCTGTTATTTCTTGAGTATCGGAATCGGGCTGATATTTGAATTGATTTCAATTCCGTTTTTTGCTACGGCGGCAAAACATTATAAACGTGCAGTGGAGCAGTACAGAGTTTCTTTTGATGCCGGATTTTCGAGTGATTCATTGAAAATGGCGATGAATGTATCGTTCTGATTATTATTAAACAGAATATGTACAAGTGCACTGCCGAAAGTTGAAAAAACCGGAAGTGCACTTTTTTTATTGCAGGGCACGTTTCAAAGTATCCGGAATTTTGTCCCAGAATCGGCGCAGAACTTTGTCCCTTGCGTCCGGCGGAACCTGCGGTTTGGAAAGTTTCAATGAAACGGGAAATTTTTCCGCAATTGACAGAGTATTATAACTCGAAGTTTTTATTTCATGTTCTAAAACAGCGGCATAGCTGTTATTGTCAATCGTTGTCGGCATCTTTTTGAAGACGGCTTCCAGCGGCAATAAATCGTAACCGTAGTCCATAATATACTCATTTACAATTGTATCTAAAAATTCCGCAGTACAAGTATGTTCGGCTTTGAACGAAAGCGGCGTTTTTTCGGAATCTGTAAACCAGAAAATTTTTACCGTAAAAGCAGCTGCTTCTTTGTGCAGCATAAGAAAACCGGCAAATAAATATGCTTTCAATAATTTTAATAAACAGTAGCTGCCGTTTTTCTGTCTTCCGGGCAGAATAAGCGCAATCGTTTGCTTTTCTTCCGAAACAAGGCAATGGTTCCATTTCCCGATAAGCGGAATATCTTTCAGATAAGCGTTCAGCAGCTGCCATTTTGTTTCCTTTCCGGTTTGAAAACGTATTGCGCCGGCATACGTTGTTTTGCCCAATTGTTCGATAATTTTTTCGCTTTCTTCCTCTAAAGAAGCAAAAATGGTACTGACAGATTCGGAATATTTTTCATTCAGCAATTTGCCGAAAATAGCTTCAGGGAAATATCCGTCGACTTGTGCCTTGCGAAATTTCCGCTGTTCGTAATCGGAATAATTTTTTCCGCAAAGATACTGCCAGTGCAATTCTTCGGCAGTAGAAAAACTGTAGTAAGCATCTTCTCCCGCAAAGTTTTCGCATTCTCTGTCGTAACGGGAATCTTTTTTCAGGGAATCAACATCCCTGTCAATCAAAAGAGTGTTTCGTATTCGTTCTTCCGCCGGATTTTTCAGAAATAATTCCAGATTGTACAGTGAAATTTCCGTAAGATTTTTCGGTGTGTCATTGGTTTTACGTTCTTCAAACGAATTGAGGTTTTTCCGAAGCTGCTCTGCGGTTATTTTGGGCAAAATTTTATTTTCAGTATTGTCACCGAACAATTTTTTGCACAATTCCGTATATGAAATTTCAGGGTACTGGTCATTTGCTTTTTTGCGATTGTCGGTTTTTTCTTCATTTGGAGAAAGATACGCGTACCCGATTCTGCGCCGTTTATCATTGTGACATCCGAAAATATCATTTGCGGCAGATTGTTTTGAAATGTTATCAAGCGGAATTTTTAAATTATCACGGCTTTCCCACAGAATATCGGTTTGTACGATTTGGAAAGTACTGCACCATTTTTGTACCTCGCGCAGTAATTGCGTCAATACCGGTGATGGATATTGCTCTTGGTCTTTTGCCAAATCTTGAGAAACATAAGACAAGTACAGTTTGCTTCGTGTTGCGGTCAGCAGTTCCAAAAATAAATAGCTGTCATTTTCACTGTTGGTTAAATCGCCTTGCAGTTTTTTTGCATTGCGCAGATCAAGAGTCGATTTGTCACTGTGACGCGGAAAGTTTTTTTCTCCCAATCCCATTATATAAACGATTTTAAACGGAATCGGCTTCATCGGTGTCATTGCCGAAATCGTAATTCCGCCGGTAAGGTAGCGTCCGCGCCGAATCGGCATTTCGCTGATGTGTGTTTGCAGAAATGACAAAATGTAAATCATGTCCCATTTGCGTTTTTCTCCTGTCTGAGTGTTTTCAAACAAAGTGTCGAAACGCTCCAGCGAGTTTAACAATTGCTCAAGATTCAGTTTCACCGGCATTTCTTCAGCCTGTAAATCTTCCGGAATTATTAGAAAACGCTGCGTGAAACGGTTGATTATATTTTTCCATTCTTCTCCCGTATGCGGCAGCTGCATTTCTTTGAAGGTGCAAAATAAATCTTCCATTGTAGTGCAAAATAATTCCAGCTCGTCTGTGCTGCAAAACGGAGCCGGATTGATTTCGGGGTTACTATCTGTATTTTCAGGAGTTTTTCCCATAAGCCGCCCCAAACGCAGACGACGCAGCGCATTTTCCCAAGTAAAGTGCATGGTTTGGGCACTGCTGTAGTTTGCTTTATCATTTTTATCGTAGCAATAGAAAACATTCAGCTTATCAATCCAATCAAGCCATTGCTCGAAAACCGTTTCCGAAGTGTGTGTGGCGGCAAAGCACGGATTCTGCCAAAGGCGCACTATTTCCGGTCGTGTAAATGACCCGACGGCAGTTTGAAGTGCACAAATCAGCGCATTCGCAAAAAGACTTTCGGTCCCTGCATTGATGTTGCTTAAATTATAATGCAGTCCGCTGCCGATTTCATAGAAAACACTCCGCAGGTGCTGTTGGTAATTGTCTATATTCGGAACAAGGATTGCAATGTCTGTTTGTGACAACGTCGGATCGGCTTTCAGATTGGCAAGAATGCTGTCAGCGACTGTTTCCGCTTCACGCCGCAGCGACGGAGCGCCGAATATTTGCAGTGAACAATCGGGTTGAATGTTTTGTCCGGGCTCTTTCTTGTTCAAAATCGAAAATTTTAAGTGATCGAGAATTGTCTTTGGTTCGCAAATAGTGTCAATGTGATATTCGGCTGAAACAGTTGTGCCGGAACACGCCTCTTTGAATACTTTGAAATTTTCGCTGAACGTTTTTCCCCAGCTGCGGATAAGCTCGTTTGGTTCGCTTTCCTGCAGATTAATTTCTTTGCACTGCCACGGTTGCTGCGGATTACTGCGAAAAGCAGCGAAAAAATTTTGCTGAAAAATATGAAAGTCGTAATATTTTTGCAGATGAACAATTAATTTAAAGTGAAATGCCGAAATCTGTGATAATCCAAAAATGAATATTTTTTTTTTGCTTTCAGGATGCGGCTGCGAATCTATTTTTTGCAGTTTGTTTTCCGCATAAATCGGCAGGGTAGTGTACACTTTGTCTTTCCCGTATTTTGTTGTAAGACAGTCGGCATCACAAAAAATTTTACGGTATATCGCACGCTGGCAGTGTTCCATTTTTACTACAGACTCTTTCTCATTATCAAAGAAGTTTTTGTCGTTTCGCCAAGCCTCTATCATTTGCGAACGCTGATATTCGTACTCTCTGAAGTAATACGCTAATTTTTCCGCAAGCTGCCAAAGTCGTGTTTGAGTATCTTTTCGATTCTGATTTTCTCCTAAATATCTGTAAACCGGCTGCATATCCGCATCGTTTCTGCCGTTTTCCAAAACGGAAAGAACCATCAGCTGCAAATCAATTTGTCTGTCATTGTCTCCCAAAAAAATGTACTTTTGATAATCATCTTTTCCACTGCAGCATTCATCCAGCAAAGCGATCAATGTTTTTTCCAAATAACTCAAGTCAAGATTTGCGCATATTTCGTTTTTTCGTGCAATCTCCAATTGAAGCCATCGCTTTACATTGATATTTGGCACTATTATTCGACGAGGAACAAAAATATCTTCATCATCTTTGTATAATTCTTCAAATAAAAGATTTTTCATTGAATCGACAGAAGCGGCATAGTGAAAAAAAAGTCCCATATTTCCTCCGAAACAAAACTGAGGTTATATATATTTTTGTGAATATTGACCAATAATAAATGATTTTTCGGAATCGGCAAAGGCAGGAAACGGCTGTCCGTGCTTTGCAGCGGAAAAACAGTGGCATCTGTTTTTTTACGGGACAGCTTTTGAGCCGATTATTTTTGACTTTGGCGTTCTCTGTAGTATTCCAAAACTCTTTTTACATAAAGTTTGTCTTCATGTGCGACGTGACGCAAAATCCAGTCATACAGAAAGCGCACAAATTGGAGTGCGGTAGTGAATGTGGCTTTGTCGAATTCTTTTGTTGTTTCCAAAATTTTGTAGATGAAATCTTCGTGTGATTTTTTGTGTGAAGCGTAATTTGCATAACCGGCAGCCTGCATGATAACTTCTTCATCATGAAAATGAGTTTTTACATAATCTACACATTCTTTCAGAGTTGCGGTAAACGACGACTGCCAAGTCGAATCCCCTTCCGTCTTGTTTTTCATAAGTGCTTCATAAAGATTGTTGCATAAATTGACGAGTTTTTTGTGCTGATTGTCAATTACCGGAATTCCCAAATCGAACTTACTGTCCCATGCGATATATATTTTTCCTTGATCATCATTCAACATACATATTCTCCTTAATCGAGTATTTATCATAAAGTGTAATTATTACAAAAATAGTGTAATGTCAAGTATGAGATTTATTTAGTTTATAAGTTGCTTCAGAACAGGGAAAGCTGCGATGATAAAAATGTCTGCTGCGGTGAAAGTGTGATTTTATCTTCGTCCGTTATTTTGCTGCATAATATCGGTGACGCGGGATCGTGCTGTCGATAATTTTGTACGGCAGCAGCAAGGTTGTTGTTTGCATAACAATATCGGCAGCCATGCGGACAGGTGTCGTATGCGCCTATGTCGCGCCACGCAAGACATCCGCAGTTTTCACGGAGATTTTTTGCCGAACCGGAACATATTGTGTTTTTGCCCGTAATCCGTGAAAGTATTTGCGGTGTAAGGCACGGCGTACGAAAAATTCCGAATTCCGATAAATCAGCCATTTCTGCGCAGGTTTGCAATCTTATATTGTAATGACTGGCAATTTTTGAAAACTGCTTTGCCAAAGCGGTAATTTCTTTGCTGTTCGGCGGCATTGCAAGCGGAAAATTGCGCTTAACTTTTTCATATTTGTCGAGAAAGCTGATAACGCAAATATCGACACTGTCGCATAAGATTTCGGCAATCTCTGCAAAATGGCGAATATGAAAATCGACATCATACTGTTTGAAAATAAAAATCGGATCATAGCGCCACACAACATTTTTCCGTCCGATAATTTTCGACAAACTTTTAAGTGACTGTGCGGCAAAGGTATATTCGGGAACTTTCGGTTCTGCATCGGCACCGTACGGAGTAATCGTAACGTGAAAATAGATATGAAAATCGTTCAGTTTGTCAATATAAGGCAGCAGCGGCGCCGGATTTTTGCTGCAAAACAGTATACAGTCGACAAGTTCGGGCAGAAGTTTATAGCATGAAATCTGATGCTCATTGTACGGATTTCTCACATAAACAAACTTTTCTTTGAATCGATTAATAAGCCATGTTGTATACCACGCCGGAATATCCGTTCGTCCGCTTATATTGACAATCATCTGAAATCAAAAAAATTTTCGGGTAAAGAAAAAACTTTGGAGTTTTTCCTCCGTGATGCAATGAAATTTCTTTTTACTATGCGAATTATTTTATCTTGAAAAATGACTTCTTCCATTACCGCATTTTTGTTTTTATCGACGGTTTGTCTGCGGCGCAGAATAAGTTTTTCAGAGTTGTCGAATATGCGAATTTCGGAAAGAAATCTTTCGGATTCTGAAGAATTTTTTTCGGATTCTGAAGAATTTTCTTCAGAATAAATAAAAACCATTCGTTCCGAAAGTTCGTTTTTATCATTGTATGTTTCTATCGATACGGGATTTTTTCCGTCTGATTCAAAAGTAAACAATGAGTATGATTTGAGTTTGTCGAAGCTGTCGTAAACTTCACGGCGATACGGAATTTTTTCTTTTTCGCGGTAAAGAAAAATGCTGCGGGAAATAAAAATGTCGTCGTTGTATTCTTCCGCTTTTGTAAGCTGCTTTTTTTTGTAGATGTAATGTACCCTGATTTCCGATTCATCGCTTATTTGCGTAATAGATTCCAGATTACCGTTTTTTCCGTAATGATATTGACGGGAAATTGCAGTATCGGTGTTTGTTCCGGAATAGAAATGCTCTTTTGCCAGCTTGTCTGCGAATATCGGCAGTGATACGAAAATCAATATACTTGAAATCAAACATTTCATTATTTTCCTCTGATAAGGTATGCGTCTTTGTAGCCGTAATCTCGGACAATGCGAATCGACTGACTGATGTTATTCTCATTTATCGGACCTAAAAGCAGTTCGTAGCGAAAATTGGCAGACTCATATAAAATTACGCTGTCGTTAAAAAACATTGCAATTGTCCTGCTGTAATTTTCCAGTTCGTTTTTGTTTGTCGATGATATTATTTTTATATAGACTTTGCCTTGCTCCAATGCGTTGACCCAATTAACCGTTTTTTCTTCGGTTGCGTCTGCCGTCAGTGCGGCAGACAGTGATTCTTTCAGTTCCTGAGGGATATATAATTCTTCTTCGGTGTCTGGTTCTGCCTCATCGGTTGCGGCAATTTCGGTTGTTTCTTCAGTATCGATGTCCTGAAAATACGGCGGAATATCATTTATCGAATGTCTGTAAGCCGAGCCGCTGGCTGTCACCCAAATTGTCGGCGAATTCAGCACATAAGGCGGCAAAATTTCATACAGTTGCACGACAGGCGGATTTTCTTTTGGAACCGCAGATGCGCCGGTATCTATGACAATTTCGGCGGCATTTCCGTCGATATTCAGTTCCTGAGCAATATTTTGCGAAAGAAACGCAACATATTTACTGTCTTCTGCTTTCCCGCCGACTTTTGCACGGTAGCTTTTTCCGGAATCGATACTTGTAATGGTAACGATTTCGTCTTTTGGTGCACGGTTGAACATTATTGTGTTATCGGGAATATCTTCCGATGTTACCGCGATTCCCCGCCATTGGTCTGCAAAAAGAGAAATGCTCACGGTTAATAAAATGAGCGAAATAACGCATTTCATTTCTTTTTGTCTCCTTTAATCGCATCGGTCGAAGATTTTAACATTACGGAATCTTTTGAAAATGAATTTATAAAACCGGAAATTCTTACTGCATCGTCATGAGAATACGGGCCGGCTAAAACTTTGAAAACATCTTCGCAGGAAGTTTGCGCAGAGGTTTTTGTTATGTAAAAATTCGGACGAACCTGAAGGTACGGCAGCAGACTTGTAATCAGTCCGAATGAATTCTGATAAAATTGAAATGCGCCGAGCTGGATATAATATTTATCAAGACCGTTTTGGATAATTTCCCGGCGGCTGTCCTTCGGTTCTACTACAAGACTTTGAATATTCAAAAAATCACTTTGCGCTTTTTCATTGCACCACCCTACAAATGACAGCTGAACATTCATGTCCGATTCAAAGGAAGAATCTTCGAGTGTTAAAAAATTATACACATCATCGGAAAGATAAACGGTGTTGTTTTGCAGATTTTTTGGATGATATTCAATCTGAACTATTACTTCGCGATTGTTTTGCTGCGTTTTGATTTTGTAAATACAGCCGGCAGGCAGTGCGGACGAATAAGCCGCATTAAAAACATTGCTTTTTGTATTTGCAAATGCAGTCTGGTGCCGTGAAATTTTATCTATCTTAAAAAGAACGGAAGATAATTCATTCGGAATATCGGCAGATTGTGCTGTAGCTGCGAATAATGCCGATATAAAAAAAATTAATGATGCAGTGTGTTTTTTCATTTTATTTCTCCGTAATGTAGCATTCTTACGTGCTAATAATGAAATTCGGATATGTTTTTTTAAAAGTTAATATGAGAAAACCGTTATTTCTAAATGTAAAATAAATATAAATATATGGAATATTGCGAGTTTTCAAATTTCATTTATATTTTCCTAAATACCGAAGCTTTTTTTGCTATACTCCCTATCAACAAACGCACTGTTTTGGAGAGTAAGATGGTTTTTACGGAAAAAGAAAGTTCTATCAATATACCTGAGAAAAAAAGACTGCTACGTTCGGACCATGGAACAACTTATTTTTCCATATCCGACAATTTCAATGAATTTGACGGTTTATGGTCATACGGCTTCCACATATTCCAACGTGTTTTTCTCAATGGAAAATACAGAATCGCAGGCAAATGCATCAGCCGTTTCCATTGTGAAATTGCTTACTATAACAATTCTCACGTTAAAATAATGTTGTTCAAGAATAATCAGGGATTTTGGTTTTCACCGTATAAAAAAGCGTTTTCTCACGGAGCCATCAATTATAAATTTGTTATTCCGTCTGCGTTTGAGCTTATCAATGCCGAAAAAAATGTTATTTTCCTGAAATATTTTGCTCCGAAAAGAGACGGATTCGGCGTCGAATCTCTTTATGTTGCGATAACTTGTGAGCAGAATTTGTATTTTGAAGAAGTTTGTGCAACGCAGAATTTTCTGGAATTTAAACAAAAAAAAGTGCGCGGTGAAAAAAAAGATGCCGGCATTTTGTTTTTATATTCCGGCAGTTTGGACAAACTCAAAGAAAACGTAAAAGTAAAAAGCAATCTCACTGATATTCTGATAAAGCAGCATATCAATAATTGTTCGCTGACTTTGAAATATTCGGAGTGCAAAACCAATCTGTCAGGACTTAACCGAGCGTTGAATTTCGGCAGCATTACCGGTTCGTATTTTATAATGTCGAAAAATAACCGCATCGGAATATGGGCAGGTTTCCCGTGGTTCGATAACAGCTGGGGACGTGATACTTTTATTTCGCTGCCGGGAATTGCTCTTGTTACCGGGCGTTTTGAGCAGGCCGCGCACATCATCTGCGTTTTTCTGAAATATCAGGATTTGGACAAAAATTCTCCGACTTACGGACGAATCCCGAATGTAATATGGAATGAAAAAAATATAATGTTCAATACTGCCGATGCGACTGCGCTGCTGATTCGCGAGTTGTACGAATATTACCTTTACACAGGCGACGCTGCTACGATTATGAGTGTATGGAACAGAATTATCATTGCGGTAGATGCCGTATATATCGCTCATAAAGACCGTTACAATTTTGTGCCGAATGAAAATGCCGATGACTGGATGGATGCAAGAATTCTCGGTGAAGATCCGTATTCGCCGCGCGGTGACAGACAGGTGGAAATACAGTCACTGTGGTTTACGGCACTGCACGCTGTGGTGCAGATGGCAGATGAACTGATTCGCCGCAATGAGAATTATTCGCCGCTGCTGCAGGATATTGATATTTCCGTAGTGAAGCATAAGCGCAATGAATATTTGAATGAAGCGGAAAAATTGCAGCGTTCATTTAAAAAAATGTTTATAACGGACAAAGCGCCTTATATTTACGACCACTTGAACAGTGACGGAACGCCTGATACTCATATACGCCCTAATGTGCTTTTGGCAATGTATTACAATGATTTGCCCGGAATTCCTAAATTTATCGACAGAGATTCGGGGCTGCTTGCATTTAAATATGTTGCAAGCAACTGTGTTTTTGAACATGGTGTAGCGTCTTTGGGAAGATATGAGGCCGATTTTCATCCGGTGCATATCAGCACTATGTATCATAAAGATGCGGCGTACCACAACGGAATGATTTGGTGCTGGCTGTCCGGAGCATTTATCAATACTGCGGTGTCTTACGGTTTACAGAAGTTCGCATATCGGCAAACAAAAGCGTTGACTCATGAAATACTGTACGGTGCAACCCCGGGGTGTCTTCCCGAACTGTTTGATCCGTTCTGCAAAGACGGGAAAGTAAATGCCTCAGGAACTTATTCTCAAGCGTGGTCTGTTTCTGAATACAACAGAGCATTTTATCAGGATTATATGGGAATTCGACCGAATGTTCCGGCTCGTCGTTTGTACTTTACTCCTCATTTCCCTGCAGAAATCGGCGGTTTTCAGACAAAAGTACGTTACGGAATTTATGAAACGCTTTACCTTGAACTGAAAACAAACTTGAAGTCCGAAAATATTTCGACAATCGGAATTTTTGCGCAGGAAATTATTCAGCCGTTGGAAGTTATTATCAAGGTGGATATAGGCTGCGAAGAAATCGGCGGCAAGATTGAAAGTAAATCGGTACATCTTAAAATTATGCTGAAATCTTCGGGTGCTCGTATGCGGTTGGGGTTTGACTTTGTCGAAAATAATCGTTTTAAACTTAAAGATTTGTATGTAAGCAGTAATGCGGAGCTTGTATCGATGGAAACTTCGGGCGAGACGCTGTGCGAATCGGCAGTCGAAAATCTTACTTATACACAGCCGCTGTCCGAAAACGATATTGGTTCGTACAGATGTATGCTTGAAGAAGATTACATGGACAAAAAAATACTCGGCGAACGTTTTGATAAAGAAAAAAGATTTTCGTAATTGTCAGCATTTCATGTAATCGGACATTCTGCATACACCGGATGCGCCTGCGGCAATAACCGATAATTCGTTTTCGTCATTGATTCCGCCGAGTGCATATACGGGAATTTTTACCGAGTTGCAGACTTCTTCCAAATTGGAAAGCCCTTTAGGCGGCACGTTTTTTTTGCAGTCTGTTTGGAAAATATGGCTGTAAATAATGTACGAAGCGTTGTTGTCATTTGCATAAACCGCCTCATTTACGGAATGAACGGAAACACCCACAGTCTCGAAATTATTCAGCAGTGCTCTGTTTTTTGTAAAAATCGGCAGCGGCAGATGAATCCGCCGACAATTAAGTTTATAGCAGCTGTCAATAAAAGAGTGCAGTATGACCTGCGCTTTTTTGTTTTCGCAACGCTTTATTACCGAGTCCGCAAGCGCAGTATAATCTTCCAAAGACAAATCTTTTTCCCGCAGTATAAGAAAATCCGTACTATCGCAAAGTTTTACCAGATGATTGACATAATCCGATATTGAAGTTTTCGCATGATATGTAAAAAACAGTTCCCGATTACTGATTGTGATTTTTTTATACATATAAATAATCATTCATTACGGGCTGAAGGTTGCGCGCTTTTATTGCTGCGGCAACTTGTTCTGCCGTTCGTCTGTCGGCAATTTCAAATTGATTATCGCCTTTGTTGTCGTCGGACTGGCTGTGATTCCCGATGCCGGTATTGACCGATGCGGAAATTTTAGTGGCGGCAAGTCCTATCACATTGTCACGAAAACCTTCACGCTCTCTTGTGGAAATCGTAATTCCGGCATAAGGCATAAAAATTCGGTAGGCCATCATTACCTGTAAAAGCTGTCTTTCGTGAACATCCATTGGATTGATTTTATCGTTGTTGATAATCGGACGAAGTCTCGGACATGAAAAAGATATTTCGGCGTGAGGATATTTCTTTTGAAGAAAATAAGCGTGAAGCCCTGTGGCAAACGCGTCTTTTCTGAAATCGTCAAGCCCCAAAAGAGCCGCAAATGCAACGCCGCGCATACCGGCACGAATTGCCCGTTCCTGAGAATCAAAACGGTACGGATAAATTCTTTTGTGTCCGGCAAGATGAAGTGTTTCGTACTTTTTCGGATTATACGTTTCCTGAAAAACGGTAACGTAATCGGCACCGCATTCATGCAGATATTTGTATTCGTCAATATTCATCGGATACACTTCTATTCCGATGGTTTTAAAATATTTGCGGGCTGTTTTGCATGTTTCGCCGATATATTTTACATCGGACATTTTTCTGCTTTCGCCTGTAAGAATAAGAATTTCTTCCAGCCCGTTTTGTGCAATTGCTTTCATTTCACGTTCGATTCCGTCATTATCGAGTTTTGCACGGGAGATTTTATTGTGGCAGTTAAATCCGCAGTAGATACAAAAGTTTTCGCAGTAATTGGAAACATACAGCGGCGTAAAAAGATAAACGCTGTTGCCGAAATGTTTTCTGGTTTCCAGTGTGGATTTACGTGCGATTTCTTCCAAAAAATTTTCAGCCGCAGGAGAAAGAAGTGCTGCAAAATCTTCCGGAGTGCAATTCTCGTTGTTCAATGCAGCTTCCACATCAGCACTTGTATATTTATTGTAATCATACTTTTTTACCGCGTTAAGAGTTTTTTCCATTATATCGGAATCTTTCAGTACTTCCATATCCGGCAGATATTCCATGAAATCGGAACGTTTTTTCTGCAGCTCGTTTCTTATATCATCATTTAAAATACTTTCGTTTATTTCTTTAGGCATAAGTATTTCTCCGGCTTATTCAATTCAGAAAATCGGTTAATGGCGATGAAGCACTTGCGCCGCAAATGACGCGTCCGAGCCCCGATATATATGCGGTTCGTCCGGCTTGAATTGCTTGCCCGAATGCCTGTGCCATTGCCGGAATATTTCCCGACGTGGCAATTGCGGTGTTTGCCATTACCGCAGCAGCTCCCATTTCCATTACTTCGCAAGCCTGAGACGGTCGCCCGATTCCGGCATCGACTATAATCGGAAGCGAGATTTCTTCTATTAGTATTTTGATAAAATCTTTTGTTGCCAAGCCTTTATTTGAGCCGATAGGAGCAGCCAGCGGCATTACGGCTGCTGCGCCGGCATTTACCAAATCACGCGCTGTGTTTAGATCGGGGTACATGTAAGGCAGTACGATAAAACCTTCCTTTGCAAGAATTTCCGTAGCTTTTACGGTTTCGTAATTATCCGGCAGAAGATACTTTGAATCACGGATTACTTCTATTTTTATAAAGTCGCCGCAGCCGATTTCACGTGCAAGCCTTGCAATTCGCACAGCTTCGTCGGCAGTTCTTGCACCCGATGTATTAGGCAGAAGCGTTACATGCTTCGGAATGAAATCCAAAATGTTTTCACTGCTTCCAGTGTTTGCACGCCGCAGTGCCAGTGTGATAATTTGAGCTCCTGCATGTTTGACAGCGGCTTCTATAAGGTCAAGATTGTATTTTCCCGAACCGAGAATAAATCTCGATGTAAATTCATGTCCGCCTATTATCAATGTATCGTTTGTCATAGTATTACATCCCTTCTTCCAAAATCAGCTGGATTACTTTGTTTGCCTGATGTCCAGCACAAATGCTTACTCTTGCAGCCATAAGCGGCAATCCGTTTTCTTTGCCGCTTTTTTCATCGCCGCACATATAAAAATTGCGAAATATTTTGCGCGTTTTAATCATGTTTGAATCGGCATATCCCGCCATTCCCGAACCTGATACAAGTGTTATATCGGGAAAATTCGTAAGCAGTCCGTTTACAAGCATTGCTTTTCGGTCCGCATTATCAAATGCTTCACACACGATTTTTTCGTTTCCAAACAATTCTTCGATATTATCTTCCGTCACTTTTATGTTGTCGGCAATAATATTCAGGTACGGATTAATTTCCAAAAGTTTTTCCTTCAGACACTCGGTTTTCGGTTTTCCGAGATGACTTAAATAATATTCCTGCCGATTTAGGTTGCTTATGTCGACGGTGTCGAAATCTATCAGATGCAGTGTCCCGATGCAGCTTCTTGCCAGCATTACCGAAATATGAGAACCGAGTCCGCCAAGCCCGGCAACAGCAACTCTGGCGTTACTCAGCTTGCGAAAATATTCTTCTCCGAAATGTGTTTTGCATGCGTTTTCATATTCAGATTTTGTCATTGCAGTCTAACCTCCGCCTACAAAATGTACGATCTCGATTTCGTCGCCATCCATAATCTGTGTTGTTTCGTATTCCGTTTTGGGAATTATTTTGCCGTTGATTTCGACTGCGATGTGGTTGAGATTGTAGCCGACATTGTTAATATAGGTTTGAAGTGAAAGACCGTCTGCGTTGACAGGCTGTGAATTGATTTTTACCATTAAAACACTCCTACTAAAAAAAATGGGAAGCCGCCAAAATAGACAGCTTCCCATAAAGCATCATGAGTAACCGAATTTTCCTACGTTGGCATTATCCAAATCAGGTATAAGGGTCGAAGGTTTTACCTTCCTCTCAGCCTGTGACACAAGCTCCCCAAAAATATACGAACAGTATAATGGTTTTATGCCGGAAATACAAGGTTTAAGTAGTAAAAAGATGTCTTTTGGCAGAGTAACCTCACGGTAGTTCATTCTGCAATTTGCTGGTGAACCGACGGTTGGGGCGACTTTAGGTTAAAGTGCATCGGGTTTGCGTTGGGTTAGGGAACAATTTGCGGACAAGCCCATGCGGGGCTAAAACTGGGTTAGTAATTTTAGGGTCAGACCTCAATGCCAAGTTGGAATACAGGTCTGACACCGATTAGTTTTTTTAAATAAGGGTCAGACCTCAATACTAAATTGGAATATAGGTCTGTCCCCTTTCTTGGATTGACAGTAGACGGAAGCCGGGCTTTAAGTGTGTTAGGCTTGCGCTGGGTTAGGGATAATTTGCCGAGTAAACTCGGCGCTGTGG
>JAFLVQ010000044.1 GCA_022508205.1 Spirochaetales bacterium
TATGGGACTGCCAGCAGAACAGGTTGCCGATGGAACCGGTTTGTCTATCGAGGAAGTGGAGAAATTGCAAGATGGCTAAAATTTGGTGACAGAAACGGGTGAGTAACAAAGTAACAGTTGCATTAAAAAACAAAGCGAAGCGTATTTCCGATTTTCGGCGATACGCTTTTTTTCTCAACAGCTATCAAATGTGCAGCACGGCGCTTTCTGCGGGTTGGCTTCAACAAAAATTATAAATTCGTTCAAGAACCTATTGACTTGGCTGCGAAATAAGTATATACCTACTATTACTATAGGTAATAGGAGTAAAGCTATGTCAGATATTAAACAAAATGCACTTGAACTTATTGGGAACACACCGCTTTTGCAGCTTAACGGCTATTCAAAAAAAGTAGGAGCTGTAAACGCAACAATTATTGCGAAACTTGAGTATTTGAATCCGGCAGGAAGTGTTAAAGATCGTATAGCACTGGCGATGATTGAGGATGCGGAGAAAAAGGGAATTCTGAAACCCGGAGCAACAATCATTGAGCCTACATCCGGAAACACCGGTATTGGACTTGCCGCAATTGCAGCAGCAAAAGGGTACAAGGCGATTCTTACAATGCCGGAAACAATGAGTGTGGAAAGAAGAAATCTTCTGAAAGCATACGGAGCGGAGATTGTCCTTACCGAAGGCGCAAAAGGAATGAAAGGCGCTATTGCAAAGGCTGAGGAAATTCATAATGCCACACCGGGAAGTTTTATTCCGGGACAGTTTGTAAATCCTGCGAATCCGGCAATTCATAAACGCACAACCGGTCCCGAAATTTGGGAACAGAGCGGCAAGAAAGTCGATATATTTGTAGCCGGCATCGGAACAGGCGGAACAATTACGGGAGTCGGAGAATATCTGAAAGAACAGAATCCAAACATAAAAATTGTAGCCGTTGAACCTGCGACAAGCCCTGTGCTTTCAAAAGGAGAATCCGGTCCGCATAAAATTCAGGGAATTGGTGCGGGATTTGTGCCTGATGTCCTTAACACAAAAGTGTACGATGAAATCATTACAGTAGAAAATGAAGATGCCTTTGCAGAAGGAAGAACATTTGCGCAGAGCGAAGGAATTCTTGTGGGAATATCTTCCGGAGCCGCATTGAAAGCCGCTCGCACACTCGCCGAACGCCCGGAAAACAAAGGTAAAGTTATTGTGGTTCTTCTTCCCGATTCGGGAGACCGCTACCTTTCGACACCGTTGTTCAGCGACAACTGAGTCTAAATATTATGCGCCGGAGATTTTTTCTTTGGGCGCATATTTTTTAAGGTTAATACCTATCAAATTGATATGAATAAACTAATCGACCGGAGAACAAAATGGCAAAAACTTTTTCCGAACTAAAAGAAAATCATCCCTGCTTTGGAAGCGGACGGGCTGTTACCGGAAGAATTCATCTTCCTGTTTGTCCCGAATGCAATATCGCATGCAAGTTCTGCCAGCGTTCTCTTAATACGGAAGAAAACAGACCCGGCGTTGCGAGTAAAATCTTTAAAGGCAAAGATGCTGTCAATCTTATTCGCAGAGCACTTGAAATCAGTCCCGAAATAAAAGTTGCCGGAATTGCAGGCCCCGGTGACACTCTTGCAAGTGACGATGCTTTGGAAACATTCCGCCTTATAAAAAACGAGTTTCCCGACCTTATAAAGTGTATGAGTACAAACGGGCTTCTGCTTAGCGAGAGGGCGGAAGAAATAATCGAAGTTGGGATAGATTCGCTTACGGTTACGGTCAATGCGGTAGATCCGAAAATCGAAGCGCAGCTGAACGACTACGTAATCTGGCACGGGGAAAAAATCATCGGAATCGAAGCTGCAAAAATTCTCATAAAAAATCAGCTTGAAGGAATCAAAAAAATAGCAAAGGCGGGAATTACGGTAAAGGTGAATTCCGTGCTTGTTCCTCGCATAAATGCAAATCATATAAGGCAGATCGCAAAGAAAGTTGCAAAGGCAGGAGCGAAAAAATACAACATCATCCCGCTGATTCCGTGTGCAAAATTTAAAGATGAGCCGGCACCGACTTGTTCGGAAATTCACGCAGCAAGAACCGGGGCAGCCGAATATATTGAATTGTTTTTGCATTGCAATCATTGCAGAGCCGATGCGGTGGGAATTCCCGGCAAAACCGAATTTTCAAAAAATCTGTACACACAATACGGACTGACGAATCTGGAGGAAAATTTTTCGCATGGATAATATTCAACAGGGGAAAAATCAAAGTATTTACAAAGTTGCATTGGCTTCTTCCGACGGAAAGACCATAGATCGGCATTACGGAAAAGCAGACACTTTTTATATTTTTGAAATCGATGAAAACGACGGCTACAATCTCATAGAAACACGAACCGTAACACCTGCCTGCATGGGTGGAAGTCATGATGCTGTACTGATGGAAAAAAGTTCGGTTCGATTCAGCGACTGTCGGTACGTTGTTGCCGTCAGGATTGGCGCAGGGGCAGCTGCAGCCCTTGCAAAAAACGGAATTGCAGCAATGGAACTTCCGGGAAGTTTTGACGATGCAATTGCAAAACTTTGGAAATACAACCGCATTCAAAATCTGTTCAGATAAAAGCAAACGGCTTGGACTCTGTACAACAATAAAAAAAACGAATCGCAACTGAAAGGAGAAAAAAATGAGCGAGATTAGACAGATTGCAATTTACGGAAAAGGTGGAATCGGGAAATCCACTACGACGCAGAACTTAACGGCGGGACTTGTTGAGCACGGGAAAAAAGTTATGGTCGTAGGATGCGACCCAAAAGCCGACTCAACAAGACTTTTGCTTGGCGGCCTTGCACAGAAAACCGTTTTGGATACTATTCGGGATGAAGGTGAAGATGTTGAACTTGACCGTATTATGCGTACGGGTTTCGGCGGAACACGCTGCGTTGAGTCGGGCGGTCCCGAACCCGGTGTGGGATGTGCGGGGCGCGGAATTATTACTTCTATTAATATGCTCGAAAATCTTGGTGCATACACCGATGATCTTGATTTTGTTTTCTACGATGTTCTCGGTGACGTTGTGTGCGGAGGATTTGCAATGCCTATCCGCGAAGGAAAAGCAAAAGAAATTTATATTGTCGCATCCGGTGAGATGATGGCACTGTATGCGGCGAACAACATTGCAAAAGGAATCAGCCGTTATGCCAGAGCAGGCGGTGTGCGACTCGGAGGAATTATCTGCAACAGCCGTAATGTAGACAGGGAACTTGATCTTCTGCGTGCATTTGCAAAGGAACTCGGAACACAGCTTTTGTATTTTATTCCTCGCGACAATATTGTTCAGCGCGCTGAAATCAACAGAAAAACAGTTATCGAATACAAACCGGATTCAGCACAGGCAAACGAGTATCGTAACCTTGCCGAAGCTGTTATCAATAACACAATGTTCACAATTCCGACTCCGATGACTCAGGAACGCCTTGAGCAGATTCTTTTGGAATACGGTCTTATGGATATGGCAGATGATTATAAAATCTGAATTTCGATTTCAGAAGGATATAAAAAACTTCCGCAAAGAACGGCTTGCATTGGAGCAGCGTAAAAAATACAGACTTTATTTTTAATGAGGAGATTACTATGGCAAAGATTTATGGTTCTATTACAGAATTAGTTGGACATACACCGATTGTTGAATTCCGCAGACTTGGAAAAGTTCTCGGTCTTAAAGGACGCGTTGCGGGAAAATTAGAATATTTCAATCCGGCCGGATCGCACAAAGATCGTGCGGGACTCGAAATCATCGAAGCGGCAGAAAAACGCGGAGAAATCGATCCGGAAAAAACAACTCTTGTGGAATTTACAAGCGGCAACATGGGAATCGGAATTGCCGCGATTGCAGCAGCCAAAGGGTACAAATTCAAAATAGGGATTCAAAACGGCGTTTCGATAGAGCGAAAAAAACTTATGGAAGCGTACAATGCGGAAATTGTCGAACCGCCAGCACAGCTTGTTGCCGGAGTTTTTGAAAAAGGAATCGAGGCTTTTAATGATGTATACGACTGGTTTTTGGAAAACACACCGAACAGTTGGTCAACAAGGCAACTGTCGAATCCCGACAATGTTGCAGCACATTACAAATATACTGGCCCTGAAATTTGGGAAGATACGGAAGGGAAAATCGATATTTTCGTAGGGGGAGTCGGAACCGGCGGCAGCACTCACGGTATCGGGAAATTTCTTAAAGAAAAAAACAGCAAGATAAAAGTCGTAATTGTTCAACCGGACAATCGCGATGTTGAAAATCCTATCGTGAAAGGTGCCGAAGACGGAGGTTTTCACGGGATTCACGCAGTTCATGACGAGAACGGATTAAATTTGATGGCTCCCACAAATTTCAATGAAAACTATGTTGATGAGTATCAAACCGTAAATTATGCGCAAACACTCCGTGCAATTCATCTTCTTGCCCGTTACGAGGGAATTTTCGTGGGCACATCTTCCGGAGCGAGTCTTGCAATCTCAATAAGACAGGCACTGAAAGAAGAAAACAAAGGAAAACTGATTGTTCCTTTGCTGCCGGATAACGGGGAAAGATATTTGTCCGAAGATTTGCAGCATGTACGCGAAGATATTGAGAGCAAGGCGGAATTCTAAGAGCAAAGGGGAAGTCATTCCCCGTTTTGCCGCCTTTATTGAATTATAGGAGTAAAAAGTGACAATAAATACAAACAGCTCAAATGTAGCAACCAGAGAAAACAGAATCGGGTCGATTACCGGCTATATCGGAAATCTTAAAGACCTTGCGGAAAAATCTGCGTGCGGAACTTTAAAAGGGTGTTCACGATGTTTTTCGCAGTCCAGCACGTGCCTTTCAAGTTGTGCATTGGCGCAGCTTTCCGCAATACGCGACGTAGCGATAATTCATCACGGACCTGCCGGATGTTCCGTTGCAAGCGCGGGCGCGTATTACCTTGATAAAGTTATGGCAAAAAAACGCGGTGTTACAAACGATACGGTTTATGTCGGTACCGATATGAACGAACAGGATACGATTTTCGGTTCGACCGAGCAGCTTGGAAAAATTATCCGCGAAGTAAACCGCCGCTATTCGCCTAAGGCAATTTTTGTGACAAGTTCCTGCGCAACAGGAATTATCGGCGAAGATATTGACAGCGTTGTGGATGATTTAAAGGAAGAAATCAATGTCCCGATTGTTGCCGTTCACTGCGAAGGATTTAAATCCCGCATTTGGGCTACCGGGTTTGACATTGCGGATCACGCGGTTCTTTCGAGTATTGTTCAGCCGCCAAAGCAGAAACGCAACACAATCAACTTTAAGAATTTTTATGAAAGCGCACGTCCCGAAATCATAGAGATTTTCAGGAATTTCGATTTGGAGCCGATTTTCCTTTACTGCAATTCAACGGTGGAAGAGCTCAGCCACATTTCGGAATCTCTTGCGACAACGTGTATCTGCGGAACACTTGGGAACTATCTTGGAAACGGTCTTGAAGAAAAATACGGCGTTCCTTACGTGCGCAGCATTAACCAGTGCGGAATTACGGGATTTGAGACATGGCTTAGGGAAATAGGAAAAGTGACAAACCGCAGCGAAGCAGTGGAAAAATATATTGCAGAGCAGCGCGCAATTTACATTCCGCAAATTGAAGAAATCAAAAAAGAGCTTAAAGGGCTTCGCGCCGTAATAGGAATGGGACCGGGGTACACTTTTGAAGTCAGCCGCGTTTTGAACGAACTCGGAATCGAAGTTGTGTGGGCATTGGCATGGCATTACGACAAAAAATATGAAAACGGAGATATTCCTCCAAGCATGAAATATCTTTTGGACAACGATATTAACTTTGAAACAAGTATTTCGGATCAGCAGAATTATGAAGTAATGAATGTTCTGAGAAAGTTTAAGCCCGACATTTACCTTTCGCGGCATCCGGGTTCAACCGTATGGGCAATTAAAAACGGAACATCTGCCGTATATGTTGCCGACGAATATATGATTTTCGGATACAAACACACACTCGAATTTGCAAAGACAATTCTCGATTCAATCCGCAACCGCAGCTTTGAAAAGAATCTTGCAAGCCGCGTAAAACTTCCGTACACAGATTGGTGGTACGAGCAAAACGTAGATGCTTTCTTTGAAGCCGAAAAAGAAAATAAAAAAGTAACTATATAAAGCAGGAGAATTCAACATGGCAAAACTTTTGGATAAACAAAGATACAAATGCGCACTTGCTTCTATGCAGACGGTGCAGGCAATTACACGGGCAATTCCTGTTCTGCATTCGGGGCCCGGCTGCGCGCAAAAACTTTCGGACGGAGTAGGAAGTTCGGGATATTTTTCTCCGAATATTTTCCCTTGTACAAGCATAAACGAAAAGGATGTTGTTTTCGGAGGAACGAAAAAACTGGCTTCCACAATAGAAAATGCGCTTAAAGTGATTGATGCTGATTTATTTGTAGTGCTTACCGGCTGTATTCCGGAAATTGTAGGTGATGATACCGCAGAAGTTGTAAGCCAATTTGCAGATGCAAGGAAGCCCGTTATCTATGCAAGTACTGCGGGGTTCAAAGGCAACAACTACAAAGGACACGAGCAAGTTGTGGATGCGATAATCGATCAGTATTTGAAAAAGGCTGATGAAGGCGAGAAAATCGAAGGTCTTGTAAATATCTGGGCAGATGTGCCGTATCAGAATTTGTTCTGGCTTGGAAATCTCAGAGAACTGGAAAAATTGCTTGCCGAACTGGGTTTGAAACCGAACACGATTTTTGGCTACAAACGCGGAATCGAGAACATAGACCTTATTCCGAAAGCTCAGTTTAATTTACTTGTAAGTCCGTGGGTAGGCTTGAAGAACGTAAAGAAAATGGAAAAGAAATTAGGCATTCCCTATCTCCACTATCCGACCCTGCCGATTGGAGCATCGGAAACAAGTACGTTTCTTCGGGAAGTCGGACGGTTTGCCGGTGTAAGTTCGGAAAAAATCGAAAGTGTAATAAACGAGCATGAATCGTACTTCTACTATTTAATTGAGCGTTACGCAGATTTGTTCCTTGAAAACCGTGTAATCAACAAACAGTTTTCCGTTGTGGGCGATGCGCAGTATGTTCTTGCGGCAACTAAATTTCTTGTAAATGACCTTGGGCTTTTTCCCGCGAAGCAATTTATTACCGATGACACGCCTAAAGAGTTTCAATCGGCAATCGTCGAAGAATTCAAAAAACTTAATTACGGGATTGAAGCAGAAGTTGAATTTACAACGGACAGCTACAATATTCACAATCAGATTCGTGAACATGACTATCATGGTTATCCTCTTGTGCTCGGAAGCTACTACGACAAGGAAGTAACGGAAGAGCTTAAAGGGAATTTTCTGAACATTTCTTGGCCGTTTCAGGATAAAGTTGTTCTTGATGATTTTTACTGCGGCTACACCGGCGGCATTAGGCTGATTGAAGATATTTATTCGGTTGCGGTGCAGCGATTTAATTAAAAAAAATTGTATTTGTGGAGAAAGATATGACCTATAAAATTGCCGTTGCAAGTTCAAATGGAACCGATGTAGATACAAACTTTGGTTCGGCACGATTTTTTTCTGTTTATACCGTTTCGGACGAAGGAAATTTCGTTCATTCGGAAACAAGAGCCGCGCCTGATGAAAATCAAGACAAAGAAAATTTTTCCGTGCATACCGAAAAAAAATGTACGGGTAATGGCTGCACAAACAGTGGAAACTGCTGCAGAGGCGCAGAGATTTCCGAAAAGGTGCGGCTTATATCCGACTGCCGCTGCGTAGTTGCAAGCAAAATCGGCTTTACTGTCCAAAAACAGCTGGAACGAAAGGCAATCGCCGCTTTTGATGTTCAGTGCAAAGTACAAGAAGCTCTGCAAAAAATAACGAAATATTTTTATAGCGTAGACAATCATTTATCACTGGCGAAAAAATAAATTTTCAGATTGGAGGAAATATGGGTACACAATATTCGGGAGTCAGAGAAAGCAAGCCCGGACGCTTAAACGATTTGGGCATACAAAGCAAAGAAGCCGAAGCGCAGTTCAAAAAGGGGTGTCTTAAACGTGCGGACAGAAGTTTTTCTCAAGGGCTGCAGTGTCAGCAGATTAACAGTATGGCCTGCCTGATGAGTCTTGAAGATTCCGTTTTTGTAAGTCATTCTCCGCAAGGGTGTGTAGGGTGCGCAATTATGGCAATAGATATGTTTCGCGTAGGGCAGGCGCACCGCGGGGAAAAAATAATTAAAAATCCTCGAATCATTGTCACAAATCTCGATCAGAAAAGCGTTGTTTTCGGCGGCGAACAAAAACTCAAAGAGTCTGTGCGCAAAGCAGTGGAGCGTTATAATCCGAAACTTATTTTTGTTTATGCGTCATGTGCATCCGGAATTATCGGCGATGACATTGATTCGATCTGCGCAAATCTTGAAACAGAATTTTCGGGAACAACGATCATTCCCATTCACTGCGAAGGGTTCAAAAGCAAAATTTGTGCGAGCGGATTCGATGCGGCTTTTCTTTCAATCAATAAATACATTCTCAAAAAGAAAAAACTTCCGTCGATTCCGAACCTCGTAAATCTGTTTGCTCCGACAACCGTAAGTTATGCGGATCAAAAAGAAATGGAACGAATGCTGAAGTCCATTGGCGCAGAGGCAAACTACATTCCGTTTTACAGTTCGCTTGAAAAAATAAAACGCATTCCTCAGGCGGTTGCATCTACCAGTATCTGCAAGGTTTTTGCCGATGAGTTTATGAAAACGCTTGAAGAAGATTACGGCATTCCGTATTCGCATACCGTAATGCCGATTGGGATTCGCAATACAGACAAGTGGTTTCGCGGAATTGCGAAAATTCTCGGTAAAGAAGCCGAAGTCGAAAAAATAATTGCAGAGGAACACAAAAGAATCGAACCGCTTGTGGCAAAAATTCGTTCGCGTCTTGAAGGCAAACGAGTTTTTATTTGCGGCGGAACAGGGCGAAGTTTTGCTGCTGCTGCGTTAATCGACGACTTTGGAATGAGACTTGTAGGTCTTGAAACTCCGACTTACGATGAAGATGCTCAAATCGATGTTGAATATCTGAACACCATTCACAAGGACTTTATAATCGATGTTGCGAATATGCAGCCATTTGAACAAGTTAATCTTGTAAAAAAATTGAAGCCGGATGCATTTATCGGCGTTCCCGATTGGGCTGCAAAGCTCGGAATTCCTACGACTCATGTCCTTGACGGAAAAAGACCGACGATGGGTTACGACGGTCTGCTTTACCTCGGAAATAAAATTGCAGATCAACTCAGCAATCCCGGATTTAATAAAAAACTTGCTGCTCACGTAAAACTTCCTTACCGCGACAGCTGGTATGAAGAAAATCCTTTTAAATACATCGTCGGTGTATAAGACAATCAACTAATTTAAGGAGAAAAAATCATGAGTTTTGTTACGGAAAATCCTCGCGGCGGCTGCGTTCTTTCGGGAATAAATTCGGTGTTGGCTGCAATAGACCGCGTTTGTCCCATCCTTCATTCCGGTCCCGGATGCTGTATGCAGACTACTGCCGCCGAACAGGGGCAAAGCGGGCATAAACATGCATGCTTTGTAAGCGGTGTTTCTCTTCCTTCCAGCAACATGCTTGAAAAAGAAGTTGTCTTCGGCGGTGTGGATAAACTGCGTACAACAATTCAAGGCGCAATCGATATTATCGATGCATCGTCTTACTTTGTGCTTACCGGATGTACTGCCGGGATTATCGGCGATGACATTGTAAGCGTTACTGAGGAATTTCGGCAGAAAGGCCACAATGTTTATTCCATTGAAACGCCCGGTTTTGCGGGAGATTCAAATCTTGGCTATGAAGCTGTCTGGAACACATTTATAGATAAAATTATTCAGCCCGCAAAAAAGAAAGATTCTGCTTTGGTAAATATTTTCGGAATAATTCCGTATCATGACCCGTTTTGGGCAGGTACTTTGGAAGAAATAGAACGGATACTTTCCTTGTTGGGACTGAAAGTAAACACATTTTTTACGAAGCATCAGGGTATCGATGTTATCGAGCATTGTTCCGAAGCAGCGTTGAACATAATCATAAACCCTTGGATTTTTAAAGAACCTGCAAAAAAGTTTGAAGAAAAATTCAAAGTGCCTTCGATTCGTTTCCCGTTTGCTCCGATCGGCGCGACAGACACAAGCAATTTTTTGCGGCAAGTTGCTTCGGCTCTTAATTTAAGCAATGAACTTGCGGAAAAAGTAATTGCCCAAGAAGAAGACTATGTTTATTCATATCTTGCCCAATCCATAGGTGTACTCAGCTGGAAACGGTTTGCCGTTGCCGGAGATGCTTCAAGTGCGATTGCAATTACCAGATACCTTGCAAATGACTACAGTTTTTCGCCTGTGCTTGTTGTAATTACAGAACCTGTTTTCCGTCCGGAAGATAAAGAGCGAATTATTCAAAATATTACGCAATTGGAATATGCTCCTCCGCCGAAGATTGTTTTTGCCAGTGACCAATGGGAAATAAACAAAGCAATAAGAGAAGAACCGGAAGAAATTACTCTTCTTGTCGGAAGCGCAAATGAAAAGGAAGTTGCACTTGAAAAAGATATTCAGTTTTTAAACGGAACATTTCCCATGAACGAAAGACTCGTATTCAACAGGACGTATTGCGGCTATCGAGGAAGTCTTACATTTACAGAAGATTTGTACGACAACTTGTAATATTGAAAAAAGGCAGGATTTTTTCGGAGGATATAGAGAGACGTTATGAATAAAAAAACAAAAACAACAGTGATAAAACTGCTGCCGTTTTTGGCAGTGGGAATTTCCGCAGTGTTCTATTTTTTTATTCCGGAAAGCGGCAAAGTCGTTGTAATGGGGGCGCGCCCTTCAAAAGTGGAAGCCGTAATCGACATAGATTTGCCCAAACCCAGAATCCGCATTCAAGATACATTTGCACTGTACCGCAACAAGATTCTTTCGATTTTGAATCTTGGAGGAAAGGTGCAGGAGGCGGAATACAACATTTAAAAAAAACGCAAGATGAAAGAGTTGTACAAACGGTACGGCTTTTGTCTTTTACAGGTTCGCAAACTTGCTTGCGAACAGGTTCGTAAGTTTATTACGGACAGTATTGAAAATTTTTATAGGAGAAACAAATGTCATTTACATTGGAAACAAAATGCCTTCATTTAGAGAAAAAACAGAACCCGGCAAAGGATGATTCTCACTGTTGCAATCATTATGGCTCAATAAGTTTTCCGATTTATCAAACTGCTACGTATGCTCATCCCGGTGTGGGAAACAGCACCGGTTTTGATTATTCGAGACTGCAAAATCCGACAAGAGAGCAGGTAGAAAAAATCGTCTGTTCCCTTGAAGGCGGAATCGATGCACTTGCGCTTTCAAGCGGCATGGCAGCCATATCGCTTTTAATGGAATTATTTAAGCCCGGCGATCATATAATTGCCGATTCGGATTTATACGGCGGGACTATCAGACTTTTTGACAATGTATCTTCAAAAAACGGAATTGCATTCTCGCGCGTTAATTGTTCCCAAGAAAATTTGGAAACGTTGATTCAGAAAAACACAAAAGCGATTTACATTGAACCGCCTACAAATCCAATGATGAATGTTGCGGATATAAAAGAAGTCGCCAAAATTGCAAAACGGCATCGGCTTCTTCTGATTGTAGATAATACGTTTATGTCGCCTTATTTTCAAAATCCTCTTGCATTGGGAGCCGACATCGTAATCCACAGCGGAACAAAATTTTTGTCCGGACACAATGACACGCTTGCCGGATTCATTGTGACAAACAATCAGGATGTTCAGCAAAAATTGCGCTTTCTTATAAAAACTACAGGAGCGGGACTTGCGCCGTTTGACTCTTGGCTTATCCTGCGCGGAATAAAAACGCTTGCATTAAGAATGGAACGCTCTCAGCAAAATGCCATTAAAATTGCCAACTGGCTTTTAAAACAAGAAGATGTAGTAAAAGTGATTTATCCGGGACTTGCCGATCATCCGGGTCATGAGATTATAAAAAAGCAGGCGCGCGGATTCGGTTCAATGCTTACTTTTCAAACTGCCACTGCGGAAAAAGCAATTTCAATACTTAATCGAGTGCGGCTTATTCAGTATGCGGAAAGTTTAGGGGGAACGGAAACGCTGATTACTTATCCCGCAACTCAAACTCATGCGGATATACCCGAAGAAATACGATTGAAAAACGGAATAACACCGGCAACGCTGCGTCTTTCCGTAGGGATTGAAAATGCCGATGATTTGATTGCAGATTTGGAACAAGCCATAAAACGAGAGGAATAAAATGAATTTTGATTTTGACACAATTACGAACCGCAGCGATTCTTTTGCCGCAAAATATGAACTTGCAGTTAAACGCAACAAACCTGTAGATGCGATAAGTCTTTGGATTGCCGATATGGATTTTCCGACTGCGCCATGTATTCTGAAAGAATTAAACGACCGCGTAAGTCATGGAATATTTGGGTATTCACGACAAACCGAGCGATATTACAATGCGGTAAAAAAATGGTTTGCAGAACGTCATAACTTTGAGTTTTCCGAAGAAGACATTATCAATACTCCGGGTGTTTGTTTTGCGATTTCATGTGCAATAAAAGCCTACACGGAAAAAGGCGACGGTGTTTTGATTCAGCGACCGGTATATTATCCGTTTTTCAATACCATTAACTGCCTTGACCGAAAGGTTGTAAACAGTCCGCTTATCTACAGAAACGGTAAATACGAAATTGATTTTGATGATTTTGAGAGCAAGATAAAAAATGAAAAGCCGAAACTTTTTATCTTCTGTTCGCCGCATAATCCCGGCGGAAGAGTTTGGACAAAAGAAGAACTTATGCGCGTAAGTCAAATCTGCCTGAAATATAATGTTATTGTAGTTTCAGATGAAATTCACGCAGACATAACATTCCGAAATCACAAGCACACTGTTTATTCATTGCTTTCGGAAGAAGCGGCTCTTAATTCGATTATCTGTACTGCTCCAAGTAAAACTTTCAATTTAGCCGGACTGCAATTTTCCAATATCATCATAAAGAATAAAAATCTCAGACAGAAATTTGTCAAAGAATACAACTGCACCGGCTATGACGAACCTAACCTCATGGGACTTGCGGCAGCTACCGCCGCTTATGAAAATGGGGGAGAATGGTTTGATGCCGTAAAAAAATATATTCAGGAAAACATTCGGTTTACAGAAGATTTTCTTTCGGAAAATTGTCCTCGCATAAAGGTCTGCGAACCCGAAGGAACGTATCTTGTATGGTTGGATTTTTCCGATTTTACGGAGATCACCGATGCGGAAATTTCAAAAAGAATTTTGTATAAAGCAAAAGTTTGGCTTGACTGCGGCACAATGTTCGGAAAAGAGGGAAGCAAATTTCAGCGAATAAATACTGCTACTCCCCGTTCGATTCTGAAAGAAGCATTGACACGAATTTGCAATGAATTTAGAGCTGGAGATTAGAAAATGTACAAATTTTCGACTCGCGGGCAGTATGCTCTGCTTATTATGGAAGATCTTGCCAGAAGTGATCCCGAAAAATATATCCCGCTGAAAATTTTATCTCACAGGCGAAATCTTTCGGTAAAATATTTGGAACACATTTTAATTGTACTTTGTAAAAAAGGGTATGTTGTGGGGTCGCGGGGAAATAACGGCGGATACAAACTTTCGCGGCCTGCGGAAAATTACACGGTCGGAGAAATTTTGCAGGCAATGGAAGGAAACATTTCGCCTTATCTGGCACTGGAAAATAATGCAATCATTTCGGAGGGCAGCAAAATATTTTGGCGAAACTTTGAGAAAATTGTAAATGATTATGTCCAATCCGTAACTCTTAAAGACCTTGTGCAGGAAAGTACGAATTTTATCGGTTATGAATACTGTATATAAAAAATGCCGCAGGACACAAGCAGCTTGAAAAAGGTTTTGCGGCATTTTCTAAAATAAATTCTGCTGCTTGATTTCGCTCATCACTCGGGCAAGTTCTGTTCTGTTTCGCACGCCGGTTTTCTCGTAGATGTGCTGTAAGTGCGTTTTGACGGTTGCTGCTGAAATGAACAGTGTATCGGCAGTTTCCTGTGTGGTGCGTCCCTGCAGGATAAGTGCGGCAACTTCGTTTTCACGCTTGGACAATGCGGGGTTTTGTGCGGAGATTGTCGGTGCGGGGATTTTTTGCTGCATAAAAATTACCATTATAACCAAAAATAGGCTTATGAGCCATGAAGCAAGGCTTAAAAGTGACGTGCACAGCGAAAGCAGGTTAAACGGAAATTCAATCAAAATCGCAGTGATATAAAAAAGTGCAGGCGAAAAAACAAGCGCAAACAGGAAGCAGCTGCTTTTTTTGCGTCCGCTGACCTGCTGTTTTAAAAGAAAAAATTGAAGCGAAAAATAAAGCAGGCACAACGATGCATACAATTTAACCGCGTCGAAAAGTTCATACAAAGTAACAAGCGAAGTTGTTTCAAGAAAAAGCGTATTTTGAAAAATGAGAGTGGTACACACCGTAAGTGCAGAAACAGCGATTTTAAGGGCAGATCCCGCCGGTGTGCAGATGCAGGATGTTTCGTTTGTTAGGGTGGATTTTTTCGAGTCAGACGAAGTGTTTTGCCGGGATGATTTCGATACAGCCATTTCAGGAGAACAATGTTTTTTCATTTTCGCAGACCGCCGCTGCTGCCTGAAGTTCCAATCGTCGTGATTGCAGATGCGGCAGTGAAACTTGCTAATTTTGTGCTTCCGCTGTAAATCTCATACGCTGCGCCTTTGCTTATTTTCGGCGAGCTGATGATGAGTGCCTGACAGCTTTTCTTTGTTGTTTTTGATACCAGCTCTGTGCCGTCACTGTCGCGCAGCGAGATCACCGAGTCTGCCGCAATAGTCGATTGCGATGTATACACCATCGTGCACTGCGTGGACTTGCTCGAAGGTGTTTCCACCATGCCGTTTGAAGAAGTTACAAACACCGTTCCGCCGTTCACGAAGATGCCGTTGTCCGCGTCCAAACCCGCATCTCTGTTTGAAGTCGGACCGTGGACGGTAACCGAGCCGCCGCTGATGAGCATGTTTCCGTTTGAGTCAAGGCCGTCGCCGTTTGCATCCACCGTGACTTCGCCGCCGCTTATGATAATGTGTTCGCTGATTTTGCTGTCGTCACTCGCCGCGTTGATTCCGTCGTCGCCCGCGATCAGGCTGATTATGCCTCCGCTGATTTCGACATAGCTGCCTTCAATGCCCTCGTAGCTTGCGGTGATGTTGATATTGCCGCCGGTGATTTTGGTCAGAATGTCTGCCGTGATGCCGTCGTCGTAGGTTGAGATCGTGAACGTGCCGCCTTCAATCAGTATGCTTCCGCTGTTCGCGTGAATCGCATCATCTGTGCTGCCGATAGTAAATGTACCGTTTTTAATCGCAATCAGATAGCTGCCTTCTGTGATGATGCTGCCGTTTGCATCTTCGATTTCGCCGACTTTGATGCCTTTGCAGCTCTGTGCAAGTCCATAGAGCTGGCTTGCGCTGTAGCGGTTCGTTTCATCGCTTGCGATTCGCTTGTAGTCACTGCCCGATTTGATGTACTTAAAGTCGTCCGCGTCCATATCATATTGCGTCATGTTTGCGGAAGTTTTTTGCACAAAGTTTCCCGTCGTCTTGATGTTGTATGTGCCGCCGTCAATATAGGCAACTGTGTCTGCCTGAATGCCGTCGCCCTGCACATTGCACGTGTACGTGACGTTCGCAAGCAGGACATAGCCGTCATCGGTTGTGAATTCTGTTGCCTCGTCACTCGCCGCGTTGATTCCGTCCTTCCCTGCCGAAGTTACATTGATTGTGCAGTTTGCCGCTGCAACCGATGCGCCCGCTATGGCGTGGTTCTGCGCCGTCAGGTTCAAAGTTGTGTCTGCAATTTTAATTTCTTTGCTTGCCTTCACCGCATTCTTACTGTTTGATGTGACGCTTAGTGTTCCCTTGCCATTGATTGCAAGCGAACCTTTGATGTGAATTGCGTTTACGTCATTGCCACTGTTTTTTATGGTATTTGCAGTGCCGTCTTTCAGCGTGATGATGAGCGATGTCCCTTTGTTTTCCGTGCCGTCGATTACGACGCCGTTTTCGATCGTGATGCTCGTATTGTCAAAAATGAAATGAAGTTCAAGATTTTTCTTGTCGATTGAGATTCCGCCGTAGCTTCCTTTGAAATAATACGTGCCGCTTTCGGTAATGCTCACGATTTTGTCTGTGGCAGCAATTTCTTGTGCATTCGTGCCCGCCGTATTATTGGCAAGTATGCTCAAATCCGTCTTTGCTGCCACATCGCTTATGACCATGTTGATTGCGGCTGTGTCTGCGGCGGTTGGGATTTCGCCGTTGTTGTTATTGCTGCCGTGAAACGGTTCGCCGGGAGGAGTGTTGCTGCCTAAATTGTCGTCTGAGGAGCTGAAATTACAAGCGTAGATAAACATAGACAACAGCACCGAAAACAATTTATTTTTTTTCATCTATTCTCCTTCTGAAATGCAAAACCGCAGAAAGTTTTTGCTTCCGAATATTAAAGATGTATTTTGTTTTTGTCAAAAGATTTATGCGAATTAGTTTTTTTAAAATCTTTAGCAAAGAAAGTTTTGATTTGAAACTGTATGTTTTTCGTCGTTTTGTTTTTACCTTTTTTCCGAAAAGATTTAGTAGAATAAAATAACACCATATTATTACAAATTTCTACTCTCGTTATATATCAACCACATTACGTGTTATAATGCCCACATATAGAGGAAAAGTGATTATGATAAACATTAGAAAATTAGAGGCGGATTTGTGGGAATCCGCGGACTTGCTGCGCTCGGGGTCGAAGCTCACTT
>JAFLVQ010000045.1 GCA_022508205.1 Spirochaetales bacterium
GCAATAGATGCGGCACAGGCATTGAAACTCGATGCAAGCAATTTGCTGCAAATGGAAGTTATAGACGGAATAATCGAGGAACCGGAAGGCGGAGCTCATCTGGATTATCCGGGAATGGCTGAAAATGTCAAAAATAAACTTAGAAGTGCATTGGAAGAACTTTCTCAGTATGAAATAGATCATTTGATTGAAGTTAGATATGCAAAATTCCGCAAAATCGGTGTTTTTAAAGAAAGTTAAGTAAGGAGTAAGAAATGAAGATAGCAGCTCTTTTTACCGGGCAGGGATCTCAATATATTGGAATGGGAAAAGATTTGTATGACAATTATCCACTGGTCAAATTCAGAATGGATAAGACTTCGGAAATTTTAGGTTGCAATATTGAAAAAATTTGTTTTGAAGGACCGGAAGAAGACTTAAAGAAAACAGAGAATACGCAGCCTGCCATATATATGATTTCTTTTATTTGCTACAGATTATTGGAGAATGCAGGTGTAAAATTCGATGCTTATGCCGGATTCAGTTTGGGTGAGTATTCTGCCTTGGCAGCATCAGGCCGCTTAACGTATGAGGACGGAGTTAAACTTGTTCAGGAGCGGGGAATCATCATGGAACGTGCGGTTCCTGCCGGAACTGGGGCAATGGCTGCTGTTTTGGGACTGGAAGATTCCGTTGTGGAAAATATATGTACGAAAGTAAAAAGCGGAATAGTTGTTCCGGCTAATTATAATTGTCCCGGGCAGCTTGTAATCAGCGGGGAAAAAGCTGCTGTTGAACAAGCATGTGCATTGGCAACCGAAGCAGGTGCAAAACGTGCCGTTGCTTTGAATGTTTCGGGGCCATTCCATTCTCCGTTGTTAAAAGATGCGTCAAATCAATTAAAAGAAAAATTAGATGCTTTAACATTTCAAGAGGGAACAGCTCCCGTTTATTCTAATGTTACGGCATTGCCTCATAATCAGGAAACAGTAAAGGATATGTTGGTAAAACAAATGTATTCTCCGGTACAATGGAGAAAAACAATAGAGAATTTGTTGGCGGAAGGTTTTGATACATTCGTTGAAGTTGGACCGGGAAAAACTCTTGCGGGATTTGTTCGTAAAATTGATAGAAATGCAACTATTTACAGTGTTAACAATGTTGAATCATTTGAAGCTACAGTTAAAGCACTGAAAAATAATTAAAATGTAACTTATAAAAAATATGAATTATTTATTGATTCTTTTTATCTGAAATATGAATAAAATGATAATTATTAATTGTGCGGTAATTTTTGTTTTTATTATTTTTTCAATCGGAATTGTGAAGAATATTTTATATTTTTTAGTTTCAAAGAAAAAAGTATTTCTTGCATTTGCTTTTTTCCTTTTGGCATTTTTGGCAATATTTGTGAATAAATGGCTGCTCGGAATATTATTTGATGAAACTTCCGGATTTACAAATAAACTTGATTTTCTGCTGCTGACTTTGGCGTCGGGAGCTACGGTATATTTATCGCAGCATTTTTTATCATTGGCAACTTTGACAAAAGTTTCGCTTACTTACTTTGGAGTTGAAGTTGCGTTTTCTTCAGTAACTTTTATTTTGTACATGCTGAAGTTCAATTTCCCGATATTGCGGGACATTTGTTTCTTATTGGTAGCAATTTATGCTTTTTATTTACTGCTGATAATAGTAAATGATTTAATTCATAACGGGACTTTTTTCAGCCGAAAGAAAAAATTCGATTATGCAATATTTATTCTGTTTCATTTATCAAATACGGTGCTGTGTTTTTCTCTGCTGAATCCGTCGTGGAATTTATTGCCTATTTTTCTGTATATCGAAGTAATTCTGGTAATTTTTTATCTTGATTTTTTTATATTGCTGCGCCCGATAGAATTTTACCAAGCAACGGTAAACAGCGGTAACCCAAATACGCTTGCCGCTTCCAAGCAGCTGTATTTTCCCGAAGCTGAGGAAGGAAAAATAATTCAGTTGATTTTGAGCGGAAAAAGTTACAAAGAAATCTCATTTGAGCTGAAAATTCCTTTTAACACCGTGAAAAAGAAAATTTCCTATATTTACAGAAAATATAATGTGAAGGGCAGAAACTATCTCATTGCTTTGTTTTATAAAGAATAATATTAAAAAAACGTTACGTAATTTCGGATTATGGTATAAATACGAAGCGTAATTTTGGAAGTGTAAATATGAAGGAAATTCTCGTAACCGGAGCCGCCGGTTTTATAGGTGCAAGTACAGTAAACGTTTTGTCGGAACAGGGGATAACCGTTGTAGGCGTAGATAATATGAACGATTACTATGATGTACAATTGAAAGAATATCGTCTGTCGATTTTGGAAAAGAATAAAAATTTTCGGTTTTACCGTGAAGATATTGAAGATATACAATCAATCCGTTCTGTTTTCAAAAAACATTCTTTTGATGCCGTGATAAATCTTGCGGCGCGTGCCGGGGTTCGGTACAGTCAGGAAAATCCGTTTGTTTATATGACAACCAATGCAATGGGAACATTAAATTTACTTGAACTGATGAGAGAATTTTCCGTGAAAAAAATTGTTTTGGCATCTACAAGTTCTCTTTATGCAGGTCAGCCGCTGCCGTTTTCCGAAAATCTCGATGTCAGTACGCCTATTTCACCTTATGCGGCAACAAAAAAGGCGGCGGAAGTTATGGCGTATACGTATCATTATTTGTACGGAATCGATGTTTCGATATGCCGATATTTTACTGTTTACGGACCTGCCGGCAGACCGGATATGAGTCCTTTCCGCTTTATAAAATGGGTTTATGAAGGAACTCCGATTACTTTGTACGGTGACGGGACTCAATCGCGCGATTTTACTTATATTGAAGATATTGCAAACGGAACCGTAGCGGCACTGCAGCCTGTTGGGTACGAAATATTTAATTTGGGATGTGCAGATTCTCCCGTGACACTGAACAAAATGATTGAGATGATTGAAAATTATACCGGTAAAAAAGCATGCATAGATTATCAGCCTGTCCAAAAAAGCGATATGACGGAAACAATGGCGGATATTACAAAAGCAAAAAAGATACTGCATTGGCAGCCGCGAATAAATTTTGAAATTGGATTGAAAGAAAGTGTAGATTGGTATTTGAAAAATGCAGAGTGGGCTTCTAAAATAAAAGTCTGATTTTACAAGGGGGATACAATTGAAAAAAGCATTGATTACGGGAATTACCGGGCAAGACGGTTCTTATTTGGCAGAATTTTTATTGGAAAAAGGGTATGAAGTACACGGAATGATCCGCCGTTCGAGTTTGATAAATACGCATAGGATAGATCATTTATACAAAGACCCTCATTATACTGATGTTCGATTATTTCTTCATTACGGAGATTTGACCGATTCCACAAATATAATTCGGTTGATTCAGCAAATTCAGCCGGATGAAATCTACAATTTGGCAGCGATGAGCCATGTAAAAGTTTCTTTCGATACTCCGGAATATACGGGCAATGCCGACGGTTTGGGAACGCTGCGGTTTTTGGATGCAATCAGACTTTTGGGAATGGAACGGAAAACGAAATTTTATCAGGCATCTACAAGTGAATTGTTCGGAAAAGTCGTGGAAACACCTCAAAAAGAGACGACTCCGTTTTATCCTCGTTCTCCGTATGGAGTCGCAAAACTGTATGGCTTTTGGATTACGAAAAATTACAGAGAAGCCTACAATATTTTTGGCTGCAACGGAATTTTGTTTAATCATGAATCGCCTCGCCGCGGCGAAACATTTGTGACAAGAAAAATCACAATGGCGGCTGCGGCGATTAAAGTTGGACTGCAAAATAAATTATATTTGGGAAATATCGATTCAAAAAGGGACTGGGGATTTGCCAAAGATTATGTCGAGGGAATGTGGATGATGCTTCAGCATGATAAAGCCGATGATTTTGTATTGGCTACGGGTGAAACTCACACGGTACGTGAATTTGTGGAATTGACATTTAAAGAACTGGGAATGGAAATAGAGTGGAAAGGCAGCGGTGTGGACGAAAAGGGAATTGATAAGGCTACCGGAAAAATATTGATTGAAATTGATCCGAGATATTTTCGCCCTACGGAAGTTGATTTGTTGCTGGGAGACGCATCTAAAGCAGAACGGGAAATCGGCTGGAAACCTACGACTACATTTTACGAACTTGTTTCAATGATGACAAAAGCGGATTTGGAATTGATGCAGAATAAAAAGAACAACGGCGATTTTGTTCAGCCATGGTGATTGCGGAGTGTAATGTATGAAATTTGTTATTTTGGCCGGAGGAAGCGGAACAAGATTGTGGCCATTGAGCCGGAAAAATGAGCCGAAACAATTTATTGCATTGGAAAATGAAGATTCTATGCTTCAAAATACTGTTGCAAGAGTGACGAAAGAAGACGGCGGCGATGTATTTGTGATTTCATCGCAGGATTGTAAATTTACCGTAATGGAGCAGATGGCTATAAAATTTCATAATTTTAAGGAATCGCAGATAATTATAGAACCGATTGGGCGCAACACTGCTCCTGCCATAGCTTACGGAATGCAGTTTTTACAGCCGGATGATATAGTTGCCGTGCTGCCGTCAGATCATCACATAGGTAATAACGAAGAATTTGTCAGAATTTTGCATGAGGCGGAAAAAATTGCCAAACAGCGAAAAATAGTGACGATAGGAATTGTTCCGGACAGTCCCAAAACCGGGTACGGCTATATAAAAAAAACTTCTTCTGCAGTGGGAAAAGGGTTTGCGGTAGAGCGTTTTGTTGAAAAACCTAATCGCGAAACAGCTGCTGCTTACCTGAATGAAGGCGGTTACTATTGGAATGCGGGAATGTTTATTTTTCAGGTTTCGTTTTTTATGGAACAGCTGCAGATTTTTGCTCCGCAGATAGTTCAAATTGCGCAGAATTTAGGAAATAAAGCAAAAGCCGAAGGGGCAGCCTCCGTAACCGAAAATGAATATACAAAATTTCCCAAGATTTCCATCGATTATGCTTTGATGGAAAAAACTACGGAAATAGTTGTTATTCCCGGTATTTTCGGCTGGAGTGATGTAGGGAGTTTTCAGTCGTTGCATGAAATCCTTCCGAAAGATAAAAAACATAATGCGATAAAAATCGATAACGGAAATTTCTATGGTAAGGACAACAAAAATATGCTTGTTATCGGCACAAATCGTAAAATTGCAGCTATCGGACTCGAAAGTCTTGTGATAATCGATACGCCCGATGCGTTGTTGGTTGCGAAAAACGATAAAAGCGAACAGGTAAAAGAAATTGTCGATCAGATGGGAGATGTACCGGAAGTAGCGCATCATGTTACGGTTTATCGCCCGTGGGGAGCGTATACGATTCTTGACGAAGGACCTAACTATAAAGTAAAACAGCTTTTGGTTTATCCCGGAAAACGAATCAGTTTGCAGTATCATTATCATAGATCGGAAAATTGGACTGTAGCAAGCGGTGTCGCGGAAGTTTTGCTTGGTGATAATATTCAAGTGCTGAAAACTTCGGAGTCGGTTTTTATTCCTGCTGCGGTGCGTCATCGATTAGCAAATCCGTCTAAGGTTAAGGTCTTGAAAATTATAGAAGTTCAGACCGGCGAATACCTTGGAGAAGAGGATATAATCCGTTTGGATGACGATTACAGTAGGTAAGCATAAATTTATTTGTTAATAATTTTCAATAAACGAGGATGGAAATGGCAGAAAAGAAAAAAGAAGATTTAATGGAAAAAATAGTATCGCTTGCCAAACGGCGCGGTTTTATTTTTCAGTCGTCGGAAATTTACGGAGGTTTAAATTCGTGCTGGGATTACGGTCCGGTCGGAATAGAACTTAAACGCAACGTAAAAGATGCATGGTGGGACTTTATGGTTCATCGCCGTGATGATGTAGAAGGGTTGGACTGTTCGATTTTGATGGCGCCGCAGGTTTGGGAGGCTTCCGGGCATCTTAAAAATTTTACCGATCCGCTGGTTGATTGTAAGGTGTGCAAAAAACGCTGGCGGCAGGATAAACTTGAAGATCCGACAAAATGTCCCGACTGCGGCGGAGAATTGACTGAGGCAAGAAACTTTAATCTCATGTTCAAAACATTTATGGGGCCGGTAGAGGACAGCGGTGCTGTTATTTATATGCGTCCTGAAACTGCACAGGGGATGTTTGTGAATTTTAAAAATGTACAAATTGCATCTCGTCAAAAACCGCCTTTTGGTATTGCCCAAATGGGAAAATCTTTCCGTAATGAAATTACTCCGGGAAATTTTACTTTCAGAACAAGAGAGTTTGAACAGATGGAAATGGAATTTTTCATTCCGCCGGAAGAAGATGAAAAGTGGTACGAGTATTGGAAAGAGACCAGAAAGAATTGGTATTTGATGTACGGAATGCGTGAAGATCATTTGAGGCTGCGTGAACATGAAAAGAGTGAATTGGCACATTATGCAAAAGCCTGTGCTGATGTGGAATTTTTGTATCCATGGGGGTGGGACGAACTTGAGGGAATTGCGAATCGAACGAATTTCGATTTGACAACTCATCAGGAACATTCCGGAAAAGATTTGACATATTATAATGAACAGACGAAGGAACGGTATCTGCCGTACGTTATTGAACCGGCAGCGGGAGCAGACCGTACAACATTGGCATTTTTAATAGATGCTTATGATGAGGAAGTTAAAGAAAACGGAGAAACTCGCGTTGTGCTGCATCTGCATCCGAAATTGGCACCTGTGAAAGTCGCTGTTTTTCCATTGATGAAAAAAGACGGACTGGATGAACTTGCGCATAAAATAGAGAATGAACTTCGTGAAAGTTTTACAACTTTCTATGATCAGTCCGGTGCTATCGGCCGCCGATATGCGCGTCAGGATGAAATCGGAACGCCTTTCTGCGTAACGGTTGATTATGATTCAAAGGTCGACGGTACAGTAACGCTTAGACTTCGCGACAGTATGGAACAAAGACGAGTTAAGATTGAAAATTTGGAAAATGTTATTCGCGAAGAAATAAAAAATTGGAAGCGCGTATAAGGTGATTTATTAAATGAGTTAAGCCGACGGTTTGGAACATGTCGGCTTTTTTTGTAAAGGACAGACCTTAATCTCAATGCGGAATAGATAGATAGAATGAAAACTGCTATAATTAAAATAAAAATTTACTATGCAAGACAAGGAGAAAATATAGCCGACAATACCAAAGTGAAGAAGAACAACAAAACGAACCAGGTCGCGACCTTTAACAGACCACTGCCCGACCAGTCCATCGTTATCAAAGTTTCTGCAAGTTTGAAATTATTTTTTGTAATCGTTCAAATGAAGTAACATTGTCCGTCCAGTGTTCGATTACAATCAACGGATGTTGTTTTCTTTCAGTCAGATGTTGGAAGAATGATTGGAAATCAATCATTCCGCTGCCGACAGTACCGTGCGCGTCGCAAGTTCCGTCGTTATCATGCGCGTGAACAGTGGCAATATGTATCCCGTTATAACAAAGTTCATCCACTGTTTGAATCAAATCGTAATGATTGGCATAACAGTGGCCTGTATCGAAAGTCGCTTGTATCGGAGCAATCTTCACGGCTTCTTTCATAAAATTCAAATATTTTTTATCGTAAATGCGATGTTTATCGGGAATCGTATTTTCTATGCAGATAACCGTTGATTCTGCGGTATTGTCCGAAATGTATTTCAGAAATTCAAATGTCACTGTATCAAAGTGAAGCGTTGCTGTTAGCGGTTTTAATTCCTTCACGAAATGTATAAGCGAATGCAACTCATCTGTGCAAAGTTTCGGCGTATTTATCGGCAAATGCACCGTAAACGGAAAATTCTTCATTTTCAGCTTATGTATTGTTTGATGTTCTGCTGCCGTTATTTGATCGGGCAGCCATTCGTCGAAAAAAATATCAAAGAAGCCGGCATTTTGATTCACTGCAAAATTCAGCTCCTCTTCCAATGTTAAACCGTTGTATTTTGATGTTTGAAATCCGATTTTCATATTTTTCTCCCTTTGTTTTAAGTAATTTCCCTGAAATTGCGGAAATATTGACATTATTCTTTACTTAATATACCATGCTCGCATGATTTGCGAATGTACTGTACAAATTACTGATAATAAAATAATGATGGATGTCTGCGGAATAAATCATAAAAATCTGAAAGTTCTGGAAAAAATTGCAGATGTGTATGTTTCGGAAGGAACAGAGGAAATTGTTCTTAAAGGTAAAGAAGCTGACAAAATCAAAATACTTTTGGAGCAGCTTATTGGCATTGCCGAAGCCGGAGGAAGTATTCATGCAGGTCTTATCGAAGTACTGTATCATCAGATATGTTCAAATTCCGATGTAAGTTATGAAGAAATGATGAAATCTTCCATAAATATAGCCAAAGTTCACAAAACATTTCAGCCGCGTACGGTAACTCAAAGCAAACTGATTCAGGCTCTTTCCGATTATGATGTTGTTTTTTCCTATGGACCTGCTGGTACGGGAAAAACGTTTCTGAGTGTTTGCTATGCGGTAAATACTCTTTTAAATAGGGAAGTTCAGCGGCTGATTTTGACTCGTCCGGTCGTGGAAGCCGGCGAAAATCTGGGGTTTCTGCCGGGGGATTATACACAGAAGATAAATCCTTATTTGACGCCTTTGTTTGATTCGCTGAATCGTATTCTGACATCGGAACTGTATGCGAAACTCAATGCCAAAAGTATGATAGAAGTGGCACCGCTGGCTTATATGCGAGGTCGGACTTTTGAAAATTGTATTGTAATTTTAGACGAAGCGCAAAATGCTACATGCCGTCAAATGAAGATGTTTCTGACACGGCTGGGAGAAAATGCTAAACTAATTATTAACGGAGATGTAACGCAAATTGATTTACCGTATAAAATAAAAAGCGGAATGGTGGAGGCACTGGATGTTCTGAAGAATGTTCCGGAAATCGGCATTATTGAGTTTAAAGAATGCGATGTCGTTCGTCATCCTGTGGTAAAGAAAATTATAAGTGCGTATAAAAAACATGAAAAGTAAGATAAGTTCATTTGATTTTAACCTCAAGACAATATTTTCACCCGGATTCTGGCTGAAAATTCTTACAGTAACGGTGATTTTCATATTTTTGAATTTGGTAATGCTCTTTCAGAATTACAATTTCGCTATAAGAATAAAGATTAATGATGTAATCAGCAAAGATATTGTTGTAGATGAAGATTTGGATTATATCGATGAAAAAGCTTCCGCAAGAAATGAGGAAATTCTTTCGTTAAGCAATGCGCCGTGCTATTTGGTTGATGTGCAGTATGCGGAAAAACGCCTGAGTGTTTTGGATAAACTCTTATCTGACTTGAACGACGGCAAAGATTTGAAGACAGTGCAGGAAACGGCACGGCGAAGCGAAATACATTTTTCCGAAAATGAATTTAAAGTATTGTCGAAAATAATGCGTGAAAACAGAGATTTTGCAAAAACTTTGGAAGCGTACTGCTCGAAAGTGTATCAAAACGGCATTATCCATATTGATGCCAGATTTGCTCCGAGATTGGAAAATGCCGGCATCCTGCTGTTTTATCCGGCAGGAAGCGGCAAAGCCGATGAAAGATTGACAAAAGAACAGGCAATGGAGCTTGAGCTTGATTTAAAGTCAATGCAGCGTGATGTAGAAGCGATGCTTCCGACATTCGGTGAATTTGAAAAAAGAGTTTTGGAAAATTTTCTGATTAATTTTTTACAGCCGAATATTTTGCTTGATTCGGAAAAAACGCAGGCGAATCTTAATGAAAAACTTCAGCGGGAACGAAATGTTTATAAAAAGATTCAAAAAGGACAGATTATTGCCCGACGCGGAGATCTGGTAACCGAAGACAATCAAACGATGATCAATGCCGTGCTTCAGAATCAGCAAAAAATTACCCCGAAAAATGTGTCTTCTTATATTTTGTTTAATTTGCTGTTCTTTATTTTTTCGTTTTCGTTCATTTGCTTTATTGACGCGGATTTTTTCGGCAGTACGGCAAATGTCGTTTTTTTACTGTCGCTTTACATGGTGTTTGTTATTTATTTGATGGTTCCATTCAGTTTAGATCGTTCCAATTATTATTTTGGTGCATTGATACCCATTTCAATGGTAACGATAACGATGATTTTTTTATATTCAAAGATTTTCGCGGTAATTATAACGATGTTGTTTTCCGTTACCTGCTTCATTATTTCCGGATACAACTCATCTGCGTTTTTGTTTGTATTCTTTTCCGGAATATGTTCGATCTTTGTAATAAAAAACGAAATCAGACAGCGAAGCGATTTGCTTGTTTCGGGAATTTATGTGGCACTGCTGAATGCGGTAATTGCCTTTACATTAGCGTTTGTCGACGGTTTAAAAATGGCATCAATAGCAAAGTTTGCGTTTTTCGGTGCATGTAACGGTCTTATTTCTTCCGTATTTGCCATTGGGTTAATATCACTTGGGGAAATGCTGCTGAATTTGCCGACGGTTTTCAGACTTCGGGAATTAACCGATACATCGCTGCCGCTTTTAAAAGAATTGTCTGAATCGGCAATGGGCAGTTATATTCACTCAATAAACGTGGCGAATCTTGCGGAAGGGGCAGCGAACGCAATTCATGCCAATGGTCTGCTTGCCAAAGTCGGAGCTTTGTATCACGACATCGGAAAAATCGGCAACGCAATATATTTTACGGAAAATCAAGGGGATTATAATCCGCATACCGATTTGACGCCAGCTACAAGCGCAAATATTATTAAAAACCACGTGAAAGACGGGGTAGAGCGGGCAAAAGCTGCTAAATTGCCGCAAAAGGTTATTGATATTATTCAGCAGCATCACGGCAATGGATTGATTAAATATTTTTATTATCAGGCTTTAAAACAGGCACCGGAGGGCGAGCACGTTTCGGAAGAGACGTTCCGTTATAAGGCAGAAAATCCGCAGATCCCGGAAGCTGCGATAGTTATGATGGCCGACCAGATTGAAGCGATTTCCAGAGCGAGCAAAATGCACACTAAGGAAGATTTTCAGGAGCTTGTAGAAAAGATTGTAGACGGAAAATTTAATGACGGAACACTGGCAGATGCGGATTTAACAATTCGTGATTTAACTAAAATAAAACAGGTTTTTACTAAATCATTAATCGGAATGTATCATTCGCGTATTGAATATCCGGCTCCTCCTTCTGCTGTTAAAAAAGAATCGGCACCTATCAAAGAAGTTACAAATAAAGGTGGCGAAGAAGTTGCAGACAAAGGAACAAAATAATGGAAGAATGTTATATTGATTATGATGATGATATTTATAAAAAAGAACTGCCGGAAGAGTTGCTGCTGACGTGGATTTCTCAAGTATTGAAAGAAGTCAAACAGGAAGATTTTTCCGTAAATTTATTATTTACCGATAATGAAAGAGTGAAGGAGCTGAACAATACATTCAGAGGAAAGAATGCTGCAACAGATGTTCTTTCTTTCTCGCAGGTAGAAGGAGAAGATTTTTGTTTTGAAAATCATTTTTTGGGCGATATTGTAATTGCGGTTCCTTACGCTGCGAATCAGGCCGAAAGTTTGGGGCACAGTGTGTTTGAAGAAGTGCGGTATTTAATACTGCATGGAATTTTGCATTTAATGGGGTATGACCATGATGAAAATGAAGACTGTGAGATGAGCCGATTGGAAAAATCGGTTTACAAAAAATTAACAGGAGAAACAGTTGAGTAATTTATTCTCCAATTTGTTTAACAGTAAAAATGTATCGGCGATTAAAGAGAAGTTTCGGGATGAACTTCATGCGATGGATAGTGACGATAAAGGAAATGAAGAAGAACTTTACACAATGATGCTTAATATTCTCAGGCTGCGAAGAACAGAAGCAAAAGAAATTATGATTCCGAGAGTGGATTTGCACTGGGTAGATATAAATACTTCAATTGAGAAGGCCGCTGCGGAGATTATAAACTGCGGAGAATCAAGACTGCCGGTTTTTGATGAAAAGCATGAAAATATTGTGGGAATTGTTCATGCAAAAGCACTGCTGAGAGTATTGAACCAGAAGTCGAAAGAGTCTTTTGAAAGTATTCTTTTGTCACCGTATTTTGTGCCGGAAGTAAAACCGATAGATGAACTTTTGGTTGAAATGCGCCAGAATAAAGTTCATTTAGCCGTTGTAATTGATGAATACGGAAGTGTTTCCGGTATTGTGATGCTGGATGATATAATCGAACGTATTGTAGGCAGCATTCAGGATGAGTTTAATAAGGAAGCAGAAGATTTAATACAAATAAATGACAAAGAATTTATTGCCAGCGGGCGTATTGCAATAGCTGATTTGAATGAGTGTGCCGGAATGAATATATCGACGCCCGATGTTGATACACTCGGCGGGCTGATTTTTACATTGCTTGGAAGAGTACCGGAAGATCATGAGTGTATTGAGTGCGGGAATTATTTATTTACAATCGAAGCTATTTCTGGTAGAAAGATTAAAAAAGTCAGAATAGTGATAAAAGAGAATGAGCATGATAAAACAGAAAATTAGTTTGATTTTTGCGTTGTTGTTTATTTTTTCATTACCGATTTTCTCGGAAAGTGCAGTGTCGTATTATCAAAAGGCAAAAGAAGCTTTTGAAATCAGAGAAGCATACGATGAAGCTATTGATTTTCTCAGATTGGCACTCGACGAAAATCCCAAGTACCTTGATGCACTAAAGCTTTTATCGGAAGTGTATTATGAATACGGAAATTACGATTATGCTTATGTGAATATAAACAAAGCATTGGTTTTGGCTCAGAATCGTTCCGATTTGGTGCTTTTTTCTGCAGATATTGAAACAAAGTTGAAAATGTATGATTTGGCGCAAAGCAAATACGAAAAAATTATAAAAGAAGATCCGCTTAATGTGACCGCTTTTAACGGACTGGCAAATCTTTACCTTGAAACCGACAGAAAAATTCAAGCAAGAAATACACTGCAGGAGATTCTCAAAGCAAATCCTACTAATTATAAAGCTCTTTTAAAGCTGGCAGAATATTATGAAAAAGAAAATGTTTTAAAAGCTGCCGAATGTTACAAAAAAAATATTCAATACAATTCATTAGAAGATAAAGTTTACTATGCGTATTCTTTATTTTTATTTCATCAGGGTAAAATTCGGGAAGCTATCGAACAAATAAAAACTGCAGTTGAAATCAAAGACAGAGAATCTTACAGAACCATGCTCGGTAAGTACTATATGTATTTGAATCAACCGGACGAAGCACTCAAACTTTTTACGGGATTATCGACGGGCAGTTCTCTCAATTTCTATTACTTAAGCCATGCTTATGACATGATTGGAGACGAAAAGAAAACAGTATCGAGTTTGATGAAGTGTCTCGGCATTACGGCGGAAGATGAATTTGCTGCAGCGTTTTTAGACAGTACGCTGAAGGAATCGTTTCCGGTATCTGACAACAGAAGAAAACAGCGTTCCGATTACTATTATCAGACGGCAATGGAAAATAAGAAAACCGCGTTTTACGATAAGTATCTTTATTCGCTGCGAAAGGCGATAATGCTCAATCCGTATAATATCAGTGCAAGACTTGAACTTGCAGAATATTATTCCAGCAATAATTTCCCCGAAAGAAGTTTGCGTGAGCTTACGCTTGCCGGAGATTTTTCCGACTCTAAGGAAATTAAGGACAGAATTTTGATGGAAAGCAGAAATGCTTCGTTTCGTTTAGGGCAGGAGTGGAAAATCAATCAGTATAATGTAAACAATGAAAGTTATCTTATTCCGTTGTTTATCAGTCAGGACATTTCAAATCCTCATTATAAAGCCGAAGAAATGTACGCTTCTTACTTACAGGAACTAAGCTACGATAAATACATTTATGAAATTGTTCCTTATGTCGGCAAAAATTATTCAGCAGCCGAAAAAATGGAAATAACCAAAAAACTGCCGAATTTTATGCCTTATTTTGTCGATTTGACAGTGCAGGAAGAAGATATTTCAATCGGAGCAAAATTGGTATTGAAAAATGCGATAAACGGAGAGACAATCAAGGAATTTGGAACATACCAGACAGGGAATGACCGCGTAATATCAACGGCATCTTCACTGCTGGCACAAATGGATTCGATAATTCCGTTCAGAGCTGCATTACTGAAAATATCGGGAAACAGAGCGATAATAAATGCAGGTCGCCGTTCCGGTGTAAAACTGAAAGATGCATATTACGTCATAAAGAATCAAAGGTATCCGCTGCAAATGGGAACTGCCGGATATTTAGTAGATAAAAAGAGCATAAAAGGAAATGCAATAGTCGTAAAAGTTGATGAAAATATTGCGGAAATAAAGTTTAAAGATAATGACTTTTTTCGTGATATTGATGTGAATGACCTTGTTATCCTTCATTGATAGCGTAGTTTGAGTTCTATTTGAGATTCTTCGGATATAGTTTTCTGTTCTGATCTTTCTTTTTTTGAGTAATCAGAAAGTTCGGAACAGTTTTTTTATTTTGCCATTTAAAGGAGATAGAAAATGGGTAACGTGAAATATGTTTTTGTTTCTGGAGGAGTTTGTTCTTCTTTGGGTAAAGGGATTGCCGCTTCTTCCATAGGAACTTTACTGGAGTCGAGAGGATATAAAATTCAAATGGTCAAAGTTGACCCATACATTAATATAGATGCGGGAACAATGAGTCCGTTTCAGCATGGCGAAGTTTATGTAACCGATGACGGAGCGGAAACCGATTTGGATTTGGGCAATTACGAACGTTTTACTACAGCTTCTATTTCCAAACGTAATTCCGTTACTACCGGACAAGTGTATCAGGAAGTAATCGAGCGCGAAAGGCGGGGTGATTATTTGGGAAAATGCGTTCAGGTTATTCCCCATATTACTGATGAAATAAAACGTCGTATTATGGTTTTTTCAAAGGATGCCGATGTCGATGTAGTAATTACGGAAATAGGCGGAACTGTCGGTGATATAGAATCTGTTCCTTTTATAGAGGCGGCACGTCAATTCATTTTCGATGTAGGGCGCGAAAATGTAGTATTTGTTCATCTCACATTGATTCCCGAATTATCAGCTGCCGGAGAACTGAAAACGAAACCGACTCAGCATTCGGTGCAGCGTTTGATGGAGTACGGAATTCTGCCCGATATTTTACTTTGCCGCATGAATCAGCCGATGCCTGACGATATGCGTCATAAACTTTCTTTGTTTACCAATGTTCCGTTTGATTCGATTATTCCGGCAATCAGTACGAAAGTTTCGATTTACGAGATTCCTTTGGCTTATGAAAAACAGGGCCTGACAAAAGCATTATTGAAAAGTTTGGGATTTGCGTATAAAGAAGGAAAACTTGATAAATGGCATAATCTTTCGGAGGTTATAAACAATCCGAAAGGTGAAACGAAAATTGCCGTTATCGGAAAATATATAAAACTGCAGGATTCTTATAAATCCATTTACGAGGCACTGCATCATGCTGCTTTTTATAATTGTGCAAAAATAAAACTTGTAAAAATCGACAGCGAAACATTGACCGAAAGCAATATAGAAGAGAATTTGCAGGATGTAGACGGAATTTTGATTCCCGGAGGATTTGGAGAACGCGGTATCGACGGAAAAATTGCAGCAGCGAAATATGCCAGAGAGCACAAGATTCCTTACTTTGGCATTTGTTTAGGTATGCAGATTATGGTAATCGAATATGCGAGAAATGTATTGGGCTGGGAAAATGCCAATTCCAAAGAGTTCGACCCCGAATCGCCGTATCCTGTAGTTGCCCTTTTGGAAGAACAGCAATATATTGATGCTAAGGGCGGAACAATGCGTTTGGGAGCGTATCGCGGAAAGATTATCCCCGATACGCTGCTTTATAAAGCGTATGGTTCGTCGGAACTGAGCGAACGTCATCGTCACAGATACGAATTCAATAATTGCTACCGTGAAGATTTTGAAAAAAACGGATTGAAAATCGCATGTACTACGATGGACGGGCAACTGGTTGAGTCTGTAGAGTGGACAAATCATCCGTTTGGCGTCGGTGTTCAGTTTCATCCGGAATTTAAATCGAATCCGTTTGAGGCGCATCCTATTTTCAGAGATTTTGCTAAAGCCGCACTGGAATATAAGAAGGTTTAATGAAGCGA
>JAFLVQ010000046.1 GCA_022508205.1 Spirochaetales bacterium
AATGGTAATTAGTCGTGTCATTACTTTTGCGCCTTAACTGTTTAGTTTGCGCAGATTTTACGTTCTGTTTGAGTACATAAAAAGATATTAAAAATATGAAAAGGTAAAAATTATTGTCAAAACCAGAGTTAGTAAAATTTTCGTTGAAATTGATTTTATATTCATTATCAAACTCGTTTTCTTAATCAAAGAAAAAATATTTTAATTTTGATTTACTTAAATAACATCTTTTTATCATAAAGTAAAATATTAAACGATAATAATTATGAAAAAGTCAATTAATTTTAATTAAATTTAGTGATAAAAAAATCTTCCGAACCGATTTGAAACAGTTCCGGAAGATTTTTTTATTCAGTAATCGACTATATGAAACAACGGAAGCGGTGTGCTTATTCTGTATCTTCCGGTTTTGTATTTGGAATAAAGCGAATTTTTTCTTTCTCCTTATTTTCCATATTACGTTTTTTGAAGAAGCCGTAAAGTTCGAGTTGGCTTCGATGATCGGTCTTGTCTTTTTCTTTTTTGATGTGTTCGTATGTTCCGTCAGGCTGAAGGATACGGGTTTTTTTATTATCATTGAGAATAATTTCAAGTATTTTTTTTACTTCATCTACAAGTTTCGGTTCGTCAACGGGAAAAAGTATTTCAACGCGCTTATCAAGATTCCGTTCCATCCAGTCCGCACTTGCAAGGAAAAGTTCGTCGTTGCCCTGATTGTGGAACCAGAAGATGCGCGAATGTTCCAAAAATACGTCGACAATGCTGCGAACGGTAATATTTTCACTCAATCCGGGAATTCCCGCTTTCAGACGGCACATTCCGCGCACAATCAAAGTGATTTTTACTCCTGCACAAGACGCCTCGTAAAGTGCATCAATCGTTTTTGTATCTATAAGGGCATTCATTTTCGCAATAATTTTACCCTTTCCGCCGTTTTTTGCATTTTGTGTTTCACGATTGATTTTTTCAAGAAAGAAATTACGTAAATCCAACGGCGCGGTAACTAATTTTTTCCAGCGCGGCGGATCCGAATAGCCAGTCAACAAGTTGAAAATTGCAGAGGCGTCACTTCCGAATTTTTTTTTAGCAGTAAAAAGTCCTATATCGGTATATATTTTTGCGGTTTTGTCATTGTAGTTTCCTGTGGAAAGATGAACATAACGATTGATGCCGTCTTCTTCATCGCGAACGATAAGTGCGATTTTTCCGTGCGTTTTCAAACCGACGACTCCGTAAACAACATGGCAGCCGGCTTGTTCCAACTGTTTTGCCCATGTAATATTTCGGGCTTCGTCGAAACGCGCCTTCAGTTCGACAACCACAGTTACTTGTTTCCCATTTTCGGCGGCATTTTTTAAAGCTCCTATAATAGGCGAATCACCTGAAGTTCTGTAAAGCGTCATTTTTATGGCAAGAACTTTTTTGTCGGATGCTGCTTCCTGAATAAAACGTATTACCGGATCAAAAGATTCAAATGGCAAAAACAAAAGATGATCTTCTTTGCGGATAATATCGAAAATCGAAATTTTATTATCCTGAAAAGCAATATTGACAATCGGCGGCAGCGGTTCGCTTTTTAAATCATGATACCCGTCGATACATGCGATTTCCATGAAATCAGCCAGATCAAGAGGTCCATCGATTTTAAAATCAAATCCTTCGCAGAACATATTATTGCGTTGCAGAAACAGCAGCAGATCTTCATCCGCACTTTTTTCCACTTCAAGCCGAATAGGATACCCTCGTTCACGCAGTTTTAATCCCATTTCGATTGCAGTAAGAAGATTTGAGTCTTCTTCGTCTACCGCAATTTCCGCATCTCTCGTAATACGAAAAAGGCATGATTTATCTATGTTGTAACCTGCGAATAACTGCGCCGAAACCAATTTCACTGCTTCTTCAAAATATATAAAAGCAGTCGAATCCGATGAATCGAGTCTCAGAAATCTCGGCGTCGCAGTAGGAATCGGAATAATCGCATACAGCGGAATAGTCGGCTGCTTATCGGAAAATAAACGCACTAACAGATTGAGCGTTTTTCCTGTGATAAACGGAAACGGATGAGCCGGATCTATAGCCATCGGAGTCAGCATAAGTGAATATTTTGCGGAAAATAAATCCTTTACTGTCGGAATATACTTTTCGGGAAGATTCTGCGATGTATAAAAATGGAACCCTTCTTTTTCGAGATTTGGGAGAATGTCATTGTTAAAGCAGTTATACTGCTGTTTTACAAGTTTGTTGATTCGTGATTTCAAATTGGCTACGATTTCCTGTGCGGTATCACCGGACGGCAGTTTCAGCGATGCGTACTCCAGTTTTGACTGCGATATTAATTCCGAAAGCCGTACCATAAAAAATTCATCGAGATTGGATGAAAATATCGAAATGAATTTCAGCCGTTCCAGTAGCGGATTGTTTTTATCGAGAGCTTCTTCCAAAACTCTGTAATTAAATTCCAGCCAGCTCAGTTCACGATTGTAATATTTTTTTTCTTCCTTCATTTTGTTAACCGATTCCTTATGTATGTTTTGCAATAGCATTGTTCTGCAGCAGAACTTGAAAACCGAAAAAGTCTTCAAACAAATCTTTTTTCGCATTAAACGAATATTCTTCGATTGGCAAGCCGTCGGTCGTTTTTATGTCAATGTATATGCTTTTCTTTTTTATCGTAACAGTAAGATCTTCAACGACTTGCTTGTGATTATTGTCCAAACTGTCGGCAATACGCAGTATTGCTGCCAATTTGCACACAATCATTCTGTTTTTGTGCGACAGGGAAGAGTAGTCGCTGTGCGTCGTTTTCGGAAGCGTTTTTCTGTGATAACGCACGATATTGGCAATGATTCGGCGGTCTTCTTCGGAGTAATAATAAAAATTTTGCGTACTTACTATATACTGCGAATGTTTATGATGACTTCTGTTTGATATTGCCAAGCCCGTATCATGCAAAATTGCGCCTGCCATCAAAAGGCATTTTTCGTGGGGTGTCAGTTTGTGCAGCGACAGTGTCTGGTCAAACAGTTTCATCGACAGTTCCAAAACTTTTAAAGCGTGGGCTTCGTCGTAATTAAAAGTTCGCCCTATATTTTGTGAATTGATAATTATTTGTTTTTCCAGAAGATTATCATCTTTTACTCCGTTAAATGTATCTGCCGCACGGCTTACAATGCAGTCCTTGAGCGTAAAATCGGGAATAAAGATTTCCTCGCATTCCAAAAATTTGATAATCGATAAAAATATACTGCATATAGAATAAAAATTTTCTGCCAAATCATCGGAAACATTCATTCTGTGAATAATTTCATCGGTGGAATATTTTTCGGCCTTATGACAAATGTCTTCCAATTGTTTTTTTTCGATACGCATAAAATTTTGCTGATGCGAAATTTTCAGTACACGGGAAAGCTCTTCCAGTTCCTGACCGATTCCGTATATATGGATAATTTTTTTTACCGGAATAAGTTTTACCATTGCGCGAAGCTCGTGCTCTACAATAAATCTGAGATATTTTGCAAAACCTTCTTCCTGATGATATTCTTCCTGCATAAACAGTTGTTTTGCACGCAGAGCGCCTATCGGCAGTGTTGTGGAATATAAAATAAAATCTCTGTCGAAAATCGTAATTATGACATTTCCCGCACCGACTTCCGCAATGCAGCGGTAGTTACTGCAGTCTTTATCGTTAAGTTTTTTTACAAGGGTACGGTGAACATATTCCGTTTGGCTGTTCGATGATAAAATATGTACCGTCAAACCTGTTGCCATAGCGATGTTGTCGATGAAAATATCGGCATTTATGGATTCCCTTACAGCTGTTCCCGCAACGACATGAATTTCTTCTACGCCGTATTCGCGGCACAGCTGTTTATACTGCTGCAAAGTATGGATGCATGAATTTATCGTGTCTCGTGAAATTTTCCCTTTATAAAAAGAATTTTTGCCAAGCAGTGAAGGCTGCCTTGTTTCCTCTATTGTTTCCGAGCTGCCGTTTTCACGCAATTCGGCAATGGTCATGCAGATGCTTTCGGAGCCTAAATCGATTGCGGCAAATCTTTTACATTCCATTTTTATCCCCGTATTTTATTTTTTGCCGTAGATTTCGACAGCTTGCCATGCAGCTCCGAGTGCAACCGCGTCATCTGCCAGTTCGGAAATAATTACCGGGAAGTTGCTTCCGCCGTTTGCTATTGAACATTCTTGAATTGTCAGGCGAATAATAGGCAGGTAAATATCGCTTAGTTCCTCTATGATTCCGCCGCCGAGTATTATCGCATCTATGCCGACGGTGTTAATTACATTGGAACATGCTATTCCGATTGCTTCTGCCGAACGTTCTATTGCTTTTACTGTAAGTTTGTCTTTCGATTTTATAGCTTTATGCAAAGCCGATGCACCGACGGTATTTCTCCAGTCGGGCGCAATCTCATCCAGTTTTGTCGTTTTGCCTTTTTCGTCGACTTTGCGTTCGATATATTTTATAATGCCCACTTTGCCGGCGATAGCTTCAAGGCAGCCGTGATTGCCGCAGTTGCAGATTGGCCCGCCTTTTTTTATTATCATGTGACCGATTTCGCCGGCGGTAAAACTTGCGCCTCTGATGATTTTTCCATCATGAATATAGCCGCCGCCGACTCCCGTTCCCACAAATATTCCGTAAACGTTTTTGTATTCGTTTGCTTTGCCGAATGTATATTCTCCGAAAGTCCCCAAATTTACATCATTGTCGACAAATACCGGCTTTTCGATTTTTTCAGTCATTATTTCGCCTATTTTGATATTTTTCCAGCCGAGATTAGGTGCATTTAAAAGGATCTGCTTTTCGGTATTTACCGCCGACGGTACTGCCATTCCAACAGCTGAAATTTCGCTTTCCGATAAATTCGCGCGTGATATTGCGGCTTTGTAACATTCAGCGACAATATCCAAAATGTGCTTTATGTTTTTATCTGTACCGATTTTCATTTTTTCCCTTGCAAGAATATTGCCTTTTTCGTCTATTATTACGCAATATGTTTTTGTCCCTCCGAGATCTATTCCCGCATAAAAATTCATAGTGACTCCTCAGTTTTATTTGTTTTAGAGTAAAAGATATATTTTCTTTTCGATTTCAAATATTTTTTCCGAAAGGATCGGCTTTCATACCATCACCGGCAGAATAAATTGTCAATGCCGGTTCTTTTGACAACGTGTTTCTGCCTTGAAAAGAAATGACAAAATAATAAGAAAAATGATGTTCAAAATCAAGCTATGAACGATTTTATTACTGTTTTAATAGTAAAAAAAGTAAGTAATAAAATGTTTTTATATATGTGTTTGTGATATAAGAGATGTATACCATAAGGAGTAAACTTATGCAGAATACCGAAGATGTGAATATCGATACCCTTTTTGAAACGGCAGGTATGTGTATTTATCACGGTGAATATGATAATGCGGAAGATATTTATCTGCATATTTTAAAGGCGCAGCCGCACCATTATATGTCTTATGAAAAATTGGCTGAGATAGAAATTGTGCGCGGCAATATGGATAAAGCAAGAAAATATCTTCGTAAATATTTGAATCTTAATTCGTTGAATTCCGATGTTTGGGCAAAACTCGGCAATACGTATTTTAATGATGCGCAGTATTTGAAAGCTGTTAAATATTATAGAAAATCACTTTCCATTGATCCCGATGCATACTGGATATACCATAATGCTGGATTGGCACTGATTAAGAGCAATGACAAGCGTTCTTTCCCGACGGCGAGGAATTGTTTTAAAAGTGCGCTCAGACTCAATAACAAATACGTTCCTTCTTTAAATGAACTTGGGCTTTATTATCAGAATTCTTATAATAATGTAAAAGCCAAAGAATATTTTCTGCGTGCCATTAAAGTAGATCCGGTTTATAAGTATCCGTATTTTAATTTGGCGAAAATATATAAAGAAAGCGGTCAAAATGAACGTGCTAAAATTTTCCTGCTGAAAGCGATTAAAGTGGATCCGAATTATGCGTCTGCTTTGAATTATCTCGGAACTATTTATTATGAGGAAAATAAGTATACTTTGGCAATGTATAATTATACACGGGCTGCGGAAGCCGATCCCTCATTTAAATATGCTTACTATAATATTGGTCTTATCTTTGAAAATCAGGGCAAGGTAAAAAAAGCATATCGAGTTTTTGAAATCGCAAAGAAATGCGACTCCGATTATTATCTTGCCAATAATGAAATCAAATATTTGGAGAAACATTTTTCTGACTTAATAAAAAATTCCGAAGATTTGCAGGAAGAAGATTTGAAATCCGAAACGTATAGCAGTGACGCTTCAAGCGAGGATACGGAGAGGTATACGGAAAATGCCGTTGCGGGACATGAAAGCGCAAACGGCGGTGCAGTGGCAGGAGAGCGTTTCAGTGAACGTTTTGGACGTAATATTACGGAACTTGCGAAGAAAGGCAGACTGTTTCCCGTTTTGGGGCGTGAAAATGAGATTAACAGTATTTTGGAAACATTGTTTTCACTGAAAAAAAACAATCCGCTGCTTATCGGAAAAGCAGGTGTCGGAAAAACTGCGGTAGTGGAAGGATTGGCACAGCGGATAGTGGAGGGAAATGTACCGGAATTTTTTCTTAACAAAGAGATTATCGAAATCAACATGGGGATTCTTGTTGCCGGTACGACGTTCCGCGGTGATTTTGAAAAACGACTGAAAAATATTGTGGAGGAAGTGGCAAAAGATAAGAATCTTATTTTGTTTATTGATGAGATTCATACATTGCTCGGAGCTGGCGAAAGCGGCGGAAGTTCGCTTGATGCTGCGAATATTTTAAAGCCGGCTCTTGCAAAAGGGGAGCTGCGGTGTATCGGTGCAACAACGATTGATGAATATTTGAATCTTTTTCAAAAAGACAGCGCACTGGACAGGCGTTTTTTCAAAGTAAAAATAGAAGAACTCGACAGTGAATCTACTATGAATATTCTGCAGCATCTTCGCGATAAAAGTTTCAGTCATTTTAATGTAGAGATAAGCGATGAACAATTGAAGCTGATTATCGATTTGGCAGATGTGCATTTGAAGAATCGAGTTTTCCCGGATAAAGCAATAGATGTTCTTGAAAAAACGTTGTCAAGAGATGCACTGCGTGGGTTGAAAACCGTTTCAAACGATACTATCCATGCAGTAATCGCGGAATTTGTAGGCTACAGACTGCCTTTGACAAGTGAGGAAAACGGTAAAAAAATGGCCGGTTTGGCTGCGTATCTTCGGAAACGCTGCTTCGGTCAGGATGAGGCAATAGAAAGAGTTGCTGCGGCACTTTGCATTGCAAAAAGCAGTATTTCTTTTCATCCGGTTCGTCCGGACGGCGTTTTTCTTTTTCTCGGAACATCCGGTATAGGAAAAACGTATCTTGCAAGGCAGATAGCGCAGTATTTGTTCGGCAGCGAAGAACGTTGTGTGACATTGAATATGTCCGAGTATACCGAACCGCATTCAGTATCGAAATTGATCGGCAGTCCGCCCGGATATGTCGGGCATGAAAATGTTTCGCTGCTGAATCAGCTTATTCAAGCTTCTCCGGCATGTGTTCTGCTGTTGGATGAAGTTGAAAAAGCCAATATCGAAGTCTTGAAATTGTTTCTGCGGATTTTTGAAGAAGGCGTTATCAATGATACATCGGGCAGAACAATTTATTTTTCCAATGTTACAATTATAATGACTTCAAATATTACTATAAAAACGGGAACAATCGGTTTCGATGAAAAATCGGCAGTCGATGGGAATAATCGATTGAAAGAATATTTTCCTGTTGAATTTATCAATCGAATTGATCAAATTATACCTTTTGAAACTGTCGGACGCGATACGGCCGTGCAGATAGTCCGTGAATTGTTAGCTGAAAATGCTCGTCAGATGTTTTTGCAGCAGGGATTGGATATTGATTTTGATGATAAAGTTATCGACTATATTGCCGATTTAGGGTATGACAAGCAGAAAGGTGTTCGGAACTTGGAAAGATTTTTTGAGAAAACTGTAATGGATGCAGTAATCAGGTCGGAAATTCGGCCTGAAAGAAGTACTAAGAATATGCAGCACGGAATCTTTAAGTTGTCAGATAATAAAAGTTCTGTTACGCTGCAGATGATTATTCCGAAATAAGGAGGAATTATGATTTCAGAAAACAAAATTATTTTATTTCCTATTGCAGGACAAGCTCTTTCATATAAGCAAAAAGAGTTTATTTTGAAAAAGTTTACTGATGTTTCATTGACGGAAATAGAAGAATATATCAGAAAACCGGTGTCGGAAGATGAGATTTTTGAACTTTGTGAAAAAATTGAGGATGAAGAAAAACGGCAGGATTTATTTGATCAGGCTAAAACAATTTGCGAGATAAAAAATATTACTTATTATCAATTGGAACGTCTTGCTTTGATCGGCGAATTTTTGCAGATTGATGAAACACGTACGGGATTTGAATTTTCCTTGTATAATAAATCTCAGCGTGAAGATTATGTTTTTCAGCTTTTGCTGATTCGGTTTGCGATATTGTCGGCTGTTGTCGAAATTATGCCGTTAAATGGTATAGCGTCGTTTTTTGCATTATCGTCGCTGCAGACCATGCTGTCGGCTAAAGTTGCCGAAGTTTACGGTTTTGATTTAGATATTGAGCATTCTATGAAAATAGCATGCGGTTCGGTTGGAATCGGTTTGCTGTTTAAAAGTATTGGTGCCGGAATATCCCGGCTGCTTCCTTTTAAATTAATGTGGCGTGCATCATCGGCATTTGCATCTTCCTATGCCGTGGGCATTACAGCAAAGGCTTATATAGCAGCGGATGGCATTATCAATGCGGATAATCTCAAAGGAATTTGGGAAAGTGCTTTGGAAGAAGGAAAGAGTGTTTTTAAGCAGTTCAGAAATTATATCTATAAGAATAAAAAATATTTGGCAAATGAGTTTAAAGGTCTATTTCCGGTTTCGCTTATGAAGAAACAAAAAAAATCATAATATAAAAATTATATGCCTGCATGTTTAACAGTTGCAGGCTTTTTTATTTTCACAATAAACTGCCTGCTATGCGGTGGTGGGCAGAGGGCTTTATGCAAGCACAGCGGGGGCTGAGTGAGGCGACCATAAGGAAGTAATACAGAAGCAGAAAGTCCATGATGCGGCGATGATAAGGTCAGTGAAAAAGAAATCAGCCCCCTTTTAAGGGCAGCAAACACCTAAAATCCAACTTTCGCCTTGCGCGGCTTGCCCGCAAATTACTCCATGAACTACCGCAAAACAAATCCCGAAGAAGAACCGTCAAATTGCGACAATTGACTAAAAAAATCTTGCCGTACGTACAGCGGAAAATCGGGCTTAACTTTGACAATAAGAGGATTTGCTGATATATTCCCACAAATTATTTTTTTTCAAATTAAGGGGAAAACCGAATGAATAAGGATTTAGAAAATATTGTAAGAACGCAATTTGACTATACTATAAACCAAACAAATTATGATATTGGAAACAAATATCAAGGAAAAGTTCGCGATGTTTACGATTTGGGCGATAAACTCGTAATTTTGACAACAGATAGAATTTCTGCGTTTGATCAAGTGCTGGGAACCGTTCCGTTCAAAGGCGAAATATTAAACAATATGTCCCTTTTTTGGTTTGAGAAAACTTCTGATATTATAAAAAATCACATTATAAGCAAAGTTTCGGAAAATGGAGTGCTTGTAAGAAAATGTAAAATTCTGCCGGTCGAAATTATAGTTCGCGGGTATCTTACCGGCGGCGGCTGGCGTGAATACAGCAAAACAGGCGCAATAAGCGGTGTAAAACTTTCTGCGGGAATGAAAAAAGATACAAAATTCGACAGACCTATTCTTACTCCCACAACAAAGGAGCAATCCGGTCACGATATGCCGATTAGCATCGAAGAAATTGTCAATCGAGGTATTATCGGTAAAGAGATGATGGAACAGATTGCCGATGTTGCCGTGCGTCTTTTTGAAAGAGGTCAGGAAATTGTTGCGCAGCAGGGCTTGATTCTTGTCGATACTAAGTATGAATTCGGTATTGCCGAAGACGGAAGTTTGATGCTTGCAGATGAAATTCATACATCAGATTCTTCTCGCTTTTGGTATGCCGATACATATCAGGAAAAATTCGATGCAGGTGAAGAGCAGAGAATGCTTGATAAAGAATATCTGCGTCAATACCTTTTGAGTCTAGGTTACAGCGGAGACGCAGACAAACCTGCTATTCCATTTGAAATTATATGCGGAATTGTAGAACGTTATGCGCAGGCATACAGAAAAATTACAGGCAGAGAATATTCACTGAAAAATTACGATGCGGTAGATGCATTAAACAAAGCGATAGAGACATTGAAAATATAAATGCGATGATCCGAAAAATCAGCCTTATTCTAATTTCCATATTGATGCCGGTGTGGCTTTGCGCTGTACCGGCACTTCCTTTTTCTCAGATAAAGAATATACCTGATAGGCGTGATTTCATGATTAATGCGAATTTTGTGTCGTCAAAAGGGTACAAACCGATTCGAGCGTGGGAATACCCTGTAGATTTTCTTGTTTTATATTCAAGTCTCTGGCTTACTGCCGGTATAACTGCGCCGATGTGGAATGATGGCGTATCATTGCCGTCGGAGAACGACAAATTTTCAGATCGTTTAATGATGGAACCGTTTAATACAAGAAAAGAGAATATTTTTTCTGTATGGTATGATGCTTCCGGTAAAAAAATAAAAGATATCAACGGTGACGATGTGTATGTGCCGAACGGCTCATTTTATGCAAAAAATGTCGTCGAACCTATTATGTTTACATATATGGCACTGTATATGCGTTCTAAAAATTACAATATAGCACTGATGATAGGGGAGCTTTTTACATTGTCAATTCTGTACGAATTTACGGTGCGCCCGGTTTTTAAGGTTTCAAGTTTTGAACAATTACTGAAAAATCCGGCGGCAGGTACACTTGCCGGCATTTTGTTTGATGAAATTGCAACGTATCTGCTTACCACACCATATATCGGACTGCACGTGCTGGCATATATTATTAATCCTTTCAAAGCACTGCCGACATCGCATGTGCATGGGCTGATATTTTTGCAGCCGTATACGGCAGCTGTTACTGTTGCGGCACAGGCGGAATTTTGAAGATATGGCATACGATCTTAATATGAATATATCGGCGGCGATGGATGCGGCACTGCGGATTATAAATTGCGAACCGCAGTTTTCCGGTATATTGAAAAACAAATTGCTGAAAAAAGGCTTTAGTATCGAACAGACTGATTCTGTTTTGCGGCAGTTGGAAAAACTCGAAATGCTGAATGACAGCAAACTCGCTGAAATGTATGCCGGAGATTTAATGAGAATAAAACTGTATGGTCCGATGATTGTTCGTGCAAAACTGTATGAAAAAGGTGTGGAACGAAACAGTGCGGAAAAAGCGGTAAAATGCGCATTGGAAGACAACGGCGGAGAAACCGAATTGTGCAAAAAATGTCTTAATAGAAAAATCGATTCACGATTGGATACAAAAACCAAAATTCGGCGGCTTGCCTCAAAAGGATTTTCGATGAGTGCAATACGTAGTGTGATGAAAGATGCCGATGATTTTTTTTCTGAGTAATTGATTTTGCCTGCATCAAATTTACTTGCGGCAAAATCAAGTTTTGCCCAGCTGAAATACATTTCGGCTTATATCAAGCTGAATGAAAACAGAAAAATCAAATTGGAAACAGTATTATTATTGCCGTAAACAGGAATGATTTGGATTTCTTTAATCTTTCTGGTTATATCGGAGTATTTTAAAATTTGATTTTTCAATGTAGTGCAAGCCGTTTTTTCTCCTTCCACACTGGATAAAATGGAGTTCATGCTTACATTGATTAAATCCGAAATACGCAAAGTTCGCAGCATATCGGAATCTATGCCGATGGCATTGGACAGTTTTTGACTGCAAAATTGCGCATCGCCGATAATGTTTGTAATCAGTATGTTTTTATCGGAATTTACTGTCAGATAATCGATTATTTGGTACATAGAGGCGAGCTTTTGTTTTCTTTTTTCACCTGTTTCGTTTATCAAGTCAAATATCAAATCCATTTTTTTGCCGAGTATATCCAAGTGGCGCAGTTGGCTTGTGCCTTCTTTAATATCGTGTGTACGGCAAAATGTGGCAAGTTTATCCAGTTCTGCATATAGCTTTATGTTATGCCGATTTGCGAAAATTACTATTAAGCAGTTGACCGTAATTGTCAGAATCGATAAAAAAAGTAATATTTCCGCGCAGAACTTGCGGTTTTCGGTAATTGTCAAGTCGGAAGTGTATATAAAGTAGCATCCGACTGCGCATAATACAATGACTGAAAAAAAGTGTGATGCAATTAAAAGTTTTAATTTTGATTTTTTAATCATTATCATCTTACAGCTCCGTTAATGCATCGATGTCATCGTTCCTGCCTATTACCATAAGAAAATCTCCGTCATTGAGTTTATCATCGGGACGCGGAAAAAGCACTTCGTCGCGAACCATAGGATTATCGAATCTGTCAATGTCATGGATTTTGCGTTTGATGCACACAACATTGATATTGTATTTGCTGCGCAGATTAAGCTCTATTAATTTTTTGCCGGAGAATATACGCGGCAGCGGCAGTTCGGTAAGAACCAGTTCACCGGAAATTTTTACTTGTTCCATAATATTGGGCGAAATCAAGCGTGATGCAAGACGTTTTCCTCCGTCAGTCTCTACATTTATAACTTCCGTAGCTCCGATTTTCTGCAAAATGGAAGCATGAATTGAAGTTGTGGCGCGTGCGATAATGGAAGAAACATTGTTTTTTTTCAGTATGGCTGTTGTCAGAATGCTTGATTCAATATCTTCGCCCATAGCAACTACTGCCATGTCGACCGTATTCAAAGGCAAAGCGCGAAACGCATCTTCTTCCGTACTGTTCATTTGAATAGCCTGCGCTACCGACTCTTTGACTAATTCAATTTGTTTTTCCGATTTATCTATAGCGATTACATAAACATCGCTGCGCTCGGAAAGCTCTCTGCAAAGCGCAAGTCCGAATGTTCCGAGTCCTATTATTAGAATTACTTTGTTTTGTTCCATAAAAAACTCCTTTGATTTATCCTATGTTGATATTTGCCGACGGATATTCGATTTTTGTATTGCTCTTTTTTAAAGTAACGGCACTGAACAGTGTCAATGTTCCGACTTTCCCGGCGAACATCAGGAAAATCAGAATAAGTTTTCCGTTGAAATGCAGCTGCGACGTAATTCCGGTAGAAACGCCTACGGTGGCAAATGCGGAAGTTGTTTCAAACAGCAGATCCAGTACATCGGCATTCGGTGCCGACAGTGCCAAAAAAAATAATCCGAGGAAAATCATTCCGATCGAATAAAAAAATGAGATAAACACTTTTCGGGTAATTTCCGGTCGGACAGCTTTGCGGAATAATACAGTCTGCTTATTTTCTTTCATATATGCGTAAACGCTTGCGCAAAGTATTACAAATGAAGTTATTTTGATTCCTCCGCCAGTGGAACCCGGGCCGGCGCCGATTAACATAAAAACCAGCATCATAATTTGCGTCGCGTGCGTAAGCTGCGAGAAATTTACCGAATTGAACCCGGAAGAACGCAGCGTTACGGATTGGAAAAATGCAGTCAGATATTGAACCGGTGTCGACAATGTCCTGAGTGTATTTTTATGCTCAAGCGCGTAAAACAGATACGTTCCGGCAAGAAGAAGAAAAATGGTTCCGCAAAGTATGATTTTTGATGTCTCTGTCAAAATTTTGCGTTTATACAGCGATTTATGTTTTATCCTGCTGTGTAAACAAAAGAAAATGTTTCTGATAACATGAAAACCGAGTCCGCCCGAAATTACGAGAAACGAGACGGTGAAAATAACAAGCGGTGAATTGTAAAACTGCATTAAATTGTCCGAAAACAGCGAAAAACCGGCATTGCAAAATGCCGAAACGGAATGAAATGCGGCATAGTACAAGGCTTTCGGCAGTGGAAACATTGTTATGAATTTCATAAGGAAGAAAATAAAACCGATTCCCTCGAAAATAAATACGATTAATATTATTTGCGGTATGATCTTTTGAATGGAACTAATATCGTTTTCGTTAATGTCGGCAGAGGCAGCCCGTGCTTCTTCAAGCGAAAAATGCTTGCTGAATGTAAATGCGATTATTGTATAAAAAATCATTATTCCTATACCGCCAATCTGCGCTAATGAACAGATTATAATTTGTCCGGCCAATGAAAAACTTTTCGATATATCGACGCTTGTAAGCCCCGTGATACATGAAGCTGAAGTACTTGTGAAAAATGCGTCTATGAATGAATGCGGAACGTTCGGCTGCCACGAGAAAGGCAGGCTCAGCAATAACGTTCCGTAAAAAATCGTTGCGACATAACTTACGACAACACTGCGTTCGGGGTGACGCATCAGCCGTATATTTTGCAGATGGCTTTTTCGCAAGAAACATATTCGTATTGCAATTAAAAAAAATTCTATATTCATTTTCTTGATGTACGGAGGCAGCAGCAAAAAATCTTTGTCGATTAAAACAAAAATTATAATGAAAACATCGAAAAGCAAATCGTTGATGTTTGCAATATTTCCGTCTCGGTAAAGAATGTGCATCAGGAAAATAATAAAATAGAATGAGATAATGCATAATTGAGAAAATGAATAAACAGTATCGATAATCTGTATGTCTGACACACAGGTAAGTATCCACGATGCAAAAAACGTGATTATGGAAATAAATGAGAGAAAATAATTGATTCGATAAAACATCGATTCTCCTTAGTGGGTGGAGTCTACTAAATAAAAGCGGGAAAGTAAAGTTTACGAATTAAAGTATGGCAGAATCTTTTGCAGTATTTGATATGCATCGTTAATGTTCAAAAACTCAGCCGATGCAATGCCATTGTTTAAATCGGGATGATATTTTTTTGCCAAACGGCGATAATTTTGCCGAACCATTTCCATGCTGCAATGCTCCGGCAGCTCAAGGGTTCGCACCGCATTGATGTATTCGTCATAATGGTACAGCAGTTCCCATGTTCCGCTTAAAAATGCATCTGCGTTATTTGCATTTACGGCATCGTAGTTTTTATCGGATAAATAAAAATATTTTACGGAAAGCTGCTCCGGCAAATCATCGTTTTTGCTGCGTGCGTGAAAAGGGCAGTACCGATTTCCCGGCGGCAATATCGGACTGCCGCAGAAGCAGCCGATGTCTTCCAAATATTCATGACAAAAACCGTTTTGGGGATACGGCAGCATTTTTATCCGCATAAAGTGAACATGCAGATATATATTTTCCCTGCGAAGCTCATCTTGCAGTTGGTACAAAAGCCGCATTACCGCAAAATGATATTGGTATATATCAATAGAAGAAGTTTTGTTTCTGTATTCGGGATACACATTGTACAGCAGCGTACTTTCATAAACGGGACGAGTTTGTTTTTCCAAGAAGCTGCGGATTTTTAATGTATAGTCGTGCGATGTCAAATCTTTCAACAGCATTTCAATTGTATCCGAGTTCCGAAAGTATCTGCGGCTGTTGCACATAGCATTTGTGATAATGAATTCATAATTTACCTACTGTTTTTAATCGGCTTATAATACAGTAAATATTTTTTTGTTCAAAGGTAAAATCAGTTCGTTTTTGATTCACATGCAGTACTTGCAAATTTGCGGTGTTTCTTTTATAAGGAGCAAATCAGTTTTCTTTCTTTGTTATCCTAAAGTAAATACGGAAGTTTTATGTTTTTGATTGTTTGTCTTGGCAATCCCGGAAAGGAATATCAATATAATCGTCATAATGCGGGTTTTCTCTTTGCGGATTTTTTGGCACAAAGAAACGGGTTCGGCGACTTTAAGAAAAAAAACAATTATTGCTTTTCAAAGGGAACTCTTTTCGGTGAAAGTGTGATTATTTTGAAACCGCAGACATTTATGAATTTAAGCGGTCTTGCGGTTACATCGGCT
>JAFLVQ010000047.1 GCA_022508205.1 Spirochaetales bacterium
TGATTCGTTCCAGCACCTGCGGCCCTACATGGCTGCCAAACTCTTTCAGGCTCGATTTCAATGACTCCAAGTCTCCTCGGTAAATTTCCAAAGAAGAAATCGCACCTTCTTCCAATTCTCTGCATCGATCGCTTATGCTCTTGTCTGCATTATCACGAATTTCGTTGATATTTTTTTGCGCAACTTTCAAGATTTTTATTAAAGATGACTTTGAATTATTCGACAAAACCGCAATTCGATTTTCCAATTCCTCCATAAAAGTTGCTTTAGCAGCAATCAAATCTTCAAGCTCTTTTTTGCCGCTTTCTTTTATCCCCAAGTAAATACGTTCAAAATCATTTTTACTTTGCAAAATTTTGCTGTCGACAGTCAGATTCAAATCTTCAGTAATTGAATCTGCTTTCTCTCTCAAAATATGGATAGATTCTTTTACCGTTTCAGCATGTTTTTCACTCGTCTTTACAAATTCTTCGCCTTTTTCCTTATAAAAAGCTTTCAGTTCATTTACTTCGTTTTCCAGATTTTCGATAATAATTGTTTTTTGAGAATCAAAATCACTCAGTTTTGAATTGTATTGAGAAATCATATTTTGAATAACATTGATAACTTCATTTACATCACGCATTTTCTGGACTAATTTTTCATCCATTGCTGCCGATTGTTCAGACATTTTCTGTTTAATAAGGGCAACTTCGGTTTGAATATTTTTTCGCATCGCAAGAACTTGTTCTTCTGTAATTTTCGATAGATTTTCGGAGTTGAGGCGAACTTTTTCATTTATAGCCGGCAATTTATCTTCAATACGCTTGATTTGTTCATTCAAAGACTGAATACATTGCGTATTTTCTGTCAGCATTTTTTCACGCAAACTAAAATTATCCGCTTCCAGCAGTTTAATTTCTTCACGATATTTTTTCCCGGCAATATCATTTTCTCCGGCAAAAACTTTCACCTTTTCGGCAAACCAAGAAGTCAAATCTTCACATTTCTTCCTGAATTTGTCTTTCAGTAAAAAAATATCATTATGATATTCCTGCAAACTGTTTTCAAACTCTTTTGATTTCTCATCTGCATTTCTGAAATATCCCGACAGTTTTTCTATTATCAGAGTATTGGCTTTATGTTCCTTTTGTTTTATTTGTGCATCGATTAATTCTATTTTTTGATCAAACTTGCGCTTTATCGTTTCGGTTTTTCGCTGAATCTCATTTTCCGCATTGTTTAATCTTGATTTAACCCCCGAATAAATTTCCTGCATTCGATTACGCAGGTTATATACTTTCTCACGTGATTCGCAATCCAGCGTTTCCAAAGAATTTTCCATTGTTTTTATCAATGCTTTTCGATCGTCTTCGTAAGTCGCATTCATATTTTTTATTCGACCATCGACATCGGCACTGAGGGTCTTGATTTTTTGATAAAGACTATTTTTCAAATCTAAAGACATCGCATTCAACTTGCCCGCAGTCTTCATAACATTATTTTCGATAAAAGCCATTGCATCTTTCAATTCGGAAATTTTATTTTCCATTCCGGAAAGCTCTCTCATTTTGGAATCGACTTTCTTACCCATATGCGAACCGATCTTATTCAGTTCTTCGACAACCTTAGAATCGAATTTCTCATATTTTTCTCTTAACGAAGTTAAAATCGACGTTTCCATTAACTCGACATCATCTTCGATTTCTCTCAAATCATCATGAAGCATTTTAATCTTATCTTTTACCGATTCTTCCAAATATGATTCAAACTGCTCCGATTTTTGCTGAATCTTTGAATCGAAATCCGACAATTCAAGCATTTTTTCGCTGACGCGCGTTTCGACACTTCTCAACTCCTGAAGCATTTTCTGTGCATCGATTCTGCCTTCGGTATAGTGCTTTTCGATAGATTGAATTACACCGTCTCTATGCTGCTGCAGTTTATCTTCAGTATATTCCCATGAAGAGTTGAAATAAGTATTAAGATCCTGAATTTTTTTCGCCCCCTCTTCCTGAATAATAGTTACGATACGATTTTCTATATCTTCAAATGATTTCCCAAAAGAAATCAGCTTGTCTTGATGTTCTTCATACAAAAGTTTTAAGTCCCGAGAAATACTCATTGAAAATTCATTTATTTTTGCTTCAAAAGAACTGCGAGTTTCATCGCTTTTTTCTATAATATCAGCTACATATTCCGATAACCGTTTTTTTTCTTCCTGCAAACGTTCGTTGATTTCGGTATAAGACTCGTCAAGAGAATCTTTATAATTATTAAGATTATCAATAATATTCCGAGACTCGGCTTCAAAATTATCAATGACTTTCGTCTTTATTTTTTCCAAAGAATCTTCATTCTGTTTTTTGTAAGCATTGTCCAGTCGGTCAAAACGGGTATTCAGATTATCCAAATCACATTTAGCCGCAGCAACATTTTTCTGAAATTTTCCCAAATCGGAAGATATATTCCTCAAATATTCTTCACTCACATGAACTTTGTTTAAAACATCTTCGAGGTATTCGATTTGTTCTCCGAGTGATTTCAATTTTCCGGAATACTCGTTTACTTCCGTTTTGACTTTTCCAATAGATTCAAGCTCCGCACCGAAATTATCGAGACTCCTTTTAAGTGCCCCGATTAACCCTTCGCCTTTCGCCAGATGAAAGTCTAATTCTCCGCATTTATTGTCTACTTTTTCGATATATTCACTGCATTTTTTTTCAAGATTGCTGCTGGTTATTGAAGAATATTTTTGGATTTTTTTACAAGCATTATCAAAGGAAGAGTTTTTCTTATCAAAATTCCTTATTATCAACACAATTACAAGCGTTAAACCTACTGACAATAAGACTGGCAATAAAACACTTAGCCCCATTATCTCCCCCTCTAAGATCCGATAAGAAATTCAGTGGGTTACATTAAATTATTTCTAATGCAAAGTCAAACGTTTAGAATTCAAATTATAAAGAAAAAAATTAATATGCCGATACTGTTACTCCATTGTGGTCGAATCGACCGTAAAAGTTATTTGAATGGTTGAACTTTTCGATGATTCGGAAAATGAGGTAAAACTTGTCTTAGTCGCACTGTCAAAGCCTTTGGCAACTGCATAAAAATAACATTTATATTCATTTGCAGTTCCGGAAACCGGATTTATACCCATTTTTTTATAAAACCGCGCATCCCTGAAACCTTTAAACGGTTTCCCGTTCCTTTCATATTCTTCATAATCGTAATCGTCGGGATAATGATCTATATTCGGAAACAGATTGATAAAACGAATAAATTCATTGCTTCCTATTATTTGCGGATTGGAATGCCTTTCGCCGGAAGTGTTACCCATATCACCGAAATAAGCCCGCACATTGGAAGAATTGCCGTCATACAGTACATTTCTTATCATTCCCAACGTCACGGGCAAAGTAACGTATCGATACAGCTGCTTTCTGTAAGTTTCCGTTATGTTCCCGTAAAAATTTTCCCGCCCGTCGTAAAAATTGTCCCACGTCAAAAGCATTTCGTTAATGCGGTTTTTGTCGGTCACGGTCACATCGGTCGTTTCATCGGCAGTCAGACACAAATTCGGCAAATATATCTGTGCTCTTGCTTTATTGCTTTCCGAATCGAAATAATAATAAACATCGTATCCGACAAAGCAATATTTTCCCGTATCTTCCTGTTCTTGGTTAAATCCCGTAAACTCAATATAAACACTTTCGTCACTGTCTGCCACATAGCGAAAAAGTGTTGGTGGCTCAAAAAACAAAATATCTTCCAATCCGCAAGATGTTAAAAAAAGAGGTATAAAAGCAATTAAAAAAAATATCTTCATTTCTTTAATCTTATTCACCTAAAGCATTGAATATAAAATCATTAAAATACTTTCCGCAAAAAAACATTTTCCCCAAAAGACAATAAATACAAAAGTAAAAATCCGCACTGATGCAGAAAATTTTCTACTGAAAAAAGATAGCAAAAATATAAAGCACAAAATAAGAAAATCAAACAAACGAGATTCAAAAAAATTTTTACTTTCCTTCAGCAATTCACCTGTACCATTTACCAATTTCAAATTTCGGTTTTCGTTCATCATCAAAAAATAGTCACCGATACGTTTAACTTTAACATCTTTCATATAAAAAAAATCGCTAAAAAACTTTTTCTGTACTGCCATTTTTCTATTTGATACAAGTTTGAGATTATCAGAAATAAAAACAGTATCAATTTTAAAAAAATCATAAACCGACAATTCTATTCCATCCACTTCATTTTCCGATTTTATTTTATACAATTCCGCATATTTTTTTCGCAGGAAATTAAGTTCATCCTGATATAAACTTTGCTGCAAATCGGCTTCCGCATTTTCCAATGTATTAATCAATTCGTTAAGATAATCTTCATAATCCAAAATAAGTGAATTGTTTTCCGATATTGAAATCACATCATCTTTCAATATCTCCGGTAATTCGGAACTATTTATAAACTTGATTATTTCCGAAATTATCATGTGATTTCTTTGTATAAAACGCCCATACCAGCGTTCCAACTCAAGCTGAAAATCATAATTGATTTTATCCATTTTCATTTTTATAGAATCGATTGCATTATTGTCAAATGGCTTACCGGAACAGTCATGAACAACAAAAAATTTTTTTTTCAAATGAAGCGAATTATCTTCTTTATCAAGAAAAATTGTATATGACTGATAATATATTTTCAAATACTGCTTTGTATTAACAAGGTCTGAAAAAGAAATATCTTTCACATATTCCAGCAAAAGAAATAATTGGGTGTTTTTTTCTTGAAAAGAAAAAAGCGTATTGTCAGCATCATTAAACTGAATTTTTTTCAACCGATTTGATTGCTGCAATATAAAATCTTTTATTTCACCGTCAGGCATTACCACGAACTCCACAGCCTTATGTTTATTTTCGGATAATTCGTTTCTATTATGGAAAAACGGCGAACAATCAATTGCATAAAAGAGTGGATACAAGAAGAGAACAAAAAAGCCCCCGACTCCACATATAGTACCAATAAAAGGAGAACGAGAACTTAATTTCGATTTCATTTACCAACACCCAAACTAAAACGAAACCTCATTTTCCAGCATGACTTTTTTCAACTGGGCAATCTCTTTTTGAGATGACAAAGAAAAATCTTCAATAATTTTTTGATACGTCTTCAATGCTTCATCTTTATTGCCTTTATTTTCCAAAAGTTCCGCTTTTTTTATCAAAGCCAAAGGAGAATAATAATTATCATTTAATTGATTAATAATAACATCAAGGTATTTTATTGCCTCATCGTCTTTATCTTGCTCAATCATCGAAAATGCCAAAAAGTAATTAGCTTTAGGAGCCAAATAATTTTTCTTATTTTGGTTTAAAAATTGTTCAAAATAAGTTACTGCATTTTCAAAATCTCCAGCAAAATAACAAACATATCCTTTATAAAAAAGCGCACGTTTTGCGGAAATTGTTTTCGGATAACTTGCTATCAGCGCATCAAGTTCTTTCAAAAGATTATCTTTTTCCTCAATCTTTGAAACATCATTCAGTTCGTCAAATTCTTTCAAATCTTCAAAAACAGTTTCAAATTTTTCGGAAGAAACAACATTGATCTTATCATTATGATTTTTGAAAACAAAGTACACTAAAGGCGCAATAATTATTAACGCAATCGCTATCCAAAATAAAATACCATTTAATTCTTTTTGTTTTGCATTATCACTCATTTTCAAATCCTCAACTTTATATTTTACTAATATCAAGCTCTTTAATTAACCGTGCTAAATAAGTTCTTTGCAATTTTAATTTTTTAGCCGTTACTGTTTGATTCCAATGACATTCATCAAGAGCTCGCTCTATATATTCACGTTTAAAAGAGTAAACTGCTTCTTTATAAGGCAGGAATATATCACTTTCATTTACTGATTCAAAGCGAATATCTTCCTCCTCTATTTGCTTTTTATCAGAAAAAACAAATGCCCGTTCTATTGTATTCTCAAGTTCTCTTACATTTCCATACCAATGATATTCCAACAGTTTTTTTGCCGCTTTAGAAGACATTTTCGGTTTGCGAACTTTCTGAGCATCAGCAAGTCTTTTCAAAAAAAAATCGGTCAGCAGCAATATATCGTTGTTCCTTTTTCTCAAAGGCGGAACATGCAAAGAAATTACATTAAAACGATAATATAAGTCTTTTCTAAAACGCCCCAAAGAAATCAAATCTACTAAATTCTTATTGGTAGTTCCTATAATCCGAACATCAGCAGCAATAGATTCAGTTCCTCCGACCGGAGTATACTCTTTAAATTGCAAGAACCGTAAAAGCATTGCCTGAGCAGCCGGTTCTAAATCTCCAATCTCATCGAGAAATAAAACCCCACTCTCAGCCCACGCAATTTTACCTTTTGTTTCGGTTACAGCCCCCGTAAAAGCACCTTCCATATGACCGAACAACTCATCTTCAGCCAAAGAAGACGATAACGCCGCACACGAAACAGGCACAAAAGGTGCATTTTTCCGCTTACTCAATTTCCAAATATAATTTGCAAGAACTTCTTTTCCTACTCCGGTTTCACCAGTAATAAGAGTAGTAACATCAGAAGCTGCAACTTTCTTGGCAGCTTCTTTTAATTCCAAAATTTGTTTACATTCGCCAATGAAACTAATCATTCTTCTTTTGGTTGATCATATCAGCCAATGTAAACTTGCTGTCATCAGCATCACTTTCAAACTCTCTTACTTTTTTTGCTGTAACAACTTTTTCCAAATCTCTAATAGACAAGAAAAACACACGTCTTTTAACATCAATTTCTTTGATAATGGATTTTACAGTATCGCCGACTTTTACCCTGTCGTTGATAGAAGATTTTATTTCATCGGCACGTCCCATTGCTACATGAGAAAAAGGAATTACCGTAGTAAAACCAGAATAAGGCTCAACCACAAGCCCTTTTTCATTAATTTCTTTTACCGGGCATTCCACAATATCGCCGACTTTTGCCGTATCAGGAATATTTTTCCAAGGATCATCTTTAAGCTGTTTTAAACTTACTTTTATTTTTTCCTCATTTACATTTAAGAAAATCACTTCAACTTCAATTTCTTCTCCGACCTTAAAAAAATCCATTGGATCTATATTGTTTTCAGTCCAAGAAATCTCGTCCTTATGAAGTAAAGCATCAACACCTTCTTCCAATTCAATAAAAGCTCCAAACGGTGTAACTGATTTTACTTTGCCTTTTACTTTAGTGCCTACAGAATATTTACTTTCTACCGATTCCCAAGGATTTTCCAAAAGATGTTTCAAACTTACGTTTATCTTTCTATTTTCAGGGTCAATAGCAATAATTTTTACTTCAACTGATTGTCCTTTCGATAAAAGCTCTTTTGGATGTTTAATATTTTTTGTCCAGGACATATCCGAAATATGGAGCAGTGCTTCTACACCGTCAATAATTTTTATAAAAGCACCGTAAGTTGTTATAGATGAAACAGTTCCTTTTACCACATCATCAACTTTATATGTTTCCATAAAAGTATCCCACGGCATTTTTTCAAGCTGCTTCAAGCCCAGTGAAACTTGATTCTTTTCTTTATTCAAAGAAAGAACTTTTACTTTTATTTCATCGCCTCTTTTCAATACGTCATCTACTTTGGCAACCTTATTCCATGAAATATTCGTTATATGTAAAAGACCTTCAATTCCCGGAGCTACCTCAACAAACGCACCAAAATCAGTAATATTCTTAACAACTCCGTTCAAAACATCATCGACATTGGTTTTATCAAAAAACTCCAACTTACTTTTCTTTGCCGATTCAAAAAGAACTCTTTTTCTGTTTCCGAAAAAGTCTTCTTTAATTTCTTTTGAAGCTCCTTTTTTGCCGGCACCATCTTTTTTAGGAGCAGGTTTTTCAATATAGAAAGAAACTTTCTTCTCTTTTATAGCTGAAATATCTTCGATTCTCTTTCTATCCCATAAAGCTAACGGAATTAATCCATACAGAGTACCGTATTTTACAAGCACTCCATATTTCCGAACTTCTACTACTTCCCCCTCCACAGGCTCATTAGCATTAATTTTATCAAAAAGTTTTTCTTTTTCTTTCATTTGGCGGGCTTTTGTTAAAGAAACAACAGGTACACCATCATAATTTTCCCTATAAATTAAGTAAACATCAACTTCATCTCCAATTGATGGCTTTGTTTCAAAATCGGCTAAAGGAACTTGCGCTTCAGATTTTAAGTTTACGTCCAGAAAAACAACTCCTTCTTTTTCATTAATATCCAAGACAATAGCTTTTACGGTTGAATTTTCGTCAATATCAACCAAAGTATCCTTTATACTTTTTTCAAAATCCATATCATCTGTTGTCATACAAAAACTCCAAGTTTTATTTATATTTCAAATAATATTATTTTTTTATATTAAATAATATTTTATCCACAACTTCTTCCATAGACATTTCGGTCGTATCTATGTAAATTGCATCTTCGACGCGCTTGAGCGCACCGACTTCACGATGCTCATCATTGTAATCACGTTTGCTTATAGATTCTTTTATTTCATCCAAAGAAGCTGAGTATTGAATCTCGGCTAATCGTCGTCGCGCACGTTCTTCTACAGATGCATCTAAATAAAATTTATAATCTGCATTAGGAAAAACTACGCTTCCAATGTCCCTTCCGTCCATAATAACAGACTTATTTTCAGAATAAGAATTCAAAAAGAAATTCACTTTCCGGCGGACTTCGGTCTGTGCTGAAAACGGCGACACTACAGCGGTAACTTCACTGCTTCTTATAAACGGCGTAAAATTGACTCCGTTTATAAAAACATCGCCATTAATAAGTTCTATTGAAATGTTTTCCATAGCATTTTTTATCGAGGCATAATCCTCTATTTTTATATTACTGTCAAGCATCTTTTTCGCCAAAGCCCGATAAATTGCGCCGGAATCAATGTATTCCAAACCCAATTTTTGAGCTACTATTTTGGCAATCGAACTTTTTCCGGCTCCCGCAGGTCCATCTATCGCTATCTGCATTTCTCTACTCCGTTGTTATAAATTGCATCATAAATTTCATCATACGTCATCGAAACATACTCACCGGGCAAGATATTTAAATCAGCCAGTCTTAATTTCCCGATAAAAATTCTTTCAAGTTTTACTATCTCACAGGCAAAATGTTTATAAACTTCCCTGATTTCTCTCTTCTTCCCTTCCTTCAATTCTATTAACATCTGCTTTCTGTCATGCTGAATCTTGCACATTTTTGCCCTGTAAAAAACCCCATCTACAGTGATTCCGCGCGTAAAAGATGATGCAATATTTTTAGCGACTTCAAAAGATGCAGATGAAGTAACCATGTACCCTTTAATTACGCTTTTTGAAGGATGGATGATGTTATTAGCAAAATCACCGTCATTAGTCAACATAATCAAACCGCACGAATTATAATCCAAACGGCCTATATGAAACAATGATGTATCGCTTTTGTCTTTATCATTAAGTAAATCGAAAACCGTTTTGCGTCCCCGTTCATCTTTCCGTGAACAAATTACATTTTCCGGTTTATTCAGAATTATGTATTTTTTACTGCACAAAGTAAGCCGTTTCCCATCGAAAACAACTTCATCCAATGAAGAAACTTTATCTCCGAGTACGGCAACTTTCCCGTTGATACTTACTCTGCCTTCCTCGATGTACTTTTCCGATTCCCGTCTGGAGCACACTCCGGCAGAAGAAAGGTATTTCTGCAGCCGCATTATCTTTTCTTCATCAGTACTCATCAATCCATTTCCCCGCTGTTGTCTTCGATAACAAACTCATCACTTTTAAGTTCATTAACAGTCGGCAGATCGTTAATGCTTTTCAGATTGAAATGCATTAAAAAATCCTGTGTTGTGCCAAACATCAGAGGCTTTCCGATAACGTCTTTCCTGCCGACTATTTGAATCAAATGTTTCTCAAGCAGAATTTTCACCGCATAATCGGGAGCTACGCCGTAAGTAGCTTCTATTTCATTTTTAGTTATAGGCTGTTTATATGCAATTATAGTCAAAACCATCATCGCGGATTTTGACAGTTTCGATTTTTCCTTTATATTATAAATCTCTTTAAACTCAGGCAAAATATTTTTCTTCACCTGCAAAGCATATCCTCCGGCTATTTCCACAACAGTTATTCCATGCTGGGGATTCTGCTCATAAGTCACGGAAAGCTCATTTATTATTTCGCGAATCTTTTTATCTTCAAGTCCCGTATACTTTACAAGCCGCTCCATCGGAACAACTTCATTTTCATGGAGAAGCACTGCTTCTATAATCGCAGAATATTTATCTACTTCCATTTTGTTCCTCCGACTTATTCTTTTTTACCACAAAAATATCTCCAAACAATGCATCCTGTCGTATTACCGCTTCACCTTGTTTTACCAATTCCAAAACAGCCAAAAAACAGCATGCAATTTCAACCTTTGACATATCCTCGTTAATAATTTCAAAATATCTGAAAGTATTTTTGCCGGACAGCACAGACCGCACAAAATCGATTTTTTCTTCGACTGTGTATTCAAGTTTTTCTATCTCATACGAATTCTTCTTTGCAACAGACGATTTGCGCCTCATAATTTCAGCAAAAGCACTTACCAAATCGAGCACCGAGAGAGTTTCCAGTTCCTTTTCAGTTTTTTTTACAGAAAATGAATTCGTTTCGTCGGCAAGCAGCTTTGGTCCGGCATCTTTTCTGGGAATATACAAATTATCATCACCGCAGCTTTCCAATACGCCGGATGCAATTTTGTATTTTTGATATTCCAGCAATCTTTGGATAAGCTCTTCTCTCGGATCTTGGTCATCCTCTTCGTACTCGTTTTCTGTCGGCAAAAGCGAACGTGATTTTATATAAATCAAAGTAGCTGCCATCTCGATAAATTCGGAAATATTATCCAGATCCATATTAATAATCAATGACAAATAAGAAAGGTACTGACTTGTAATTTCCGCTATAGAAACAGCATTTATATCGATTTCCGCCTTTTTAACAAGAAAAAGCAACAAATCAAGAGGGCCTTCAAATTCAAGTTCTTTCAGTTTCACCGTATAAGCGGCATTTTTTTTAAAATTCACTGCCGACTGATTAAAATCAAAATTACCCAAGAGTAAACTCTCCCAAACATTCAATCTCCTGCCCGCCTCTTTGCCGATTTTCTTTTATCCATTCTGTAATCGGATATTTTATGCCAAGCTCTTCATCCACTTCCAACAGCGGAATCAAGACAAAATTGCGTTTTTTCCAACTTTTATGAGGAATTGTTACTGTTTTCTCGTTTATTTTTTCATCGCCGAAAAGAATAATATCAATATCGATAGTTCTCGGTCCTTTGGGGCGATCTGCCGATTTCTGCCTGCCGATATTTTTCTCAATCCTTTGAGTTATTTCCAAAATATCATAAGGATTAAACAAGTCAGTATAACATTTAACACACAGATTAAAAAAATAATCTTGATTCAAATCATCCTGAGGTGCAGTCCGATACAGCATACTATGATCGCCCATCTGAAAGTATCCGCTTAAAGACAGCAGTGCTTTACGCAAATAGAAAAAACTCGGTTCGATATTGGAACCAAGTGATAAATACAAAGGCGTTGTCATAAGTTCAAATTTTTCTGTTCCGCATTAGATGGAGCATCTTTTTTTCGTTTACCATCGTTTTTATCTGCTGCGTCTTCCGTTTTAGGCATAAGAACTGACCTGACTTTATCTTCTATTGCTTTTGCAATATCTTTATTTGCGACAAGGAAAGCTTTGGCGTTTTCGTGCCCCTGACCGATTTTTTTGTCCTGATATTGATACCAAGAACCCGACTTTTGAACCAAACCGTATTTTACGCCGGCATCGAGAATAGAAGATTCGCGCGAAAACCCTTTGCCGAACGCAATTTCCAATTCAGCTTCTCTGAAAGGAGGCGCAAGTTTATTTTTTACCACTTTTACACGAACTCTGTTGCCGACTGCTTCCTGAGCACTTGTGATAGTCTCAATTTTACGAACTTCAAGCCTCATCGATGAATAGAATTTCAATGCATTTCCGCCGGTTGTCGTTTCCGGATTTCCAAACATAACGCCGATTTTCATTCTTAACTGATTAATAAAAATAACACAGCACTTTGATTTGGAAACAACCGCCGTCAATTTACGCAAAGCCTGACTCATAAGCCGCGCCTGCAGCCCCATGTGACTGTCTCCCATTTCGCCTTCGATTTCGGCTTTGGGGGTCAACGCCGCAACGGAATCTACAACTATAATATCAACGGCACTGCTTCGCACCAAATTTTCCACAATTTCAAGGGCCTGCTCACCCGTATCGGGCTGCGAAACCCATAAATCATTAATATTTACTCCCAATGATTTGGCATATACCGGATCCAGCGCGTGCTCTGCGTCAACAAATGCGGCAATTCCGTTTTTCTTTTGAGCTTCCGCAATAGCGTGTAAAGTTAAAGTTGTTTTACCGGAAGATTCGGGACCGTAAACCTCGATTATACGCCCTCTCGGATACCCGCCGATCCCCATAGCGGCATCTAACAACAACGAACCGCTTGGAATCACATCTACCGCAACAGCTTGTTTTGCGCCTAAACGCATAATCGAACCTTTCCCGAATTCTTTTTCAATAGCAAAAATAGAAGTTTCCAACATTTTCATTTTTTCAGCAATTTCATTGTTATTACTATCAGCCATTTCACCATTCCTTTGTTTTTCGATTTTTTCACTCATACAATGCATTTATTCTATTTTGTACTTGCTGCTAATATATAAACACCAAAAGTTTAAAAATATTGCATGTCCGGGCAATATATATCATAAAATTTCAAAAAAACCATCAGATTTAATTTTAAGATTATAAATCATGTTTCCCGCTAATATATTTTTCAGCACCTATAAAACAACCAACACAGCGGGTGATTAAAAATTGTTTTATTGCCAAATCGGTAAAAGATTTAGCTTTTTTCTTTACTTTAATCATTCTTTTAGATATGGTTATTCGTCCAATCACATTTTTTAAGCAAAAAATAAGGAAGATAACAAAAAAATTATGGGAAAAAATATATTTGACTTGACAGCAGATTTTATTCGTTCAAAGAATAATTGCGCTTGCGGTAAACCAAAACATTCGGCTGTTTCCGATTGCCTCAAATTTTTAACACTTTGTACAGTATTATGTATACTGCCGGTCGGACTTTTTGCAGCCCAAATGCCCGAATGGGTACACAACAAAAACGCCGTTTATCCCGAAACGCAGTATCTGTCACAACTGGGAATATCCAATGACAAAGAAAAATCGAAAACAGAAGCCATTGCCGCAATTTCCAGATATTTAAAAACTTCCGTAGAAAGCAACCTTTCGACTACATTTACTTCAAATGACAAAAAGGAAAACATATCCGTAGTGGACGAAACAAAAATTTCATCGGATATAGAACTTTTCGGCGTTCAGTTTACGGAGCCGTATTATTTTAAGAAGCAAAAGAAATGGTACTGCATAGCTTTTATAAACCGTGCTCAGGCGTGGGCACAGTATCAACCCGTAATAGAACAGGAAAAAACCAAATTCTATTCGTTTTTCAATAAGACAACCGAAAATCCCAACCTTTTGGAAAAAGTAAACGATTACAAAAATGCCTACATCGCCGGACGTGAACTGCTTAAAACACTCTCATTCGGAAGAATACTCAATCCCGTAGCAGAACAGAATTATAAGAATGACAGAGAAAATATTGCATTGATTCCGCAGCTGCTATCATCGGTTATCCGAGAAAGTTCGCTTTACCTTGATATTTCGCAAGATTACGAAAATATCATCAAAAATGCCGTAAGCTCGCAGTTAGCGGAATACGGCTTTCCCATTGTAAATCAGAAATCTTTGGCGTTGTACACGGTAAAAGTAACCGTCGATACGGATGCTGCATATTCGGACGAAATCTATTCTATTTACCCGAAACTTTCCGTCAACATTATATGGCAGGATACAAAATCAATGTTTGAGTACTCATGCAGCAAAGAAAAAGTTGCCGCGTACAATGAAAGCAGAGTTTTAAAAAACGGATTCTCGCAATTGGCGGAGGACATTAATCAAAACTTGAAAACCAAGCTGAACGAATCGTTTGGTTTTTAAAATAAATATTTTTCATAAGGAGTAAAAAATGAAAAGACTTTCAAGAATCGCAAAAGGTGCAATACTTGCACTGACAGCAGCCGGAATGTTAGCCGGATGTGTATCAAAATCGGAAACAGTGGAAAACATGGCGGAAAAAATGGGTGTTGTTGACTGGGCAAACAGAGCAATGGGGATCGATATGCAGCCGTCATGGCTCAAAGCTATGCTCAACGGAAATTCCAACGAGTTCAAAACTGCATTTGGAATTGACGAAAACCGCGTTGTAAAACCGAGCCGTGCAAGCGGAAGAACCGAAGCTGTAGCACAAGCTCTTTCACGAGCAGGATTTGCCTACGGACAAGCTGCCGAACTGCGGCAAAAACTAATCGGCCGCATTGGTGAAGCAATCAACAGCAATCAGCAGCTCGAAGCCGTGTACAAATCTGCAACCGAAACAAAAGCAGAAATGACAGGATTGCGCGAAGAAACAACATTTTGGCAAAAATATCGCACTAAAGATCCTAACGGGAAAGATATCGAAGAATACGTTTACTACACTATTTATTCTATGGACAAAGACACTTGGGATCAGATCTGCAAAAATTATTTAATGGATGTAATGGGTGCTCCTGAGCTTGAAACGGAAACACAACAGAAAATCGGAGAACTTTTCACCGAAATGAAAACAGATGCTGACAAAAAAGATGCAGCACAAGCAGAAGCCGAACGTAAAGCGTATGAAGCACAAATGGCAAGATTGGAGCTCGAAAAAGCTAAAATCGACGCAAGCGTACAAAGATCCGAAGCAGAAGCCGAAAAAGCACAAGCCGTAGCAAGAGCTATGGCACTTGAAGCAATGCTCAAATAAATTTATTTGAAGCCTTGATAAATGACAAACGGCGGTTTTTATATTCCGTCGTTTGTCATTTACTTACTTAATAGCAAGTAAGAGGGAGAACGGCAAATTGAAAAGGATACTGTTCACAATAACAAGTTTATTTTTTGCGGCAGCTGTTTTTTCGCAGGAAGCAATACAAAGTTTGGTAGTGATTACCGACTCAAAAAATTTAACCGGCAGTGAAAGCGCGTGGCTGCCGGAAAATATCTGCGACAAATTGGAGTCAAACTTTAAAGCGTATACAAGTTACAAAATGATAAGCTCCAAAGACAAAGCAATCAGAGACTACCAAAAGAAATCGGAAACTGCGGGATTTGACGAAAACACGGCTATAGAAGTAGGAAAAATGGTAAGTGCAAGCCATATAATACTATTGACTGTATCAAAAGCCGGAAAAATATATTCCGTAACGGCAGAAGTCGTGAATTCGACTACCGGGGTATCAATTGCAAAACATATGGAAAGCGGCCAATCAACAATTGAAGAACTTTTCAGTACAGTAGGATGTGCCGTCGATGAAATAACCGTAAAACTATGTGATCAGCTGGGGGAACCGCTTACTCCTACTCAAAAATATGTTCTGATATATGGAGACACGAATATTTCCGATTCCGAAAAACTTGCGATGTTTAATCAGGAAATAACAAATTAC
>JAFLVQ010000048.1 GCA_022508205.1 Spirochaetales bacterium
ATTGCCCGAAAGCGTGGGTGAAAATCCGTTCAAAGGGAAAACATTTTCGGAGGAAAGAGATTATGGCTTTAAGTTAGTTTTTTCTGACGACGGCGAAACTATAATGGAATTGGATCTGGAGCCGAACCCAACCCCCTATTACAATGAACAATATAGGTGCTCTGTGAATACGAATAATCATACATTGTCATGGCAACTCGAAAAAAGAGGATGGGATGATGGTGAGTCATATTCATTTGAAGAAATCATACGTCAGATTGAGGATATGGAGACTATCAAGGAGGAAACGAAGAAATACATGACTACGATGTTTAAAATGGTGTTTTCCAAAGTAACAACATTTTCATACACGTACGACTCGGCAGAAGGAACGCTGGATTTGGTGGAACAGTTTGATGTAAACTGCGCAAATTTCCGTTTATACGACAGTCATCCAAGTATTCGAGATGCAGACTTCGGTATGTATTCTGGTAGAGGACTTATCAGTTTGTATGAAAAAAATGGTTCTCAGAAATCCTTTTTTTCTGAAGACTTATCCGGTTCCTTTAAATCCGAAAAGAAAATCGTTTTTACAGATATAGAAGACCTACAAAAAGAAGAAGAGCAAGATACAATTATTGCGACATATAAGTTAAGCGGCAGCGGCAGCGACACAAAATTGATTCTTTCGTTCATGCGTGGCGGAGAACAGTATGAATTGACACTCGATTTTGATCCCGTAAAGTATCATTTAACAGAAGCAAAATAACGCTGCAATCTCGCAATGCCTCGCCGCTCGGCGGGGCTTTTTTTATGCCGGTTAAATCGCTTTTCCCGCTGTGACTTCGCTGCCGATTTCTCGGATATTCGGTCAAGACATCCTGCTGACCATCGCTGTTTTTCCCTTGACGATTTTTTTGCCAAGTGCTACTTTCCTTTACCAATTTATATCGATGCGGCTTTTGCGCTGTTGTCAAAAAAACGTGGGAAGGAGTATCCATTTTGTTTACTATTCAGAAGAAACTCGTTTTGTTTAGTTCATGCATTATTTTTGCACTTGTGCTTCTTGTTATTTCCATCATCGGTTTTTATGTGCGCCGTTCCAATGTTCAGCAGTCTGTCGGAGATATGAAACGCGACACAGAGCTTGTCGAAAGCAATGTCAATTTGTTTTTTTCCGAGACATTCGATATGTTGAATATGCTTGCGTCTCATCCGACGGTAACCGCCGCCGACGAATCCATTACGTCCTATTGCGACACCGTTACGCCGACAATGACGCACCGCAACGAATTGAGCCGCATCGAGACCGAAATGACCGACGAGTTCAAAAGAATATTCGATGCGAAAGATAATTATGTCGAAGTTTTCATGGGGACAAAGTGGGGCGGTTACGCAACGAATCTCGATTACGAAGTATTTGCCGGATTTGACCCGCGCAAACGAAGCTGGTACGAACTTGCAAGTGCACATCCGGGGCAAACGTGCGTTACAAAGGCGTATCAGTCTACTGTCGGCGATGTTGTAATCTGCGTTACCCGAACGATTAACAGTGCAAAAAAAGAAATGCTCGGCTGTATGTCGATCGAAATTCTGCTTAATACGCTTACCGATATGCTTTCGCACTTCAGAATCGGAAAAACGGGTTTTATTATGCTGATTCAGGACGACGGCGTTATTCTTGCGGATCCGCATAACAGCAGCTCGAATTTCAAAAACGTTTCGGAACTCAGAAATACGAATTTGGCATCATTCGTATCAAAAGAAAACGGCGACGGAAAAGTTTTCTTCGGTAATGAAAAATGGCTCGGCTATGTGCGCACCATGAAAAACGAAAATTTGAAATGGAAACTCGTTGCAGTCATACAGCAAAAAGAAGTTCTTGCCGATTTTTACACGATTTTGCTGCGCATGATCGCAATCGGTGTCGGATTATTCATATTGTTTCTTGTCGTATCGATTGTTTTTGCCACACGTATCACAAAACCCATTCGCGACATGAGCGTATTGCTTAAAACCGCCGCACAAAACGACTGTACCGTGCGCATGGACGAAGTCGGCAATGATGAATTCTCGCTGCTTGCACGAGACTTTAACGTGACATTCAGTTCAATAGCTCAATCGATTCAAACAGTCAAAGATCGCGCGGACGAAATGGCTGCCGCAGGTCATCTGCTTGCCGATCATACCGATTCTTGCGCAGTGGCGTTGTCGCAGATAAATTCGGGAATCGACAAAATTCGGGGACAGGCTGCCGCTCAGGATTCGGCTGTCAGCGAAATGGCCGGTGCGGTAAATGCGATAAGCGATGCAATCGAAAGCGTTTTTGAATCTGCCGGAAGTCAGGCTGTCGGTGTAGATGAATCGGTGAACGCAGTAAAGGTAATTACGGACAATATCGATTCCGTTGCCGAATTGTTCGGTCAAAGCGGAGAACTTCTTAACCGTATGGTCACTCAAACTAAGGAAGGACGCGAGCAGCTTTCCAATGTTACGGCGACGATTGCGCAGTTGGCGGAAAAATCAAGCTCGATTCTCGAAACAAGCAAAATCATTCAGCTGTTTGCAAGTCAGACTAACTTGCTTGCCATGAACGCCGCAATCGAAGCGGCTCATGCGGGTGAAGCGGGAAAAGGTTTTGCCGTTGTTGCCGATGAGATTCGTAAACTCGCAGAAAATTCCGATCAGGCAGGAAAACGTGCGGCAAAGGTTATTCAAGAGTCGCTTGACATAATCGCGGGTATAACCGAATCGGGAAAAACGCTCGGCGAGGCTTTCGATAAGGTGTACGAATGCGCGGACAAAGTGCGTAATCACGAAAACTCAATGGCGGATGCAATGAAAAAGCAGCGGCAGTCCGGTGCGGAAGTGCTTGATGCCGTGCGGGGTATAAGCACTGCAAGCGGCAGAACGCGTGCAAGTGCGCAGGAATGTGTCGACAAAGGCCGTTTGCTTTCCGATAAGTTGTCGCAGTTAGATGCCGTTGTCAGTGCAATTCGCGAAGGCACAAATACAATGATAAACGGCATTCAAACTATCAGTTTGGATGTTCATGAAATGGACGGAGCCGCTCAGGAAAGCAGAATGAACATCGGTTTGTTAATCGACGAAATGGAGCGGTTCACCGTGTAGGCGGGGAGGTAAATTATGGATGACAAAAACCTTACACATATTGCACTGTTTGCAAGCCTTATTTCGGCCTCATGCTTTGTGCAGATTCCGCTGCCCGGCGGAATACCGATTGTTATTCAGGATATGATGTGCATGCTTTCGGGAATGTTGCTCGGGCCTGTTCACGGCGCATTGGCGGTTGTAATCTTTTTGATTCTCGGAAGTTTGGGACTTCCCGTTTTTTCGGGCAAAGGCGGCATTCAATGTTTTGTCGGTCCCACCTGCGGAGTCCTTTTTTCATATCCGATCTTAGCTTTTGCAGGCGGGCTGATTCTTGCAGTTTTTCTTTCAAATAAAAAGGAACATTCAAAGATAAAATCGCTGATAGTTATATCGATTGCGGCAATCGTTGCAACGGTAATCATGTTTGCCTGTGCAATTTTTGGATTCATGTGCGTAACACAAAGCGGATTAAAAAAAGCTGTAGCAGCGATTTTGCTTCCGTTTATTCCGGGAAACATCTTAAAAATAATTGTGATGGTTCCGCTGACATATAAATTTCGTCCCATACTTCTCAGAAATAAAACTTCTGAATGATTGCGAAAGGAAGTGTTTGCAGTAATGAAAGCATTGGAAATAAAAAACGTTTCTAAAAAATTTTCGGATAAGACAACCGCTCTCGAAGATATTTCATTTTCAATCGAACAAGGCGAATTTTGCGTAATTGCCGGTTCTAACGGTTCCGGCAAAAGTGTTTTGATGTCCTTGATTGCGGGACTTGACGCGCCGACGGACGGAACAATAAATCTTTTCGGAAATTCGGTAGGACTTGTCTTTCAGGATGCCGATTCTCAGATTTTAGGTGAAACTCCGGAAGAAGACGTTTCTTTCGGAGCGAAAAACCACGGACTGAAAAAAGACGCACTGAAAGAATGCGTTGAATCTTCGCTTGAGCAAACGGGACTTCTTCACAAAAAAGATGCTTATGCAAGAAGTTTGTCGGGAGGAGAAAAACGGCGGCTTGCGGTCTCCGGAATTCTTGCGATAAACAGAAACGTTATTATTTTCGACGAGCCGTTTGCAAACTTGGACTGGCCGGGCGTAAAGCAAATCTGTATGATTTTGAAAAAATTAAAGCAGGAAAAGAAAACGATTATCGTACTGACTCATGAGCTTGAAAAGGTTCTTGCGCTTGCGGACAGATTCATTGTTTTGGATAAAGGAAAAATCAGATTCGACGGTTTGGCGCAAGATGGTTTGGAACAAAACCTTGAACAGTGGAGTATAAAAAATCCAATTGCGCATTATTCAAATTTACAGGATTTGATATGGCTTTGAGTTTATTTGCTTACCGCAGAGGGAATTCCGTTCTGCATAGTATTCCGCCAATTGCAAAACTCACATTTCTTTTCGTTTTGTGTATTTTTACGTACAAAGGCGGAATGTCCGTTTCGTGGGAAGCACTTTTTTCACTGGAAATTATTGTAAAAATCTCAATCTGTTTTTTCGTAAGTCTTGCGCTGTTTTTCCTTTCGGGTGCGAACTTGAATTCTTTGAAACAGCTTAAATTCGTTTTTGTAATCGGTGGTTTTGTAACATTGGTAAAGCTGATTCATTTTCCGTTCTGGTTTGACAAAGATTCGCTTGCCTATGGGATTTTGTACACGGTCAGATTTTTTATAACTTCGCTTGCTGCCCAAGTTATATTTGAAACAACTTCACCGCTGCAAATCCAAGATGCACTTGAACTGGTTCAAAATGGAATCTCGAAAATAATTCCGCAGGTAAAAAAATGGGATCCCGCTCTTACGATTTCACTTGCGATAAATTTTATTCCCGAAATTTTTGAAACGTGGAATAAAGTGGAGCTTGCAATAAATGCTCGTACACAAAAAAGGCAGAAAATCGAAGTTATGATACAAAAATTTTCGACATTCTTTTCTTGTCTTCTCGATAAAGCGGAAACAAAAAGAATGGCAGTTTTAAACAGGAGAAATTTCAAATGAGTAAATTTTTATTGGAACTTGAAGATTCGATTATAAAAGGGAATCATAACGTTACAAAAGAGGATGCGGTTCGGCTGTATGAAATCGAACAAGTTTCGGAACTTTTTGAAGCGGCAGACAGAATCAGGAAAAAATGCTGTGCAAACACAAGCAGTGTTTGTTCTGTTATAAATGCGAAAATGGGCAAATGCAGTGAAAATTGTGCATATTGCGCCCAATCCGCACATTGGAAAACTTCATGTCAAACATCCGAAATTATCGAAATTCGGGATTCGATAAAATTTTGCGAACGGGCATTGGAAAACCACGTTTCGAGAATTTCGCTTGTAACTTCCGGACGCGGACTTTCCGAAAGAGACTTTGACGCTGCCTTGAAAAATTTCAAAGCAATAAAAGAAACGTTCGGTGACAAAATCAAACTTTGCGCTTCGCTTGGAATCCTTTCGTTCGAGCAGCTGGAGCAGTTAAAACGTGCAGGCGTGGAACGGTATCACCATAATATTGAAACGGGCAAAAATTATTTTTCAAAAATCTGTACAACGCATTCTTACAATGAGCGAATACAGACAATTTTAAGTGCAAAAAAAGCCGGACTCGAAATTTGCAGCGGAGGAATAATCGGACTTGGGGAATCGAGAGAAGACAGAATCGACATGGCACTTGAGCTGCGAGAACTCGGCGTTCAGTCTGTTCCGATAAATATTCTGACTCCGATAAAAGGCACTCCATTGGAAAATGCAGAAAGAATTCCGCAGGAAGAATCGTTGAGGACAATTTCTGTTTTCAGATTTATAATGCCAACTCAGACGATACGATGCGCTGCCGGAAGGAAAACACTGGGCAACAACGGGGAAGATGCGTTTTTAGCGGGAGCGAATGCGCTTATTTCCGGAGACTTTTTGACAACGCCGGGTTCTTCAAATGAAGAAGATATTTCGATGCTGGAAAAACTCGGATACAAAATCGAAAGCTGATTGAAATTTCAATCGAACTGATTGAAATTCAATCGGCTGTTTTTTTTATGAATGAGTAAGTTCTTTTACTTTTTCGGTGAGTTTTTGCGCAAGAACCGTCGGATTGTCTTTGTTTTCGGCAATGATGCGGACAAAAACGCTTCCCGCGACAACAGCTTCGACGTATGAGGCAAGGGCTGCGGACTGCTCCCCGTTTGAAATACCGAATCCTCCGTATACTTTACTTCCTCCTGCACTTACCTTTTTCAAAAATTCAAGTGTATGATTGTCAATCATCGTGTTTGTTCCTGTAATTCCGGCACGAAGTGCGGCGTAAATATGCGAAAATCCTGCGTCTGCAAGTTTTTTCAAACGCTCGGGGGTCATGCTCGGTGCAGCAACGGGAATATTTTCCATTCCGTTTTCATTGCACGCTTTTGTAAGTCCCTCGTCATTGTCAAACGGCAGGTCGGGAATAATCATTCCTTTTACACCGACAGCGGCAGCTTTTCGGCAGAATGTGTGTACTCCCGGAGTATAAATCAGCGAACCGTAACTCATAATATAAATCGTAATACTTGGATTTTCTTCATGAAGTGTTTTTATGAAATTCAGTCCGTCGGCAGTACGGTAGCCTCGTGCGAGTGCTTCGGTGCAGGCGCTTTGAATTGCAGGCCCGTCTGCACTGGGGTCGCTGAACGGCAGCTGGATTTCAAGTATATCGGCTCCTCCGGCAACAAGCGCACGCGCCGCAGTAAGTGCCAGTTCATCGGTAGGATAACCGGCGACAAGATGACTCATTAATTTTATTTTTGCCATAGTTAAACCTCGCATGTTATTTTGTCATTATTTTTGCATCATGAATGTCTTTGTTGCATTCAAGCCGTTCGATTTCCGCATGAAGAAAACGATTCCATTCTTCCGGACGGAATACGGGGCTTGTGATGAAAACGTCCTTGTCACCGCGTCCGCTCATATTGATAATTACGGCTTGGTCGCATGGGATTTCACGTGCAATTTTCATTGCTGCGGCACCGGCATGCGCACTTTCAAGCGCAAACAAAATTCCTTCGTTTTTTGCAAAAAATCGAACGGCGTTCAATGCCTCTTCATCGAGAATTGCGGTAAACTCAATTCTTCCCGATTTTCCCAATGCCGCAAGCTGCGGCCCGATTCCGCAATAGTCAAGCCCGGCACTGATAGAACGTGTAGGAAGTGCTTGTCCGTCCTCGTCAAGAAGAAAGCAGCTTTTATATCCCTGCATAATTCCTTCACGCGCGGCATCTCCCGTCATACGGCAGGCATTTTCTCCGATACCTAACCCGATTCCGCCGGCTTCCGCTCCAATCAAGCGCGGTTCTTTTTGATCTATAAAAGGATTGAAAAATCCGATTGAATTGGAGCCCCCGCCTACGCAGGCAACCATTGCGCCAATTTTTATTCCGCGTTCCTCGCACTGGCGTTTTACTTCGTTACCGATGACAGACTGGAATTCGCGAACAATATCCGGGAAAGGTGCAGGACCGAGTGCACTTCCCAAAACGTAATGCGTATTTTCAAAATTTGCCGCCCAGTCGCGCATTGCTTCGTTTACCGCATCTTTAAGTGTACGGCTGCCCGATGTAACGGCACATACTTTTGCACCGTACAATTCCATTGCCGCTACATTCGGCTGCTGGCGGCGTACATCGATTTCGCCCATGTACACAATGCATTCAAGACCGAGTTTTGCACAGGCGGCAGCAGTTGCAAGACCGTGCTGACCCGCTCCTGTTTCGGCAATAATGCGCGTCTTCCCCATTTTTTTTGCGAGAACGCACTGACCTATTGCATTGTTGATTTTATGCGCTCCGGTGTTTGCAAGTCCCTCGAGTTTTATATAAATCTGCGCTCCGCCTAAAAGTTTTGTCGCAGTCGGAGCAAAATAGAGCGGAGTTTCGCGCCCGATATAATCGCGCTGAATTATACGCAGTTCCTCCAGAAAATCGGCGTCTTTCATATAAAACGAAAACGCCTTTTCCAACTCGTCAAGCGGTCTGCGCAGAACTTCGGCAACATATTTTCCGCCGTATTCATTAAAAAATCCATCTGTTGATTCCATATTCTTCCTCGTAAAAATTCTATTTTTTAAAGTTGACTGAAAAATGTTTTTAGTTTTTGTATGTCTTTCTTTCCGGGAGCAGATTCAACGCCGCTGTTTATATCTATCAGTTCCGGCTTGAGTTCCTGCATGATTGTGCTGATATTGTCGATGGAAATTCCGCCGGCAAGCCATAATTTTACTTTTTCGCCAACCATTCTGCATAAATCACAGTCTATTTGTCTGCCTGTTCCGCCGAGTTTTCCGGCGACCTGCGAGTCGATTAAAATGCGCGGTTCACCGGCTTCACGAAGAGAATCGATTTCTGAAATATCGGCCGGACAGCTTACATTCACCGTTGCATAATGCGGGAGTGAGGTCAATGTATCATCGGAAAAAAACTGCTGTACTGCATTTTTACCGTGCAGCTGAAGAAAGTCTGCCGTTCCGTCTTTTACAAGTTCTATTGCTGCACGCCCTTCGTCGCTGTCGCATTCCGTTATTACGCAAACGATTTTAGGCAATGGAAATGATTTCCCTGCCAAAATTTCGCGTGTACTGCGGACTATTTGCGCATTCACATTGCGCGGACTTTTTGCACAGAATATAAACCCTAAAAAATCTGCGCCCAATTCTGCCGCATTTAAAGCATCTTCTGTATTTGTAATGCCGCATATTTTCACAAAAGGTTTTTTTATGCCGCCCGAATGATTTTTTTTATAAACAGCGTCGGCAAATGAGATCCATTGCGCTGCGCCGCGTGTAGCTTCTGCATTTTCAAAAGCATTCACAAGAAAAGACGCATTTTGCGGATTGCGTGCCGCTGCTTCGCCCAAAAGCATTCCCGCAAATCCCATACTGCCCGCAAAAGCAGCTGCTGACGGTGTACGAATACCGCTTTCAAAAATAACGCTTGCATTTTTGCCTGCGATACGGCGGATTTCGTTAAGCATTCCTGCCGGTGTAAGCAAGTCTATAGTGAAATTGCTTAAATCCCGTGAATTAACTCCGCATACGATATTTTCACTGCCGAATTCTTTTACGACAAGCGCAAGTTTCCTTAAATCATTGTCAAGGCGAAGCTCAAGCAGTGCGCAAATACCGAGTTCGCGGCATTTTTTTACCATTGCAAGAAGCATTTTATCATCGAGAATGCGCGCAATCAAAAGGACGGCATCAGCACCGCATTTGTATGCAACGTCGATTTCCTCCGGATACAGAAGAAAATCTTTGCGAAGTATGGCAGGCGCATTTTTCCCCGTACGAGCGGCAAAAGAGTCTGCCGCACTGCACACTGCCATTAAATCATTTAAATTTCCTTTAAAATAGTGGTTTTCGGTAAGTACCGAAATTGCCGCCGCTCCCGCTTGTGAATAGATTTCCGCTGTATGCGCTGCATCCAGCTGCACGGCAATATCACCCTTGCTCGGAGATGCACGTTTTATTTCAAGAACAGTGCCTTTTTTTGCAAGAAACGGCGTGATACTGCGCGCACGATGTGAAGGAACTTTTATTCCGAATTCAAAACCGTATTTTTTTATATCTTTTTGTCGTTTTTCTACAATTTCATCAAGAATATGCATACTGAAATTCCCTTTGTTACAAGCTGTTTGAAGCGATTTTTATTTCTTCAAGTTTCTTCAACGCCGTTCCGTTTGCAATAGATTCCTTTGCTTTTTCATAGCCTGCCTGAATATTTCGTACTTTGCCGGAAATATACAAAACCGCACCGGCATTCAGGCATATCGCTTCGGTAATCGCCTTTTTCCCTTCGCCGTTTAAAACAGCAAGCCCCAGACGTGCATTTTCCTGACCGGTTCCGCCGGCAAGTTCGTTGACATCTACATCGGTAATTCCGTATTTTTCAGGATTAATAAGATATGAATATTCCTTGCCGTCTTCATTGATTTGATAAGCATGAGTCGCAACGCACGGAGAAATTTCGTCAAATCCATCTTCGCTTGTTACAACAAGAACACGTTTTGCTCCGAGTGACTTTGCCGCACGGGCAACCGGTATTAAAAGAGATTCGCTGTATACACCTAAAAGCTGATAGGCTGTGCCGGCGGGATTTGAAAGAGGCCCCAAAATATTCATAATCGTTTTTATTTCCAATGCCTTACGCACCGGTGCCGCAAAACGCATTGCACTGTGATAAATCGGCGCCATCAAGAAGCCGAATCCCGTCTTTTTTATAAGTTCCGCTGTTTTTTCCGGAGGGTTGTCGATTTTGATTCCGATTGCTTCATAAAAATCTGCCGCACCCGATTTGCTCGAAACTGCTCGGTTCCCATGTTTTGCTATAGGCAAGCCACAACTGGCTGCGACAATTGCCGCAAGTGAAGAAATATTGAAGCTGCCTTTCCCATCACCGCCGGTTCCTACGATTTCCGCAAGTTTTGCACCGTCTATCGAAAGCGATGTTTTTTTTCTGCATAACACGGAAGCACATCCGGAAAGTTCCGAAGCGGAAGGTCCTTTTGCCGCAATTGCTGTAAGAATTGCAGAAGTTACGCGTTCGTCGAGAATTCCGTCCGTCAGATTTTCCATAAACAGAGCCGCCTGTTCCTCGCTCAAATCTTTTTTTTCTATAAGCTGATTCAAATAAGCAGAAGCAACCAAACTGTCTCGGCGATAATTCAAGAATGCACGGAAAATATCGTCTCCTTGTGCAGATGCGATTGATTCCGGGTGAAACTGCACGCCTTCTATAAAAAACGTTTTATGGCGTACACCCATAATATCGCCGTCCTTTGCGCGTGCCGTAATTTCAAAATCTTGCGGCAGAGTTGACTCTTCAATAACAAGTGAATGATAACGAGTGAATGAAGCGCGTTTCCCCGTGATACGAAACAGACCTCGTCCGTCAAGTGTCATTTCTTCAACGACACCATGGCAGATACGTTTTGCCTGTACGATTTTTGCTCCGAATGCCTGACCGATTGCCTGATGACCGAGGCATATCCCCAGAATGGGAATTTTCCCTGCGAAATATTTGACTGCATCAACGCTTACGCCTGCATCCGACGGAGTACCCGGTCCGGGTCCGATAACAATATGAGAGGGATTGAGAGATTCGATTTCTTCAACGGAAATTTCCTTTGAACGAATAGTCTGCACTTCCTCATTTCCGAGTCGCTGCAGTGCCTGCACAATATTGTATGTAAAAGAGTCGTAATTATCTATAACAAGTATCATATCGTCCTACCTTTTAATTGATTATTTTTTCCCCTCAATGACAGCGCGTAAAGCTCCGAGCTTCTCGTTTGTTTCTTCCCATTCTCTGTCGGGATTGCTGTCGTACACAATTCCTCCGCCTGCCTGAAGTGTCCACGTTGTTCCCTGCTTTAATGCACTGCGGATTCCTATGCAGAAATCCAAGTCTCCGGAGGACTGAAGATAGCCTATTGCTCCCGCATAAAAGCGTCGTTTTACATTTTCAAGGCGGCTTAGAATTTCAATCGCGCTTATTTTCGGCGAACCGCTTACCGTTCCTGCCGGGAAAGCCGAACGCAGCACTTGAATTTGCTTCAGTCCGTCTTTTACTTGTCCCTGAACATCACTTACCAAATGCATGACGTGGCTGAAATATTCGCAGTCCATATAACGTGTAACTTCAACGCTGCCGCTTTTGCAGACTCTTCCCAAATCATTGCGGGCAAGGTCGACAAGCATTAAATGTTCGCTGAGTTCTTTTTGATCACCAAGCAGCTGCGCTTTAAGCATTTCATCTTCCGCAGCATTTTTTCCGCGCCGACGAGTTCCGGCAATAGGACGGATTGACGCAATCCCTTCACGCACGCGCACAAGACTTTCCGGAGAGCTGCCCAAAAGCTGACGATCGCCGAAATCGATAAACACAAGGTATGGTGACGGATTAACGGAGCGCAGGCGGCGGTAAATTTCAAGCGCGCTCGACTCGCACTCAAGTTGAAGTCTGCGGCTCGGAACTGCCTGAAAAATATTTCCGGCAACAATATGTTTTTTCAGTTCGGCAACTTTTTCTTTGTATTCACGTTCAGATTGTGCCAAATCGGTAATAGTTCGGCTCGGATACGGTTCTTCGGGCGGAGCAAGATAACTGAAATCAAGATCGCTCAAACGGTTTTTCAAATTTTCGACTGCTTTTTGCAGGTCAATCTGATGTTCCGTATAGTTCAGTGCAAAAATATGGAGTGTTTCGGTCAGATGATCGAAAACAATGTAAATATGACCGGCAACAAATTCGCTTTCGGGAATTTTCAACTCGTCTTTTTGAGGTGCAAGATTAATCGTGTCACATCTTGCACAGAATTCGTAACTTAAATAGCCGACGCCGCTTGCGGGAACCGGAATATTTTTTACAGGCATTTCATTTTCTTCGGCAATATACAAAAGCGCATCGAGAATATCCGGTTTGTGCAAAACGGTACTTCCGGGTGCGATTTTTTCCGTTTCATCTGCCTGCGCCGTAAACGGAACGCGTCTGCCGTCTATGATAAATGCAATTCCGTCGTCGTCCTGAAGAATGCGAAAAGCTTCCTCTGCCATGAGAATTGAGTAGCGTTCCTTTCCCATATTGAATCGGGTACTTTCGAGAATCGCTTTCGCGCCAATTTTTCGCGCCAACGAAAACGGAGTATAGCGGTCGCTCGGCAGCGTAAGATATATACTGTCTGTTCTTTTTGCCATAAATGCAGTCCTCAACCAAAAAAAATTTGTTACTATAAACAGTAACGATTCTATTGATAGGAACATATATTATTATCAAATTACTGTCAATAGAAACATAGAAAAAATCAGTTGTGCAAAAAATGCATTGTTTGTCGGTAAATGGTGAGGAAGTACGGCAGTTTGCTTTCTTACTGTATCGGGGACAGACTCTTATTCTGTTTTGGTATTAGGGCCTGTCCCTTATTTTAATCGGTGTCAGACCTGTATTCCAATTTGGTATTAGGGCCTGTCCCTCTTGCAGCTTAAACTGCCGCGAAATTTGGCACTCTAAACAGAGTCGCCTTCTATCTCTTGCTCTGCGTTGAAACTGTGCGTTGTTTCCAGCTTTATTTTAAATGCACTTTTGGGGAGCAAAAGCAAATCCTGTATGGCAAAAGCGCGTGCACGGTAAAGCTGCCAGAGCGAACAGCATACTTTCATCATCTGATTCTCTCCGCATGGAATGTTGTTCTTTGGTTCAAGCATTTGCTTGTCCCAATTTTCCTCATTGTCAAAATTCGTTATATCACTGTAGCGGGAATCCCAATCTGCCGTATACAGCTCCTCGACCCGTTCTATCATCCGACTTAGAACGTCGGAATCAAGCGAAAGACGTTTTCTGCACTCGTCAAAGTTTGGATCAAATATCAGCGTACCGTGCACCTCGCAGCCGTCCGCCGCGTCCCTGCCCGATGCGCAGACACGAACCGCATCGTACACCTTGTGCTCTTGTGCACTGAGAAACGCATTCAGTTCGTTAAGGCGGCATCTTTTTTCGTCGTTCCATTCAAATTCGGAATCAATTTTTTCGCAGCGGGAGGTGATAATATCCTCCGCAACGTCCGTGCTGAGTTTTGCGTAATCATTGCAGAATATCTGCAGCACTTCAATGGAGCTGTTTGTACCGCGCAGCAGTTCCGATGCGACTTCCAGTACGTTTTTTCGCGGGTCATCGTCGGGAAGCACGGCATATTCAAGGGACAGCACGCTCGGATGATTGTGGTAGAATGTGCCGTCCGGGCAAAGAAATTCCACGCGGGAAGCAGCGCTGTCGCTGAAGTCGACCATATCGCGAAGTTCCGTGCGGCACCGTTGATCCCTTTGCCGCCAGTCCTCATCATTGATACAGCTTGCAAATATTCCCACGTCGCAGTTCAGATTGTCCGCAAGTGTCACAATGTCGCCGCTTCTGAACGGAAACGGAATAGAAACATAGCAACCTGTTTCATAGACTGTCTCATGCTCCGAATCGCTCTTGGGCGCAAGATAGCGGCGCAGAAGCAGTCTGTCGCGCTCGGAAAATTGCCAGCCGATTTTGATAAGATACTCACGTTCTGCGTTGGACGGGATAAGCGCGATGATTTCTTCTGTTGAAGGAATTTCCGTGCGCTCCGTCTCGACATCCTTTGCAAGAACCGCATCGTTCTTTTCGCGCTCGGTACGGAATATCATTTTGCCGTCATGTTGTTTTTCGTTCTCGTTTGTCTGTTCCATATTCACTTCCTTAATAAATGTATTTTCTCATTCTCGAGATTATAACAGTATGTCATAGCTTTTTTTAGTATACTATTGCAAATCAAAAAGAGGTGAATATATGCTGGTTGAAGACGAATCATTGAAATGCCCTGTCGCAACGACCGTCAAACTTATAGGCAATAAATGGAAACTTTTGATTATTCGGGATCTCATTTACAACGACAAGCAGCGATTCACGGATTTTCTGAAAACCATACCGCTCATAAGCAAGAAAGTCCTAACCGACAACCTTCGTGCTTTGGAAAAAGACGGTCTTATCGAAAGGCAGGTGTTTGCCGAAATCCCGCCGCGAGTGGAATATTCATTGTCACCGCTCGGACACTCGCTGAAACCCATTTTAGACGCAATGCAGGAATGGGGAATCCGCTACAAACGCAATTTGTAAAAATTTCACCCGATGCATTAGGAACAAATTTATATTCCAATTCAGAATCGAGGTCTGTCCCCAGCGCAAGCCGAAGCCGGCGTGCCCAAGGAAGGGTGAGG
>JAFLVQ010000049.1 GCA_022508205.1 Spirochaetales bacterium
TGCACCCGGCTCGAATTTCCAATTTCCTATAACGGAAACGATTGCATCATCAAGCTGCTGGTCTTCTGTGGATTTTACAATATCGACATTTGCAATATAGCCGTTTTCATTTATTGTGAGAAGCAGAGTGCATTCCTGATCCGAAATTATATTCAGCAATTTTATTTCGTCGGTGCTGTATTCCAAAAGTTTGCGTGCTTCTCCGTCACTGAACGTAAGTTCGCTGTTTTCTTCATATTTCATTGCCGGTTCATTGAAATCGTTTTCACTGTCGTAAAGCTGTGCTGCTGCAGTGAAATTGTTTTTGAATTCCCGTGCGGAATAATTACTTTTCGATTGATTGTAACGCATGTGTTTTTTGGAAAGTTCGGCGTTGTCAGGCAAAACCTGCGATAGTTTTGGCAAATTGCCGATAACATTCTTAAAACCGGACATAGTTTTAGGGGCGGCAATTTGTTCGTCTGCCGATTTGTTTTTTATGGATTCGGGCGGTGCGTTAACAAGTTTTACATTGACAACTTTGTTTTCTTCGGTACGGAAAGAAACTTTTTTCTGGAAAAGAAAGAGATGGAAAAAAAGAAAAATTGCTGCATGAATAAAAATCGAAACTATAAAATAATAGCGTAAATGTTCTTCGTGCTGCATTTATAATTCCTTTTTAATGTCAGTAACCAGTGAAATTTGCTCCAACCCCAATATTTTTATTATATCCATAATTTGAACAATCGTTTTATAAGGAAGATTTTCGTCTCCCATTATATAAATTTCGGTATTTTCGTTAGGCGAAAGATTAAGAACTGCCTCAGAAAGAGACGTTAAATCAACACGCTGCCCGTTTACGGCTATGTTCCCTTCGACATCTGCCTCAATCAAAATTTTACTTTCCGATAAATTACCTTCTGCCGTCAAAGTTTCCGGCAGATTCATTTTTAACGAACGATTCATTTCAAAAGTTGTACCTACCATAAAAAAAATCAGCACCAGGAATATAATATCCATCAGCGCAGTCATATCGATTGAACTTTTGGGGCGGTTCAAAAATGTGTATTTCATTTTGCCGTACTCCGTTCACGGCTTTTATCTATAAGCGTTGACAAAAGGTCGGATGTGATAATTTCCATTTTCTTGATTTCTTTGTCGATTTTATCATTGAAATATTCATAAAAAAATGTAACCGGAATTGCGATTATCAGTCCGGCAGCGGTTGTTATCAATGCGGATGAAATTCCGCTGGCAACAATCGACGCCGTACTTACGCCTTTATCTACGATATTGTTGAATGATTCTATCATTCCCGTAACGGTTCCGAACAGTCCCAGTAATGTGGAAAGTTTTGCGAATATTCCCAAAATATTCACTTTGCTTTGATAAAGCATATAAACTTCGGTAAATTTGGCATCGAGCCGTTCGTGCATTTCCGCTCTGTTGATAACAGGCAGTGTCAGAATACTCAGTAGAATAGCATCGAACGGAGTCATTCTTTGTTTTGAAGATTTTGAACCTGCTCCTTTTGCGGTAAGCAGTTGCTTTAATGTGGAAATATCATTGGGAATATATTTTCTGTATAGATTTAAATGTATTTTGTAACGTGCGAGGAAAATAAATCTTTCTATTATGATGGAAAGCGAGATTATGGAAAATATTGCAAGTACCGATAACACTCCGTTGGTAATAATAGAATTCAGGCTTCCTTCATTCATGTAAAACTCCTGCATTGTTGATAAATTAAAACTGAAAAAGTACACCGCCGCCGATTTTTCCGCTCAGTGAATATTTTTCAACCGCAAAGTTGTATTTGCTGCAAAAATACGCAGAATGATATAAATACCAGTGTTCCAGCAGACAATAACCTAATTTTATTTCATTATCAATCTGAATATTTTTCGTTATCTGTGAAAATTGTACGCCGTTATTGGTTGCGAACGTGATGCTGTGCTTGGCAGTGACGTCAATGCTGCTGTTGATGCCGAAGTCCAAAACATTGTTTCCAATGCAGATAAACGGTGAAAATCTAAACATCATTTCTTCATTATAAAATCCTGCTGTCGCAGTCTGTGCAAAAAACGGCGTTGTGGGATTCCACTGTGAATTGTTTATATCCGTTATCGCGCTGTCAGCCGCTGCGTATGATGAGGCTTCAAGCAGCAGTTTGTTATGTTTCCAACGGACTTGCACGCCGGAATACCAGTGAATTTCGAGATATTCCATTGTGTAATCTGCTTGTTCGGCATTTAAGCTGCGTTTCCACGGAGTAATTTCTTTAATGCTTTTTTCGATGTCATACTCTTTGCTGTCGGTGTAACTTCGTACAAAAATTGCGGTGTTGCCGAAGGTAAATGCGGCAGTTAAACTGTGGTTCATTGAGAAATACTGTGTTTCGTACTCGACTGCGAAACTGCTTCCTGCGCAAAGCATGAAAAAGTTTCGCACAAATGTGAAAGATTCCAGAAGAGACGCTTTTTCATTTGTGATAACAATTTCTGCGTGATTCACACTATTTTTCCATTGCAGCTGATGTACCGCTTCGATTCCGCCGATATATTCCGGTTTGTCGATGTTTATGTCAAACACCGCCATTGCCGTTGTGACAGCGGATATACTGCGGCTGTTATACTGAAAGCCGATTCCGAATCGGTTATTTATAAAATTATGCGTGTTGTAATTATAATTAAACGCAAACGGGAAAAATATCCGGCTTTTCGGCGAGAGCGTGACCGATGGTTGTGCCGCAGTGTAAAAACGATTTTTTATACTTGTCAGAAAACCGCTGTACATCTGGAAATTCGGCGTTTCGATTAAGCCGAGATGTACGGAATGTGAGTTCTGCATAAACTGCGCTTTATTTGCCGCTATTACGGAAAACGTTTTGGGACTCGGAATATCTTCGATTTTTCTTGCCAGTGTATTGCCTAAAAGCTGCACTTTGTTAATTTGTGCATCTTCGTCGCTCTGATACAAAAAATGACGTTTTTCTGTGCTGATATGCAAACTGTTTTTTCGTTCTTTCAAAATATAAAGCGAGTCAATCGGGTCGGTTACATTGTCTTCAAATTTTTCTATTACAATAATTTCTTCTACAGGCTGGCAAAAAATACTATTGGAATAAAAAATAAGGAATAGTATGCACAGTATTGTTTTCGTGAAAATTTTATTCTCGATAGTCATTCTGATTTTTTTCCGGCCGGCGGAATGTTATCGTTATTTTTTCCATTGAAAAGACATGAATGAAGTGCTTACCGATAGTTCGATATAAAAACCGCTGTACCAGTTTTCGGGAGAAGAATCACGCAAATTATTATAATTTGACATATTTTCCATCATGTAATCCGGAACCATAGGGTAGCATGTAAGGCCGATTTTCAGCAGCGGAGTCAGTTTGTATATTACAGTGGCGGTTTTTTTCAGAAATATATCGTATCCAATCAAAACAGACGGAGTGAAGAACGGAGAAAAGATTTCATCGTCGTACGGTTTTACTACGGAAGCATAAGACTGAAACATAAAGTTGGCATCAAAACCGAATCCCCATTTCAGATCGGTACGCGGAAATGTGCCGGTGAAATATAAATCCAGTTTGAATCCCGAATAAAATGCTCCGCCGGATTTCAAATCAATATCATGCATTTTGCTCCATGTCATTCCGTCGTCTGTGTGTCCCATGTAATTCAGTCCCAAAAATACGACGTCCAATCCGCCGAAAAGACCGATTCTCGAACCTCTTGTTTTTCCCATATCCCAAATGACCCATTCTGCGCTTGCACCGAAAGAACCGCCTGTTGCATTCGTCATAATTTTTTGATCTTTGAAAGTGTCGGTGTTGATGCTTGTTCTGCGTTCCCAAAACTGAGCGTTAAAAACAGAAGAACGCCCTTGTATGAAAATATCTTCCGCAAAGAGAGAAAAGGAAGCAACGAATATCATAAAAATAAGAATTAGATTTTTTTTCATAATAAAATCTCCGTTAAAGGATTAAATATCAATCTTTGTTAGAGATTAATATTTTTTATAGTTTTGCAGGTTCGGCAAACATCATTGTTAAACGCAAAGAAAGCTGTACAATTGCAAAATACTGCGGTTGTATCTTGGGAAAATACGATATGCAGCTATTTATTTTTCGTTTTTGAACTGTAATATTTATTTCTTTACCGCTTAATAAAACAGCGAAATATAAATGTTTTGATCTGTATTGTCAATGATCGAAAAGTGATTGATTCTTGGTCGGATTTTGCTTGAAAAGACGTAAATGCGCCGGAGAACTTCTGAATAAAAAAATGTTATTCAATTGTTTAATAGAATATTTTTTGCTACTATTAAGATTATTTGTATTGCTTTATTTAAAAAGGTAAATAAATAATGGAGGATGGAATTGAAAAGAAAAAAAAGTAAAATATTAGTTTTTATAATGCTTTTTGTGACGTTTTCGACACAATTATTTGGTGCTTACAGGGCTCCGGAAGTCGGCAGGCTTTTTTACTGGATGATGGCACCCGATTTATTGTCGCTGAGTATGGGATATATGGGAACAGAAAATCCATCCGGAGTTGTTGTCAATCCGGCAAGTCAGGCATCTGTGCAGAACTTTAAATTTCAGGTTTCCGCCGGTGTGGCTCCGGCATTTGCCAATCCGAATTTCAAAGATGCATTGGATTTTTTTGCTCCGTTTATTATCAACGCAGGTTTTGTGATTCCGTCTCGGTACGGTAATTTTACGGTATATGCAAATTATTTAAATATGAGTAACGAAAGCTGGGCTGCGCAGGGATTGTATGATTTGGGTGCCGGCCAGAATACCGACGATTTGAAAATCGGTAAGACCGGTTCGCTGTATGTGGGATATTCAAAAGATTATTCCGACACCGTTGCCGTCGGTTTTAGCGGCAGTTTGAAATTTTCGTATAATCCGCTTGTGAGTGAAGATAAACGTTTCGATATTGGTGCCGCTGTCGACGTCGGAATTATTTACAAACCGGAATGGGGACGAATTACGAATAAAACGTGGGGGCTGCAGGATTTGCAGTTCGGTTTTGTGATGAAAGAAATCGGAAAACCGCTCGTTAATTTGGAGCAGACAAGGCTCAAAGGGTATGACTGGGATGAATGGAGCTGGTGTCCTGCGCCGTTTACTCCGGCAGGCGCAGTTAATTTCAATTTGTATAACAACGGAACTACATATTGGAAGGTTCTTACCGATTTATCGTTTCCTTTCTTTCAAAATATGACTTTTGCGCTCGGTACCGAAGTCCAAATAATGAAGTTTATCACATTGAAAGGTTCTTACACTTTTGACCTTGAAGGTACTTTGGAATATATCGGGAAGCATAATGATGATGTGGATATTCCTGCCTGCGGTGATATTTACAATATTTTCAATTTTGCAGGCGGTATTTCGTTTAAATTCAGTTCCGATTCTTTTAAACATGTTTCAAAGATAGAGCTTCAGGAAAAAAAGTATAAGACAAACGAATTTTCCATTGATATAGCAGCGCGTCCTTATTATGACGGGGCGATTTTTGAAGTCGGCTTTACAATGCAGTTCGGAACAAAAGATACCGAACCGCCTAAAATTTCTTACAACCAGCGGGATTTCTATGTCAGTCCGAATTTTGACGGAATACAGGATGTCGTAGAAATTGAATTGGATATTAAAGATGAACGTTATGTACGCGAATGGCGTATGGAAATTTCAAATGAAGCGGGAGATATTGTCCGTGTGATAGCAAATAAGCAGGAACGTACGGAATCTCTCAGTCCCAAAGCAGTAGTAAAACGTCTTTTTGCGCCTAAAACTGGCGTACCTGTTCCCGATATAATCGAGTGGGACTGCCGCGATAACAACGGAAAGTTACTGCCGGACGGAGCTTATACATTTAAATTTTTTGCTATGGATGATAATAAAAATCAGGATGAAAACGGAACGCCTGCGGCGACGGTTTATATCGATACAAAAAAACCTGATATGAAAGTTAAACTTGAAAATCGTATTTTTTCTCCGGGAACAGACGGAACCAAAGATAAACTTATTATAGATTTGGATATTATAAGAGAACAGGCAAAGCAGGAATTTATTCCGTCTTTTGAGTATGGAAACGAAATGCTGACAGACGTTTTGATGCAGCTGCCTAATTCCGATTCTCCCGAAATTTTGCATCGTGAATCTGTAAATGCTCAGGCACAGACCGATACTGCAAAGGATAAAAAAGCAAAGAAAGTAAAGAAAAAAACTGCCGCTGCGGAAAAAAAGAAAGCCGAACGTGTCGATGACGGACGAGTTTCCGAGCAAACGTGGAATGTGGAAATTAGAAATGCGGCAAATAAACCCGTAAAAAGTTTTGTTTTCAATGAAAAGGGACAAAAACGCCTTGAATGGGACGGCCGTGACGAGAACGGCAATTTGGTTCCGGACGGAGTGTACAAAATCGTTTTGACATCGCGAAACCTTGCCGGAAACAGTTATGAAGAAGTGATTAATAATATTGTGATCGATACTCAGCCTAAACCGATAGAAGTTTCTATAAACAGAAGTGCATTTTCTCCGAACGGAAACAGTGTAATCAAAACGATAGATTTCGGTTTGGAAATTCCCGTAAAAGATGGAATCGAATTATGGAAACTGGAAGTTTTGAATAAAGATTCGGATGTTGTACGGGAATTTTCAGGCAAAAATCTGCCGCCGCAGACTATTACATGGGACGGAAAAGACAATGACGGAAATTATCTTGAAGAAGGCAAGTATTGCGGACGATTGAGTGTTTTGTATGTGAACGGAACAATTCCTACCGGCGTGACTCCCGACTTTGTCATTGACATAACGCCGCCGGATGGACGAGTGACAAATTACATTGCCGTATTCAGTCCGAACGGAGACGGGAATAAAGATGAAACGATAATAGAACAAGTTACGACTGTGGAAGAAGAGTGGCGCGGTTATATTTACGACGAATCGGGGAAAACGGTAAAAAGTTATATTTGGAAATCTCAGGCCTCCAAAAAGGTGGCATGGGACGGAAAAGATGATTCAAACAGACTTCTTCCCGACGGAAATTATGACTACCAGTTAAAAGCGATAGATTTGGCGGGCAATACTTTTGAGTCCGAATTGTACCGCATACGAATTGATACCGAAAATGTTCCGCTGATGCTGACTTACGGCATGAAAGCGTTCAACTGCAATAAGAAGTCGCAGGATTTTACGGTGATTGCAAAATCCGATTCGGAAAAAAATACATCCGAATGGAAGTTCGGTATTTATAATGAGCTGGGAAATTTGATTTATACATCGAAAGGAAGCGGAAAACTGCCTAAAAATCTGTCGTGGGACGGAAGCAACAATGACGGTAATAAAGTGCCGGACGGAAGCTACAGTGCGAAAATCGATGTGGTTTTTGAAAACGGAACGCCGTCGAGTGCCAAAACAGGTATGTTTATTATAGATACGGTTGTTCCGCAGATAAAGATTCAGGCAGTGTCCGATGTTTTCAGCCCTAACGAAGACAGCCGTATTGATACTTTTGACATACTGCAGTCCGGTTCCGAAGAATTGTCGTGGGAAGAATATATCTATGACAATGACGGAAATGTAATGTTCCATAAATTTTACGAAAACAGCAAACCAACTGCAAAGGAAAGCTGGAACGGAAAAGATATGAATGGAAATCTTGCTAAAAATGGTTTCTACAAATACGTAATAACAGGACGTGATATTGCCGAAAATGAAACAACCGCAAGCATTGACCGTTTTGAATTGAAAAATGTTTATACATCGGCATTCCTGACATTGTCCGAAGAAATGATGGCTCCGAAAGGCAAAGCATCGTACGATACTATAGAAATTATTCCTATGGTTGGTGTGAAAGAGGATATTTCAGCGTATAAAATCGAAATATTGAATGAAGCAAAAACTACAGTGAAAATTTTCCAAGGAGAAAAATCATTGCCCGAAAAAATTGTGTGGGACGGAATGATGACAGACGGCAAGCAAACTGCCGATGGTTTGTATACTGCAAAAATGACGGTAATGTACCGATTCGGAAATATGCCGACAGTGGAAACACCTGTGTTCAAAGTGGATTCTGCGGCACCTGAAATAAAATTGACTTACGTTCCGGAATATTTCTCGCCTGATAATGATAATGTTGATGATGAGTTGAATATTATGATTGATTCCGATGATCTGACAGGAATCAAGGAATGGAAAATCACTGTGATAAACCCTCAGACCGGAAAAGAATTTACCTCATTCTCGGGAACAGGCAAACCGACATCCAATATCAAGTGGAACGGCCAGAATGAAAATGGAGAAATCGTAGAAAGTGCCGAAGATTATCCTGTAAGGATTTATGCGGAAGACCTTGTCGGCAATGTTCTGCAAACCGAGGCTTCGCCTATAATGGTGGATATTCTCGTTATTAAAGAAGCCGACGGACGGCTGAAAATCAAAATCAGCAATATTGAGTTCAAGCCCGATTCAAGCCAGATGGTCGATTCGCCTAAGAATATGAAAGTTCTTAATATGTTGTCAAAGGCTTTGAAAAAGTATGGTTCTTATAAAATAACAATTGAAGGACATGCTAATAAGTTCACAGAAAAAATCGATGAAGATAAAGCAAGAGCTTTGTCCGAACAGCGTGCTCAAGTAATTGCAGCCAGATTGAAGAAACTCGGAATAAGCGGAAACAGAATGACTGCTGTGGGGCGCGGTGTCGATGTACCGCTTGTTCCATTTGGACCGAATGTAACTAAAGAGCAGCTGGCCAAAAACAGAAGAGTGGAATTTTATCTTGAAAAGTAAAAGTGTATTGTGATTCTTTTTGAAGCTGAGTTCTGCATAGGGCTCAGCTTTTTTTTGCAGATACTTGCAAGGGAGGAAAAATAATAAAACCAAATGCGGTTTTATCTATTTTATGAATAGTATGAGTGACAAAAAAGAAGGTATGATGTACATTTGCGGAAAGTGTGCGCATGAAGTGGAGCGTGATGCAAAGGTGTGTCCGTTTTGCCATGCCAATTTAAACAATATCCGTTGTCCTTACTGCGGATTTGTAGGCGCTCCCGAAAAGTTCAGAAACGATAAATGCCCAAGATGCGGGAAAAGCAAGAATATATCGATAGATTACAATTCTGCCAGTTTCCAAAGAAAACATTCAGCTAAAGACGAAATACAAATCAAAACAGACGAAGCACACAGTGCACAAAAGAGCAGCCTATTTTCGGAACTGCTGAATCGTTTTTTTGTCCCTTTGATTCTGATACTTGCAAGTTTGGCACTGGTATTCGGGTACCTGCTGCTGAACTGAAAGTCAATCGTCATTATTTGGTGAAGTTTTTGAATTCTTCATGCAATTTCAACAGTTCGGGACGATATTCAAAATGCATATTATCCCATAAATCCCATTTCCCGCCCCAAATAAAGCCTTCGTTTTCAAATATTGCAATGATTGAATCCGGCGGACACCAGCGGGAACTTTTTGGAACCATAAACCAATTTTTATTGGCAGAACGTTCCCATGCCCAATACACTTTTTTCTTTCTCCAGTTTATCGGCAGAATATCGATTGCAGTTCCCCATGAGTGATTGCTTTTACGGTTTGTATCGGCAATTAATCGCCAATTATAGCCGAAAATACTTTCCAATGTTTTTATGAAATGTTCGATTTCCTTATTTGATTTATGTAATTTTATGATTTGCGTTTCTACGCGTTTCAGTGGCTGAACAATAATTTTATTTACGTTAATTTTATAATTGAGAAATTTTACCGTTACAATGTTTTGCTCAATATCTTTTTGGGTTGAGCCGCCGTACAGACTGTTGAAAAAGCTGTACTCGTAATCGATTGGAACAAGCCGCTCTTTTTTGAATTCCGATGATGTCAGTTTTTCAATATATTTACTTGGATAAAGTTCCGGATTAATGAATTCTTCGGGATAATAATAAAATACATACGGTTTATATTTTTTCCAATCATTGCGCTTTTTTTGCGGCAGCAGACGCCCCATTGCCCAATAATATTTTTCATTATCATAAGTAACTACTACCCAATCTTGTTCCTTCGGCTGATATGAAAAGCTGGTTATTATCTGCGGATACGCATTCTGTAACGCGGTCAATACATATTTCGGCTGTCCCAGTAACTTATTCTGCAAGGCGAAAGTTTTCTGCATTTTATCTTTCTGCGGCGCACAATCTAACAAGCACAGCTCGAATAAAAATATCATAATGAGTGGGAGAAGCTTTTTTGTGTATTTCATATTTGATTTAGTCCCGATATAAAGATTGTTGGGTTACAAATAATATCACTTTAGTTAAATATTGGTAACAAAAATCGTTTGTTTAGTTTATTTTCATTTTATTAGCTTATATTATTCAAACAATGAATAATATACTTTTTTATTTATTCGAGAATTATAATCAAAAAGTATCGATAAATGTTATAATTCGTCGGAAAATCGAAGGAGAGAATAGCAATTGAATATTCTTCATATAATAGATACATTGGATTTAGGCGGAGCACAGACTATTGTAAAGGAAATTATAGAAAGCAATATTGCGCATAATCAATATGTTTTTGTACTGCGCAGTACAGAAATTCAGATTCCCATCAATGGCAGCGTTTTCGTTTTTCCGAGTAAATCAAAATTTTCTTTCAAACCGATAAAAGAACTGTGCAAGTTTATAGAAAAAAACAATATCGAAATTCTTCATTGTCATTTATTTCGTTCCCAATTTTTCGGGTGCATGCTGAAACGTAAGTATTTTCCCGATATAAAATTATTTTTCCATGAACACGGACCGTTATCCAGCCAAATAGATGGTTTTATGACTAAGATGCTTCTGCGTGTGTCCAGTAAAATGATTGATAAAAGTATTGCCGTTTCGGATATAACGAAAAAACTTCTGATTAATAAAGGGAAAATGCCGCCGTCGAAAATAGAAATACTTCCGAATTTTATATTTCCGGAAAATTTCAGCATAAATAAAATCGAGAAACGTACATTTTTTCGTGAGGCTTACAATATATCACCAGATGCTTTTGTAGTCGGATATGCAGCCAGAATGATTCAAAGAAAAGGTTGGGAAGTTTTTTTTGATTCACTAAGCGACTTAAAGCAAAAGAATATTACAGCCGTTTTTGCGGGAAGCGGAAAGGACGGAGAAAAACTGAAAAAAATGTTGCGAAATTCCGATTTTTCGGTTGATGTAAAATACATAGGGTATGTTTCCGAAATGGATAAGTTCTATGCCGGCATAGATTGCTTTGTTATTCCGTCATGGGAAGAGGCGTTCGGTCTTACGGCGTTGGAAGCACAGGCTTCGGGAGTTCCTATAGTTGCTTCTGATATTCCGGGATTGACTGAGGTTGTCAATTGGGGAAATGCGCTGTTGTTTCCTGTAAAAAACTCGACATTGCTGGCGTGTCAGATTTCGGCATTGGAGTACAGCAAAGCTTTGCACAGCAGATTGGTTAAATATGGATACGCTAATATCAAACGTTTTGAAAAAGATGTAATCATACAGAAATTGAATCGGATTTATCTGGACTGTGCCGATTAAATACGGTTTTGCGAAAATAATTCCAAATCGATAAAAATCGAAGGCTGCTTTATAATATAGGTAAATATAAATTTACAGAGATACTTGTGTCTGCACATAAAGTGTGCAGCCCAATAATAATGGTGATGCAACAACAGTTTGTACGCATAAGGCAGTTCTTTCTTCAATTTTGCCAAATATTCTTTTAACTTTTTTTTATTTACAAGCAGCAGAGTTATAACTTCTCTTATAAGATTGCGTATCAGCATTTTCTTTTCCCATTTGGAAATCTGACGAACAGATAATTTTGTGCTTTTTTTGGCGAAAGAAGATACCGAAGTGATATATTTCAAATTGTCTAACATACGGTCGATATTGATGGAACGACTGCCGTTATTGGAATGCCGCCGCCAAATTCCCGCATGTCGGTTGATAAAGCCGATTTTATTATTGACGCAAAGTCGCAAAATAGATTCCCAATCACTTGAAATAATATTGACTGAGTAAAAATTCAATTCGATTGCATCGGACCTTTTATAAAAACATGTTAAATGCGGAATTGTATACCCTTTTGGAAAGTTAATAAAAAAATCGTTTCCGTCGATTAGCTGCGGTAAATTTTCATTGACTTTGTCGTAAACAATTTTGTTACTTTTTTCAAAATAAGTTCCCTGTCTGGCAAATACGAGTTTTATATCCGGGTATTTTTCGACTAACTCCACACAGGAACGAATATATGTCATATCAATCAGAAAATCATCGCCGTCAAGGTTTAAAACATACTCGCCGGTTACAAGATTTTTCAATGTATAGTTATAATTTGCGATATTTCCGACATTTAAATCTTTTTTTATGTATTTTATGTTTCTTTCCGGAGTTTCCGCAATGATTTTTTTTACGACAGATTCCGTATTATCGGACGATGCATCATCGCTTATAATAATTTCGATGTTGTCGTAATCTTGATTAATAACGGAAATAATCGTGTTCCAAATATACTTTTCTTGATTATATGTCGGTATCATTACTGATACTTTTGGATTTCGCATCGTTTCTCCTTTCTGCAATATGAATAATAATAATAATGAACATTCATAAAGCTAAGGAAAATATTTTATAGATGTCAGCAGTTTCATTTTATCACCGACTTTGATTCCTTTTTTCTCAAAAAAGCCTCTGTTCATCTCAAGCGCGTACATTGCTTTTTTGCCGGAAGCTACCGTAGTTTCATCGAGAGGTTCCATTTGTTTTATGGAAACAATTTCCATTTGAGCATTGAAAAAAGCAATGTCCAGCGGAATTAAAGTGTTTTTCATGTAAAAATATCTGTAATCCTCATAGCTGAAAACAAACAGCATTCCGGTATTGTCCGGAAGATGTTTTCTGAACATCAACCCTTTTGAACGTTTTTCCTGTGAATTTGCCACTTCTACCGTATAAACGGTTTTATTTATTTCTATTTTCGCTTTGGTTTCATTTTGACATGAAGTCAGCGTAATAAACAGTATCAATAACAGTACATTTTTTTTAAACATTACATTGCCTTTTCTCTTGCTGGATCGTTGTGCAAGAATTGTAAGTTTGTTTTTTTTATGATATGGGTTTATCATGAAGAAGATGAGAAAGTCAAGGTACATTATTCTGTGTCTGCTGCTGGTTGCCGGCTGTAAAAGTGTTCAATTCGGAAATTCTGCCGAACCGCTTGATTTTGAAACAATCGAAGCAGAGCATGAAGCTATCGAAAAGATAGAAATTCCATACAAAGCGTTTATAAATGTATTTCCGGTAAAGGGAACTGTTCTGCATATTTTGGGGAGTGTCGTTGCTCCGGACGGAAGACTTTTTCTTGTGATTAATTTTCCTCATTTGGGCATATTGGCAAGCAGCGACGGCGGCAAAACGTTTTCACACTCGCTTTTTTACAGTGACTATTTTGCTTCTTATGACAATGAAAACGAAGACGGCAATCAGCCGCGCAGGTCGGTTCATCACGATATAAGCGTGCATTCTGCATTTGCCAATGATGGAAAAATAGCGTTGAGTGCGGGACCGTTTTTATTTTTGTCGGAAGATAACGGCGCGACATGGAAAAAAAACACGCCTTTTTATAATCTCGACACATCTTTTATCCGCAAGATTTTATGTGATGGTTCCGGTCGGCTTTATTTGTTTACCGATGACAAAGCAGCATACAGTGACAACTGGGGGAAAAAATGGATTTCGTCATCTTTTAGACTTGGCAGTGCAAATCCGGAAAAAAGTCAGTTAAAACTGAAAAAATTTCAGTTAAAACTGAAAAATTTTCAGTTTATAGATGCTGTTCTTTGTGACAAAGGACTGCTTGTTTCATACATAAACAAACATGAGAAAAAATCAAAATTGTATGAAATGAGTTTTAACGCTTTTTCGGGAGAAAAGCAGGATTTTACCGACAGCGGTGTATTTTCTGTTTCGTCTGATTTGAAATTGGCTGCTTCTTTAAATTTGCCGCCGGTTATATTTATTTCGGCAAAGCATGAG
>JAFLVQ010000005.1 GCA_022508205.1 Spirochaetales bacterium
ACAACCGTTACTCAATGTCAACTTAATTCTTCATCTTTTTTGATGCTGTGATAAATAATATAAAAATTATTTGTTCATACATTCTCATTTTTGATATATACAATTACTATTTCATAATCGGGGACAATTAATTGATGAAAAAAATCGGCATACTCTTAATTATCATCTGCATTTTTATAAGCTGTAATACAAAAAAAAATCAGCATACAAATTTTTATACAGATTCATACGGGAGAAAAATAGAAATTCCCGATTCCACAAAAATGCCGCGAATCATTTCTGCTGCACCATCGATGACGGAACTCTTTTTCCAACTTGACGGTGGGCAATTTCTGATTGCACGCAGCGATTACTGTGATTATCCGCCGGAAGCGAAAAATTTGCCATCTGTAGGAACAATTATCGAGCCGAATATCGAATATGTCCTCGCTCTTCGGCCTACTTTGGTTGTTGCATCGGATCACTTTACAAAAGAAAGCGTTAATAAACTCGAACAATTCAACATTCCGGTCTACATTGGCAAGCAGGGAGAAAATCTTGAAGATTTCTACAACATTATCAATGACATAGGACACATCATTAAAAAGGAAGAAAAGGCAGAAGAACTCATAACGAAAATGAAGACACAAATTCGCGAAATTTCCGAACGAGCTCAATCGGCGGATATTCATCCCAAAGTTTACTATATGATTTCATTCGGAGAATCGGGAGATTATACTGCAGGCAAAAATACGTTTATAGCAAATCTCATTCGCATCGCAGGAGGAATAAATATTTCGGATGATGCAAATGGGTGGGCATACAGCCGTGAAAAATTATTCGCAGGAAATCCCGATTTGATTTTAATCAGTCACAAAGAAATGGAAGAACCTCTGAAAAAAGATTACACGTATTCCAAACTTCGGGCAGTGCAGGACAATAAAATTTATACAGTCACTGCCGGCACAATGGAGCGTCCTTCCCTGCGCAACATCGACGCACTTTTGGAATTGGAAACAATCTTTGCCAATAAAAAAAGCATTCGGTAAAAAATAAAATTACTTCCTGCACAAAAAAGAAAGTTCGCATTGTTCATCCGCACATGACACTGTAATTTTATGGGAACCGGGCTGCAGCGGAATTTTAAATGAAAAATGCCGGTTTACGACAAAAGATGATTTTCCGTCATCAACAGAAACATGAAGTTCATCGCTTTTTCCGCCGGTGACTTCCACTGTCAAACTTTGTACGCTATCAGGCAGCGAAGAATCATAAAAAAATATACTGCCGTTACGCGGAGTAATAATTTGAAGCGGCATATTATCATTTTTTACTGTGCCAATAAGTTCCTTTTGATAAAACCACCGCTCGAAACGCTGCGGATAAACCACGCCGGACTTGGTATGCCAAGAACAATTTTCGGCAGTTTCATTATTCGGTAAAAATTCCAACTTGGTATCAGGACAATTGTCACCCGCTGGCATTCCCGATACTAAGCAAATCTTTTTTTTACTATATAAAACCGGCAGTTTAAATTCCGCACTCTCATTTTTCTGCAAAGTTATCAACAAATCTCTTACAACGGAAGCCGGCAAGGAACTGCCCGTTTTCCCTATAACCGTAGCTCCGTCGAAATTTCCCATCCAAACACCGACGGTATACAAGGGAGTCGCTCCCAGTGCCGTTATGTTTTGAAATTGATTTGCCGTTCCTGTCTTGAAAATTGCAGAAAACGGAATTTTAAAAGCCTTATTATCTCCAAACCCTAAATAACGAGCGTCATTGTCAGACAAAATACTGCAAATCAATCGCGCAGTATCACGCTGAAAAACATTTTTTTTATCATCAACTTTATTTTCTTCCGAAACAAGCGGCAAAAAAATACCGTCACGCGGAAAAACACTGAACGCCTGTACCAATTCAAATAAACTGACTTCTGCACTACCGAGTGCCAATCCCAAACCGGGATTACTATTTTTCAGTGAAAAAAAATGCAAATCATCCAGCACAGAAATATATTTCCCCAATCCGAGCTGATTAAGCAGATAAACAGCCGGCACATTCAAACTCGAAGCCAGAGCAGTACGCAGACGAACCGGACCGTTATAGCGATTATTGAAATTCAACGGAATATAAAGCTGCTCGCTGCCGAACTCCATTGGAATATCAGGCAAAATCGAAGCCGGCGTAAAACCATTTTCAAGTGCCATAGCGTATAAAAACGGCTTCATACTGGAACCCGGCTGATTCTCGGCAAGCACTCCGTCATTTTGTCCGCCGTGAAAATCATCATTAAAATTCGCACTGCCCACCCACGCCAAAATTTTACCGGAACTATTTTCGCAAACCAAAACTGCACCGTTGGTAATTCTGAACTGCTTCGATTTCGCCACAGCCGCTGCAATTAAATTTTCGGCTTTCCGCTGTAGTGCAAGTGAAACGGAAACGTTTATTTGCTCGGCAGAATAACATTCGCAGCTGCCCGATGAAGTCAAATAACGCACATAATGCGGCATATTCTCAGGATACATAAATTTTTTTGCACGCATCGCCGCAATTTTCAGCTCATCATAAGGCAATCCGGCAATTCTGACTGCCGCCTCCGCACATTTTTCGGGATTAACAAACGGATTATACAACGATGGTTTGCGCGGAATCACCGCCAAACAGCAAAGTTCGGCTTGAGACAAAAGCGAAATTTCCTTACCAAAAAAAAATCTTGCCGCACTTGCCACACCCTCCGTATTAAAACCAAAAGGCAGGTGATTCAAATACAACTCCAAAATTTCATCTTTCGATAATCTGGCTTCCAAACGCAGCGCATCGACCGCTTCTGTAAATTTCGCAAAAATATTTCGATTTTCCGACTTTCTCATCATTCTTGCCAACTGCATTGTAATTGTCGAAGAACCGCTTATGATTCTGCCGTTTTCGATGTTTTGAAAAGCCGCCCGACATATCGACAAAACATCGATTCCGAAATGCCTATAAAATTTTCTGTCTTCCGCCCGGATAAAAATTTCACGAACTTCGGGAGATATTTTTTCCAAAGACACAAATTCACGCCGCAGTCCATTCTCAAGGCTCAAGATCTGAATTAATTCACCGTTACAATCATAAACCCGCGTACTTTTAGGCAAATTCCGAAAAGCGTTGAGTTTGGGATAAGGAGAAAAGCAAATAAAAATTCGGAAAGCAGCTACAGTAAAAACCGCAGCTGCCAAACCGAAAATACCTTTACTTATTTTCATCTATCATTTCACAGTAAAAATAGTACCACTCGCACGACCGAAAATTTCAGGTTCATACATACATTCCGCAACAGACGGCGGAGTAGGAAATACACCGCGCCGAACAGCTCTGAATTTCAATGAAACAACAGCCCTTCCTTTTGCAAAATCATTCCAAAAAACACGAGCTTCATTATCGTACACTTCTTTTTTGCTCATAAAACGGAATATTTCCGTATCGGCAGTTGTACGTACATCCACAACTTCGGCTCCGGAAGGCACCGGCAGCCGCAGCGCAAGATAATTTCTGTCAAAAGTCGAGAAAACCGTAACTTCCATGCGATATACTTTTCCGCTGACTAACGGTGTCACAAAATCTTTTTGCGCAATTTCCTCATCGGTTGCATCATCATAAAGCACAACATTCAGCCCAATGCCTTCATCACGCGGCAGCTGCATTTCTTCCGGAAGCGCATAATCCAAACTCATCGAGTAAAACAAAGGATTTGCGCCTTTTTTCGTAATTTGCAACGGCAGCTGTTTATCTTTTGCAAATTCAGAAAGCCGTGCGTCATCCATAACTGCATTAACGGTTTCCGTTTTGCTGCCTTTAAATTCACCATCCGCAACTTTCTTATTATCCAAAGTCACTTTAGTCGTCACATTCGCATTTTCCGCAGTATACGTTTTGATATATGTTACTACTGCATTCAGTACAATCGAAGTTGTGGATAAATCATGCCAACAACCGCACTTTTGATTTTCAAGCAGCGTAAAAAGCACTTTATTATTTATTTCATCTGTCGGATTAGTTTTGATAAACAATTCAAGTACGCGCGACAAACGGCACAATGTATTAGAACCGGAAAACATTTTCACATACGGCACAACCGCATCATTTTCAAATACCGACATATCAACACCGCGCGCAGTAGGACGAATGTACGTTTTTATCTTTTCGGCACACTTCGCAGCCAATGTATCATCACGAGTCGTAATTCCGACAAGCGCCAACGCGGTAATAGAAGCAGTTTCCTGAGAATACGCATCATTCAAAAATTTCTCATCCACATTTTCACCAAGCAGAGAAAGAACATGCCAAACTTCGAGCTTTTCCTCAGTACTCGAATCTTTCATTTCAGCCAATTCACTGCGCAAATAATAAGTAAGTGCATCCTTGTTAATCGCCACATCTTTCTGCGAATAGCCGGCATCTACTGCTGCTGCCAAAACTTCCGCAATACGCATGGAAACATACAGCCCGGAATCAGAAGAATCTTCCCAATAACCGAAACCGCCGTCCGAATGCTGAAGTTTCGCGATTTTCTCAAAGAATCCTCTGACATTTTTTGAAATATCCACAAATTTTTTATCCAAATTCAAATTGTTTACCTTATTGCCCAAAAGAATCAGCGGCATCATTTTTATACTTTGCTGCTCAAGATAGTCGAACGGATAATCAAAAATATATTGCAGCGAATTTTCCAAAAGCTCCAGTCCGGCAGTATCCAATGCCACAGACAATCGAATTTTACCGTCATCGGCAAAACTCGGAATTACAACCGCCTCCACAGCCGAATTTTCATCGGCGGCAATCATACCGACCGAAGTTACCGTTTCGCGAATATACGGCTTTTCTATGGTAATCGGACAAACAAGACGTTCATTGACAACATCCGAACGAACTGTAAATACCGCATTGACAAGCCCGGCGCGAACAGCCGCCGCCTCAAAGTAAACAACCGTATTTGTACCGGACGGAACCGTAATTTTATGCCGATTAATTTCGGAATCCACAAAAGCTTCACCGATAGCATCGGCTCCTGTTTCCGGCGGCAGCATTTCCAGCCCGACCGTAATTTCATGTGCCGCAGAATCAAGATTGGAAATCAAAACTCCAAGCTCGCTTGTATCCCGCTCCCTCATTCGGCGCGGCAAAACTTCCTGAATAGTAACAGGATTCTGCACTGCAATCTCACTTTCTTGAAATGCCAAAAAGTCTCCGGCAGCACCGAGAGCCGTAACTCTGTATGTTGTAAGCGTATCGGGCAATGTAAAACGGCATGTTACTTTTCCGTTTTCATCCGTTTTCAATTCGGGCAAAAATACCGCAGTCGGGTTAAAATTACGCCGTTCCTGCAAATCTCCGGCTGCTTCGTCATTCATTCTGGACATTTTGGCAATTGCCGAATCTCCGCCGCTCAATGTTTTTGCTTCATAGGTCACCGGGTCAAGCAGCAGCGCCCTTGAGTCTCCGCCTTTAACCGCCAAAGGGAAACGATAATCAGAATAAAAGAAATCCAGCGGATTCGGAACATGATAATTAATCAAATCCAAAATGCCTCTGTCCGCCGCGACAAGCGTAAGTTCCGCATTCGCAAGCGGTTTTCCGTTCTTTGTAGCAGTCAATGTGATTTCGGCTTCTTCTCCCGGACGATACACAGGTTTTACACTTTCGGCTTTCACACTGAATGCTTTTACGCGCGGATTCACGAATAATTTCACCGCACCATAAAAACTTTTCGGTTTATCCAAATCGATTTTTCCGTATTCAGTCGAAGGTGCTTCTTTACGTACCGAATATGAAGCTACCGAAACGTAAACTACGGGCACATAATTTTGCGCAATCGGAATTTCCAAAACCTGCATACTTTTGTCAAAATAACGAACCTCCTCCGTAAATATTCCTTCACGCTCAACTGTTATAAGGTAATAGCCTGCCGGCAGCGCACTTTCCAACAGCACTTGTGCGGTTTCGCCCGGATTATACATATCTTTATCCGCAGTCAAACGAAGTGACGCCGCATTGTCTTGATTCCAAAAAACACGTTCCGTTCCCGTAACAAAGAACCCCTGTTCGGAAATAGTTTCACGTCCGGCAGCATCCTTTGCAGATACTCTCAAAATATAAAAACCTGCTTCTTTTGGTGTAACGGAAATTTTACCTTTTGGATTCATCGAAATTTTCTGCACATCTTTGGTTACAAGATTTTTTTCATACCGACTGTAAACATGACCGCCGATTCCCTGCTGCTGAACAATATTCCATTCTTCTTTAAACAAAGTAACCGACATTGTTTTGTTTTTTCCGACATAAGCTGCCATATCATCACGCATAAGCTGATTTTCTTCGGGACTTACAAGCAAATATTCAAATGACAGCTTTTGTCCCGATTTGGGAAACCCCGAGCGTATCAATGCTCCCGAAATTCCCACATAATACGATGCCGGATGAACCATTACCGATGCCCATGAAGAAATTCTTTGATTGCTGATGTCTGTAACCATTGTACTTGCATTGTACATGTAAGCAATTCCTTTTGTCTTATTGCCGGAAGTCGCACAGGAAAGACGAACCTTTCCTTCATTATCAAGCGTTCCTTTTTCCGCAGTTACTTCGGAACTTCCCTCGCTGAAATGTATCGTCCCAAATGAATAATCCTTAAACTGCGCCTTTTTGGATGTAAAATTACGAGGTTCTCGATACCAGCTGTTTTGGAAATTCGCACCGGCCGGAACTCCGCCCGCAAGATAAGAGACAGACAGCTGCGCTTCGATTTTTTCACCGGCAATGATTTTATTTTCCGGCATAGCGACCGATGACTGGAATTTAGCACGTTCAAAATACGAAACAGTAAAATAGAGATTTTCCTCTGTTTTATTATCCGCTCGTTTATATGCCAATACATAAGTTCCCGGTTTGACATCCGCAGGAATAACAAAACTTCCGAAAAATCCACCGGATTGGCTTGTTTTATCAGACTTGGTTTCGTAAGTTACCGGATTTCTCCAATCACTGCTTTTAAATGCGACGGAATATTCACCGCAGTAAGGCGTTATTTTGCCGAGCTTTTGATTTTTGTCAATTCCTCTGAATGTCACAGTTTCGCCCGGTTTGTAAATTCCGCGATCGGTAAACATAAAAGTTCTGGCTTTATTTCTCAGTGTCGAACCGACCGAATCTGTATTGTAAATGCCCGCTTTCCACGGATAATGCTCCTGCGGTTTATATGTTACCGCATCGCCGTCCTTTTCAACGGCAACAGCAAAATTATCTTCATAATTTGCAAAAAGATTTTCACGCTCATTCTCAAGTATCGGAATCACCGCGAAGCCATCGGCAGAAGTTTTCGCAAATGCCGAATATTTTCCCGCAAGACAGTCGGCCAAACTGTTTTCCTTATCATTATAAATGTAGACATTCGCATTTTCCACCGGCTCTCCCGTAGACAACTGCGTTACAAGTACCGCCGCTTTGTTAATTCCGTAGCGCAAAGTAACTCCCAAATCTGTTACTTGGACAGTAGAATAATTCTTATAAGTGTAAAATCCTTCTTTTCTCCAGCTTGACGCAGTACGCACCGAAGTGTCGATGCGAACAGCTCCCGTCCCGTTTGCAAGATATGGAGTCAAATCTATTATTTCAAAAATCTTTTCATTCTGTGGCAAAAGAGCCAATTCTTTATAGCCGGGCAGTGTTTTCACATCTACATCTTTTATGTTACCCGAAAGCGGATTGTCTGTTTTGCGGATGCTGTATCCCGAATCAGATAAAATATTTTGATATTCAAACATAATTTTAGGCGGGCAATCGGAACGTTTTTCCAATATATGCGCTCCATACATATTAAACACGAATTCACTTGGTGCATCGGGAACAATTACTTGTGCGGCAACATCTTTTCCCAATTGCTGTCCGTAAATATCACAAAGCGATTTGTTTATATCGATTGAATATTTTTCCTTATAATTTACCGGCAGTCCGAAAATAATTACTTCACTGCCCGATACTTCTATATTTTCGGTTTTGACAACATCCTTTTTGCCGCTTGCCAAAGTATACGTAAAAGCATTTTCAACCGATTTTGAATCAATCGGATGCGAGAAACAAAGATGAGCGGGGAACGGTTTCTTCTCGGAAGACTTTTCGTTGTACACATAAACGTATTTCAAATCTTGCAGTGTATGAAAAACCGCTTCGGCATTATTTTTGCCGTCTGTGACTGCAATTTTTATTTCGGTCTGCGGTGCCAATTCATCGGTAATATGATAAGCCACAACATCGGTTTTTTCCTGTGCCGCAGTAAAATTCAGCTTCGTATTTCCGGCGGTAATCGTCGACATCTCCGCTGCTTTCTGCGCATCAATATCATAATTAAACTGAACCAAAATATCTTTCGCGGCTTCAAGCGGCACATCGTTATTATCAAAACGCAGATGTTTTTCTTCGGCATATTTAAGCCCCGCCGCAAACCAAATAATTTTCAGCGAAGCTGCCGCAGCAGTAAAAGAAGTTTCGCCTTCAATCGATTTCCCGTATAAAGACTTTATCTGCGGATTCACCGTAATCGTATAAAAACCCTGCGGCTCGCACGGCTCCGATGCATCAAAACAAAGAAGCGAAGTCCCTTTCCATCTGAAAACGCCGTTTATTTGCGGCGTTATACTGATATATTCGGATGTTGCAGTTTGCTTATTCAAAGTTTCCAGTGCAACTACAGGTTCGGAAAAAAGCACATAAAACGAAGGATTACGAACTTCTGCCGGAATTGAACCTTTCGGGCCCCAATCACAGATGGTAAACGGTACTGCCATCTGTTTTTTTGATAATTTGAATTGACCTTTTTCGGCTTTATTGTTTTTCTCCGACTTTCTGCCGATTTTGTAATCGGTTTTATACGCACTCAATTTGCGCAGACCGGGAATAACGGAAATCGTTTTCCCCAATGAAGAAACGCCCTGCAATTTTACCTGCTCGGCTTCCGTCTGTGCTTCCGGAACGTACGGGGTATAATCCAGAGAAAAAAAATCTTCCAAGTCGGTAAAATCGATTCCGACATCGGCATTGTTTTTTATCACACCGCTTATTTGCGAACTACCATTCTTCTGCGCATTCACGCCACCATCTTTTTTGCCGCACGACACAGCACAGCTTATCAGCAGCAAAGCCGCCGCAATTTTCATCAATACCATTTTTCTCTTCATGCACATACGCTTTTCCCCTTTCATAAAAAAACAAACTGTCATTTTAAATCTTCCCACAAAAGCCCGGCTCCGGCTGTTACATCCACCGCCAACTGCCGCCCCAAAATTTCTTTGAAATATTCGGGTGAAATTCCGGGTGTAAGATTTTTCTCCGTCCGCAAAACGGCAACATCTTTTGAACAAAGTTTTCTCCCGGCTTTAAGTGATTTTAAATAGTGAATTGATCGATTCGTTCTGTTGTAATTCGCTTCTTCCGATGCCGCCAATTTCTTTTGCCCATCGCCCATTACCGCATTTACTTTTTCAATGCCGAACTCTTTTATGAGGAACAGCATACGTTCTTCTTCAGCAAGCAAATCAACGGCATGAACGCTGCGAACCATCTGAGCAAACTGCTGCGGCGTAAGAGCTACCGGGTCATCAAGTCCGTCTGTTTCCCGGCTTAATGTGATATGCTTTTCTATAAGACTGCCGCCGACAGCCGCGCTTATCGCAGGCACAAGCGTGGGATCAAGAGAATGGTCGCTGACTCCCACAACTATGGAAAAACGTTCTTTCAAAAATTTCAAAACCGCCAGATTGTAATCCGTTTCCGGCGCGGGATAACTTGTCACACAGTGCAAAAGCGAAAGCAGCGGCAATCCAACCCGCACACAATCGACAGCATGCAGCGGATTCAAAAACTTCACGGTTTTGTCAATATCTTCCAGCTTTGAAACTCCGGAAGATAAAATCACAGGCACGCGTGCATCTTCATGAACCGCATTTTCCAATTTCAAAAGCTCTTCCAGCATCGGAAAATGATTTAATTCAGGCGAAGCGATCTTTATTGCATCGGGACGCAGTGCCCACAGTTTTCGCAGGCTGCGTTTCCCGAACGGCGAACATGCAAACGCAACGCCTTTGGAATGCGCATATTTGCACACTTTCTTAAAGAAGGAACTCGGCATTTCCAATGATAAAAACGTATCGTAAAGCCGAACAGAACCGCCCGGCAAATCAACCAATCCGGTATCCGGATGCAGAATTTCATCTGCGTATACCCACTGAAACTTCACACAGTCCGCACCGGCGAATACCGCCGCATCAATAAGCTGATACGCCTTTTCAAGTGAACCGCCGTGTGAAGTTCCTATTTCCGCAATAATATATGTTCTTTTCATAATTCCACTCCAATGCACAATAGCTGGAATATTACTCCATTTGTCCGGTTATGGCAAATTTTACAAAACTGCATCGGAACGATTTTGACGCAAATATTACAGCGGAATTTCGTGTTCTTATGATAAAATCGAGCTTTGAGGGAGGCACATTTGAGAATCGAAACTTTTGCCAAAGGCGCAGCAAAATACAGTGTTTTGATTATAATCTGCCACATTTGCGCATTTATAACATCGCTCGATTCGTATCCGACGTACTTTGCCGCAGTTTTTATTTTTTCTCTGCCGATTATACTGTATTCAAATGCACAAACAACAATCAGAAAAGAAACCGAATTAAAACATTTGTCACCGAATACAATCATCTACAGAATTACGTCAAAACGCGCTCTTTCATTCGCACTGCAAATAATCGCCGGAATTGCCGTTTCATTTGCTATTCCCGTTTTCATAACGACTTTTTCCGCAGCCGAATACATTTCGTACATGATTACACTGCCGCTCATTTTGGTAATACGCTTTTTTATATTGAAAGCCGCAAATAAAATTTACAAAGAAAAATACGTCGAATTCAGAGCCCAGTTAATAACAGACTGCGCGGTTGTCTTCATCGGCGTTGCAGTTTCTTCCTTATTAATATGGTCATTTTCCGATTTCTCAAATCCGATTTTATGCGATTACAAAAAATTCCAAAACAACCGCACCGCATTCGCAATCGGTTCGGTAATCAACAACTTCAACATGGTAATCGATGCTTTTTTGAATAATGATTTATCGCAGCAGATGACAATTCCGTTTCATCTTGTTTCGGCACTATTTTTCCTGCAAGGCGGTATATTATTTTTTTCACTCACAAGATTCGTTTTATTCTTCTTTTTAAGTACAGAACGGAAAAAGTCGGTTTTTTCGATAGTAAGCGAATCTTCCGCCAAACAGGTCAATGCGCAAATTATCACAGGCTTTTCACTGTTTTTCGTTCTAATATTTTCCGCTGTTTCGATGTTGTCTTACACTTTTTGTTTAAATGAGGAAAAAGTCAAATACGCAGATGACAAAACAGTTTTTATCGCAGAAAAAATATCCGATGAGATTTACAAGGTCGGCACTATACACAAATTAGAAAAATCGGCGCAAGATTTTTGCGCAGAAACGAAAGAGGAGCTTACGGCTGTTGTGAATCGTTATTTCGACGAAACAATCGCAAAAACCGACAATTATTTGGATTGGTACTACAGTTTATCGCATGAGTATTCGCAGCTGCTTACTTTTATCGCCGGCACTGCTACAAACAAGCTCGAAGAAAAAATGCGGGAATTCATCGAAAAGCACCTTGAGGAAAAGTTAAGCCTTGATTATGACCTGGACAATACATTGCAGACTGTTTATGACGGTTTATATAAAAAATTCGATACTGCAAAAAAACTCATTCTCTCGGATAACCGTATTGTTCATGCAAACTCGCTGTATCACATTACAATCCAAACGGAACCAGAGAAAATTTACAGAATCAAGGAACCGATTCCGGCCGTCTCTGCAAATATAAGAACCGGAATATCGATAAGCACGGGACTCGGAACGGGCATTGCCGCTAAAGTGATAACTCAAAGTATGCTAAAAAAACTTTCTGCAAAAATAACGGCGCAGACGATAAACTCGGTAACGGCAAAAAAAATACTTGCTGCCGCCGCTTCCGCAGTGGGATCTGCCGCCGGACCTATAGGAACGGCAGTCGGCGTAGGTATCGGGCTGGGAGTCGGGATTCTTACGGACAAAATCATAATCGGCATAAATGAAACGATAAACAGGGAAAAGTATAAGCAGGACATTATCTCGTGCATCGAAGAAGAGCGGCAGTTTTACTTGCAGCAAGTAGAACAAAATATGTAGTAAAAAAAAATCACCTTTTTTCACAACCGCAATTACCGCGCTGTTATTTGCAGTTTAGAAAATGTAATTAATTTAAATTTTTTATATATCCTCATCTAAAAATCATTCAATAATTGTAAAGAAATAGAATAATAAATTTTATTTATTCATTGACTTTTTATACTATATGTATTATAGGATAATGCCATATATAATAAACGGAGTAAAAAATGGCAAAAAAGAAAAAATATGCAGTAATTTTATTCGCCTGCATTATGGTAAGTTGTACCGAAATCGACTTAGGTTCCAGCAAAGGAGCCGTATCTGCAAAACAGATGCAGGAATTGGTAGACAATGTATCAATAGATTTTAAAAAAAGTAATAATAATTCCATTGAAAGTTATCAAGCAAATGTAAAACAATATTCATACAATAAAAGAATTGCGGGAACTGTTTCCGCTCCGTCGGAATATCGTCTTTCACTGAAAAAAAGCGGTGATTCGATATTTACAAGAATCGATTTTGATTCTTCCTGCTATGGAGACGGAAAAATGAGAAGCATTATTTGCGACGGGAAAGAAACGGTTATTTTCGATACAATCACAAAGGAAGTCGAAGCCAGAACTGTACTTACAGATGAAGAAACCAAAAATGCGGAAGATTTCGGCGGACCGATATTCGGACGGCTTGCACTCGATTCTTATTTGGCAAAATGCAGACAGCTTTCCTATGACTTACAGGAAGATTCCGAAAATAACGTTATGTGCGTAACAATTCCCGTTTCCGATGTTTCCGCAAAAATAAGCAATGACAAAACAACAACGTATTCCAGACTTTATTTTGACACTCAAAATGATGTTCTGCTGGGCAGCGAATCGCAAACAATAGACGAAAACGGAATAATCGTAACAGCGTCAAACAATTATCTTTATAAAAAAGTCGACGGTGAACCGGTATTAATCGGAGAATTATTGGAAATTCAAAATGATTTTCCTTATGAAATCGACACAAGCGATTATATGTTGCCTATTGTGGAATCAGAAGATGATATTCCCGAAGTAACGGAAGAAGAATTAGCGGAAATGATAAAAGACGGCGGCGAAGTTTACGAATTTGAACAAGTAATAGGCGATCCGTCAAATCCGGATTACACCCAAGTAATTATCAAAACGTATGATGATATAAAAATCAACACACTGGAAGACGAATATTTTCGGCTCCCTTTATAAAAAGGAGGATTAAATGAAATTTAAACTAATAATAATAACTGCAATTACATCATTCTCATTCTGTTTTGCCGATGAATCTTATTATGACGATGTTTACTATTTTCCCGGCGTAAGCAGCGAATACACTTACAACAAAACAACATATAAAGTAGAGCAAACTTCTTTGAGCACTCAAATACAGCATATAGACAAACTCTATACCAACGGGAAACCAAAAGTATTAATGGGCCACAGTGCCGGCGGATTAAAAGCAATGGCATACGCAAGTTTGTTAAATCAAAAAGGCAAGAAAAACGAAGTAAAAGGCATAATCACAATGGGTGCGCCGCTTAAAGGTTTTTCCGCATTGGCACAAGGAAGAAATGTTTTAAACAAAAAAATCGAAAATAAAATAAATACACTAACCAATGCGGCTGATGCCGTCGTCGATACCGGAATCAATGCCATAGACGCCGCATTATCATTGGTTGCACCGCTTACTCATCTTATTCCGGCAGCCAGCCTTCATTATTATCCGGGAAGATTTACACTTCAAGGCTACACAATAAAAGCGCAGCTTAAATATTTATTCGGTCCGCTTTTGGGACATTATATTTTTCAGCAGCCTATAGATGCCATAATCAATTTAGGCATATTAGGTGACAGTTTCGTAAACGACATATCTACGAATAGTGTTTTTCTGAACAACTATATTAACCCAAAAACAACCGTAAAAACTTCCGGGTACTACAAAACAGTAAAAGTGTATCAAGGCTGGGGATACTATGAACCTATATGGAAAACAAAACGAAATTGTTTTGGCTGGAAATATTCTTATATATCAGGTTGGAAATGGGTAAATGTATATAAAACAAAACAAGTTTGGGTTGATCCCACTTACAATTATTACCCGCGAATAGATAAAAATATTCCGATTACAATGATTGTAGGCCAAGAAAATGACCCGCTTACGGCATTGGATGACGACACGCGAAAATTAGTAAAAACCGGAATCGAACATACGAGAATTGCGTTAATCGCAGCCGAAGCATGGCATTGCGTTAAAGCGTCTTTTGCATACTCTTCGATTTTTCTTGCTCCTCTCGGTGTGCAATACACAATAAAAGCGGTTAATTGTTCCGATGCCAGAAAAATTCTGGAAAATTATAAAAGAGAATACGGACTGCTGCTTGGCAGCACGGCTAACGATTGCTTCATAACCGAAGATTCGCAGCAGTACCCGCTGAACAGACTTGGCGGAATACCTATAGCTCCATCGAACTATCGTAACGGAGTGGCAACATGTTCGTCCAACCACTTTAAAGAACCGTCCCATGAAGAAATATGGGGAAAAGGCGGCGGCGCAAGCTATGACAAAAGTTCTTCCGATGAATCAAAACGACAAAGATTAAAATACGGAAGTATACGAGGCGGAATTTTAAAAATATGCTTTGACGCAATGGGCTTGCCTATTGACGAGAAAGAAAACAAGGGAACTTCAAAATGACAAAACGTATTATTCGGCTCCTCCTATTATCCGTAATACTTTTTACTTTCTCATGCTGCAATCAGACGCAAGAGCCCGACGACAACTTGCATCTGACCGTCGCTTGGAATATATATTCGGAAAATTATGGAAATGAAAGATTGGCATTGGATTCCGAAAAAGGTCAAGTTTATGTAAACGAAAGAGGAAGCAGAACTATAGCTGCCATTAATATAGAATCAGGAAAACTTATTTGGAGAACCGATGAAATAATAACTTCACATACTAATGTTGTTTTCGATGAAAAATATATTTATAGCATAGGATTGAATTTCCCGGATAAAAATACTACCAATGTAGATTTTATTCAATTAGACAAAGAAACAGGCAATGAAATCAAACGTAAAACTTTATCCAATTCATGGTACTCTCTGCCGAGGATGAATTCCTTATCTTTGTACAACGGTACATTGTACTGGGGAGGAAAGGATCGTCACTTCATGTATGCTTATTCAACAACCGAAGAAGACGGCGTACGTAAAATCTGGGGAAGCGAAGACGTAACGTCCGATATAATGGGAGATATTGTCCCGTATAATGGCAGGTTGTATTTCGTTTCTTCCGTTTTTCCGTATACCGACGAACCTAAACCCTCGTACTTAATATCCATGAACCCGGACGGCAGCGACATAAAGAAATTGAAAATATCGGCTGATTTCTTGTATGTCCCTAGAAATCGTATGCAATTCTATAAAGATAAATTATATCTGAATGGGATGTATCTTATCTGTGTTAATCCGAAAACAATGAAAATCGAGTGGGAATTGAGAAATTCCGATGGTTTTTTTACTGCTCCCGAAGGTTTTGTAATTAACTGCAATCGTATTTATGCTCCAGACAACGGCGGAGATGAAGATGCCTTTTTCTGTATTAATGCCAAAAACGGCAAAGTTGTATGGAAAGAAAGGATAAATACAAGTTTTTACGGCTCTATTTTCTATTCTCCGGTAGTTTACGGAGGGTATGTTTACCAGCCCGCGCAAGACTGTATGATTGTATTCAACGCAGAAAACGGTAAATATGCCGGAAGAGACGAACGTATCAGAACCGGAACGCTTGCCGTTGGTATTACCGAATGTTACAAAAATTTTATGATTTTCAGCGGAATTCATAAAGATGAATTAACTGTTTATGCATTAAAAATGGACATGCACACACGGTAAACTTCTTAATTCTGCAGCGGTTTATTGCTGCAGCAGAATTAAAATACTTTAAACAAAGGATGAGTGAAATAATGAAAAAAATCTTAACTGCATTAATCATACTGTTATGCCTTTTTGCATGCGAAGTACAAAAGGAATTAAATTCGACAGAAAATATTTGGATTTACGCAAAAATTATTTCCGCAGATTTAAACAGTGTCAATTGCACAATAAAAATTGTGGGCAATGACGGAAATTCCGTCTCCGGAGCAATAGCTATGTTTCTCTGCCGACTTTTTGAACAAAAAGGCGCAGCTGTTTACGATAACGAAGTTCTGACCTCTGACGGCGGAATCGGCTTTCTGCGAACTCTCGTTAGGAGCAGTGAAACGGGGTGGGAAGGTCTCGGCAACGCATTCGGAGAAAATGCCGATATTTTATTCAAAAATTGGGTTGAAGAACTTTTGATGATTCAATGCGGACTTTGCAGTGATTACCGCCCCATGTATCATCCAACGACAAAAGAATTAACGAACTTTCCGCTATTTGCCGGCGAAATAGAAATTTCCGATTCTGTTTCATGCTTTCTGAACGGACTCGGAAAAATCGAAAATGACACTGTTTCGCTGCTGCCGTACTCTTTTTGTTTTGTAAATAATCTTACTTTTGAACAAAAAGGCAATTTTATTGTGGAATTAAATGAGGAAAACCGTAATCTATTATGCAGCTTTTATCGGCACTGAATAAAATATCCGCAAACCTTATAACAGGAGAGAACATGCAGGTCACTCACGAAATTGCTCCGGTGTGGAACAGTGAAAGCACAATTTTGATATTGGGAACAATGCCGTCTCCCGCCTCACGAAACGCAGGATTCTTTTACATGCATCCGCAGAATCGCTTCTGGCCGGTAATGGAAAGCATTTTCAATGAAACATTTGTATATGCCAATAAATCTTCGGACATTGACAAGGCAATTGCCGAGCGAAAAGAGTTTCTGCTGCGGCACAATATCGCGCTGTGGGATGTTCTTGCAAAATGCGAAATCAACGGAGCGGAAGATTCTTCCATAAAACAAGCTGTTCCGAATGACTTCGGCGAAATCCTTGCCGGCTCAAAAATCAGGCAGATTTTCTGTACCGGCAAAACGGCTTTTTCGCTTTACAAGAAATACTGCGCTGCATTATACACAATTCCGTTTGATTGCCTGCCGTCTACAAGTCCGGCAAATCAGGCGCATTGGAATAAAGAAAAACTTATTGATGAATACAAAAACAAATTACTTATCAATAACCGACTGCAATAGCCGCTTTCGATACGCCTGCTTATCCATTAAATCCGCTCGATTGCAGTTTCGCAAAACGCATTGGTCTCCTTACTCTCCGAGCAGATACCGTATTGTCTTGTAAATCCACTGTTTATTGTCCAAATAGTCAATATCGTAATCACTGAAATTCATTCCCGACAAAATACAAATTTTCCCCTTGCCGAAATCAGTTATAACTGCCGCAGAACGATTTTTATTTTGCGCAGGTTCCAGCCGCCTGTTTTTTATACGCGTAGATTGGGAAAGCTGTACAAGCGAAATCGTATTGTATGCCAGCATCGGATAAATTTCACCGGTATTCGATGACGCAATCAACTCTATGGGACACGGCAGATAGATAGATTTAAGAGTCTGACCGTACACATTGTGATTGAATGAAGTAAATAACGGATTTTCCGAATCATGAAAATAATTTTCTTCATCATAAATCGAAAAAAAACCGACCGAAGTTGTATACCGAAAACGCACAGGCGAATAAAGTATTCGCAGCAATCGATTGTAATACGTTACCGCAGCGCGCGCTTTTGTTTCGTCACGACCGTCAGCCGCAATAATCAATGCTCCGCCTTGGTAAACAAAGCGGTGAAGTGCATACGAGAAAGTCACTTCATAATTGACATTATCCGAAATAAACTGCGGCGGAGTAAGAATTACCAAATCGTAATCCTGCAAAATCGTATCTTTCATGAAAGGCGTTCCTTCCGCCGAAACGGAAAACAGTACGCCGTCATTTTCCATCATCTTTTTCAGTGTATTGAGACTTTCCGTATATCTATTTTTATGAGTCGCATCTACAAGAATTTTATGCTGCTGTGCATGCGGAAATACTGCCGTATCATAAGTGAAAATTTCACCGTTTATGCTCGTTTCGATTCGTACATTCGTCAAACTGTCGGCTTCTTCCGGCAATACACGCTTGACTTCGACATGGCTGCGTCCATTTAAGCTCATTTTTTCTTCATAAATACAATTATTCTTACTATCCAAAAAACGCATGTTTATATTTGAAACAGTCGACGAAGAAATATTGGAAATCGTAAACGAAATTACTTTTGATGATTTGCCGGTCTGCTGATTTTCATTTTCAACGGAAATATCGTTTACCAGTATGCTTTGTTTTTTCCGAATCCAAATCGGCGTGGAATATGCCAAATGCCCATTTTCAAAATACGCCACAAGCATTACATACTGAAATGCTCTGTCTAAATCGAGAAAGCCGCTGTCCTCCAAAAACAAACTTTCAGGCTGTCGGACTTGTGTTTCGGAAAGAATCCGCCCATTATTTGTAACAAGCTCGACTTTTCCAAGCGGAAGAGTATCCGATGTTACCCGCCAGTGATACGCAAAAGATTTTTTATCCATTTCCGCATCGAAAATATCGCCGATTTGCGCATCTTCGATTTCCATCGACAGCCGAGTGCCTTTCTCGAATGAAACAAACGTGCGGCGAGCTTTAAGTGCTTCTTTCAATGCTTCGGGAGTTTGTTCCTGCGCAATAACGCAGAAACGCGGTGAATTTTGAATCTTCCAGTCAGGCCCGAGTAAATTGGATGACTGAAATGCACCAAAGACAAAACCTCTGTCCAAATAATTTTGGTATTCTTCAAGGTAACCGGAGATTTTCCCGTTAAATCCGGTCGACACGGTTCCAAACAAAATATTCTGCCCCATTTCACGCACAAACGCAGACACCGCAGCTGTAGGGACTTCGCGTATCACAGGAAAATAAAATGCAATATCTCCTTTTTGAATATCATCAGAAAATTCCGGCAGCGTGATAAAAAGGCGGTTATATCTTTTAAAAGATTTTTTTCCGAGCTTCCTTATATTTTTAATAAACTTCTGCGGGTACGGCATATTGCCGTGCCGGTTCTGCTCCACAAGTATCCAAAAATCAAGCTCATTTTCCGCAAAGGCTTTTTCCGTTGTTTCTTCATTAAAAAAGCTGTTATTACTGTAAAAACGGCTGTTAGTTGCCGTACCTTCGAGAATTATCGAATGATTTTCATCAGTAACAACATTTTCCTTCTTACCGCAGCTTAAAATCGAAAGCACAGCGGCAAGAATCAGCATCCTCTTTATTATCATCTATCTCTCCAAGGAAAATACACCGATTTAAAATAAATCTGCCGGATCGGTATCAATTTCCAAATAGCTGTTTTTCGGTAAACGCTCCATTTTTTTTGTCATCTGTCTGACTACTTTTCTTATCGATTGTAAATTTTTCGACTTTAGTAAAATATGGTACCGAAAATTATTATTAATCCGCGTAATAAGGCATGGTGCTGCTCCCATTATTTCTATTGACTTGCGTTCATCTTGATCCGGCATGGTTTCCAAAAGCAAATCAAGAAGTTTCCTCAGCTTATCGCATTCATTTTTTGCCGTATCCTCATCGGATGAACGAATTACAAGGCGTATCAAGCGAAAAAACGGCGGCATTCCGACTGCTTCTCTGTAAAAAATTTCATTGGTATAAAAAGCACCAAAGCCGTCTTTCACCGCAACCGCATAGTGGTCGGGACTTACTGTCTGCACCATTACAAGCCCTCGTTCACCTTCACGGCCTGCCCGCCCTGCCGCCTGCGTAATCAATGCAAAAGCGCGTTCGGCTGATTTAAAATCGGGAATATTAAGAAACAAATCGGCATTTATAATTCCCACAAACTTTATTCCGGGAAAATGAAGTCCTTTGGCAATGATCTGCGTTCCGATGATAATTTTAATTTCTCCATCTGAAATACGGCGAAATATTTCTTGAAGATTCTTGGTATTCTGCACGGTATCGTAATCAATCCGAACAAGCGGCACACCCGCAAACGTTCTGCGTACTTCATCTTCCACTTTTTCCGTTCCCGCACCGATTTTCTTGAATTTCTTTTCGCCGCATTCCGGGCAAACCGTCGGTATCCCGGAAGTATAACCGCAGCGGTGACAGATTAATTTTTTCTTTACTTGGTGATAAGTCAGATTCACCGAGCATCTGGGGCACTCAATCACTGTTTTGCACGAAGAACACTGCAAACAACTTGAAAATCCGCGTCTGTTTTGCAGCAGCAGAATTTGCTCACCGTTTTGAAGTCGACGATTTATTTCCGCTGCCATTTCGGGAGACAATATGCGCTCCTGTGATAATGTCGAAGTGTCGATTATCCGTACTTCGGGCAGCTGCACACCTTGATAGCGCTGCGAAAGCGTATACAATTTCAAAAAACCTTTCTGTGCATAATACCATGATTCTACAGACGGCGTTGCAGAACCAAGTACAACAGCAGCATGCATACTATTTGCAAGATGAAAGGCGGCGCTTCTGGCTTGAAAACGCGGAGATTCATCGGATTTGTATGCTCCGTCATGTTCTTCATCGATTATTATCAAGCCAATATCAGCCAACGGTGCAAAAAGTGCACTTCTGGGACCTATGGCAATCCGAGCTTTGCCATTGAAAAGCCGCAGATATTCACCAAGTCTTGTACTGCCCGTCAAGCCCGAATGAAGAACAGCGCACAAATCTCCGAATTTTGCGCGCAGCCTTTCGAGTGTTTGGTAACTCATGGCTATTTCCGGCACAAGAAAAATTACACTCTTTCCCGCCGCAATCGTATCTTCCATTAGTTTAATGTAAACTTCGGTTTTCCCCGAACCGGTAACTCCGTAAAGATAAAAAAAAGTTTGATTATGCCGCAAATCATTTTTTATGCCGTCGTACGCCACCTGCTGTTCCGGAGTAAGCGTTGTTTCCGATACCGAACTCACCGGCAAAACGGCAAACGGTTTCGGACGTACCGCGCGCGGAATCATCAGCGACAATGCTTCTCCGACAGAGCAAAAATAATACGACGCAATCCATTTCGCAAAATCAAGCATGAAAGGGAGAAAAATCGGCGTTTTATCTATAATCTTTTCAATATTTTTTATGCTGTACGCCGAAGTTACCGTATCGCTTTCGCTTACAACATAGCCGGTAAGTTTGCGGCTGCGAAAATTAACAAGCACTCTGCGTCCGAAAAGCGGCTGATTTTCCGGATTCTGCTCCCGAGAAACTGTATATGTAAAAGTTCCGTCCAATGGAAGAGAAAGTGCAACTTCTATATATTTCATGAATTACCGAGCATTGACTTTAATTTTTTCAAATCTTCCCACAACGGAGCTTTAAATGCCGGATTAGCCAAAACAAATGCCGGAGAAAAAAGCGGAAGTACTGTTCTGTCATTATATTTTACGGGGATTCCGTGCTCCGCCGCAAGATTAACGGCAGCGCGTTTTAACGAAGAAATCGGCAGCTGTCCGAGTGTTACGATAATCTGCGGATTGACAAGTTCAATCTGCGCATTCAAATGTTTACGACATGTGTCGATCATTTCGACAGACGGATTGGAATTTCCAAGACAGCATTTTAAGATATTGGTAACAAACAAATCATCTTCCGATAAACCTATCGAGGTAAGCCATTTATCGAAAAAAGTTCGCGCCGCTGCGGAAAGTGCATACCGTTCCCGTTCTTCCATTGGCGTAACCGGTTCCGCAATAAGGAATATCCGTGATGAAACAGAACCGCAGCCGGGAAAACGCATTGCCGAATTTTTATGCAAAGCGCAAGCCTGGCACTTCAAAATCTTTCGCCCGGTTTCAATCATCGCCAACGTATTGCTTTTTACTTGAGCCGAAACGTTCGGCTGAGACAATGTGTTGTGGTTGCAGTTTGGTTGCCGATTTTCGGTATTTGCCTGTACTGCCGCATGTCTTTCCGGTTCGTCATCAGTATCCCATGCAGAAAAATCAAACGAACGATGCTTGCCGCGCATCTTGTCCGTAAAAAAATCAATGCAGTCATTAAGAAATGAATTGTAATCAGCCGCAAATTCGGATGGTGTCATAATTATTCCTAAAACTTCATTTCCATGCAAAAACGCATATCGCCGCTGCCCGTTCCCTGAACATCAAACCCCATCATCTTGTCGTATTTGCGTTTTATAGACAAATTGTATTGATCCACCAGCGTCTTGGCTTTAATCACATTGTAATTGTAACGCGCACCTTTTGCCATACCTACCGCAAAGGTAATAATTCCGGTAATGGAAAATGTCGAAAACGCAAAAAGCGTAATCCCCCAGCCCAAAGCCGCATCCTGATGATACAATGCATCGCCTAATACATAATCCTTTGTTGCATATCCGACGGTAAGTATCACCGCACCGACATCAAGCGCAACTCCGGTAATCAAACTTATAAAAAAACCTACTTTAAACGAATTGTAATAATGCCCCCATGTCAAATCTTTCGCAAGCCGTTCGTTGCCCATTTTCCTCGCCAAAAAAGGCAGATTGACATATTCACCGGAACCGAGCTGCACATAATATTTTGTATTTGCCGCAAAATCTCCGCCGGCACTTTGCACTTTACTTTTATAAAGATTCACGTTATCAAACCGAAATGTTGCCATTTCCCGTTCCATTTGCTCATTCAAATCTTGTTTGTTTAATTCATCCTGAGGCAGCTCGTCATTCCGAAGATTTTCCGTAGATTCTTCGATTTCAGCCGCATTCAAAACCGCTGTCAGCATACAAATCAAAACAAAAATTAAACCGATTTTTTTCATTATCCGACTCCTTTTTCAGATTGACAACAATGTCGTGACCGGGAACCTGTTAATTCTTATAACATTTCATACTTTTATTCAATCGTTTTTCAAAAATGAAACAACAACCGATTTTTGGATTTGACAATGAATATTTTTATTTGTTAAAAAACCCGCATGATTTTCAGTTTAGCTCCGATTATGGGTATTACAAACAGTTCATACCGCAACGCTTTCCATAAATATTTCGGCGGAATGTCAAAATATTACGCTCCGTTCATATCTGCGGTAAATACAAATGCAGAAAATCCCAATCTGTTAAAAGATATATCTGCGACAAAAAATCGTACACTTTTAAACAGCGATATTGAACTGATTCCGCAGATTTTGTCCTGCGACGGCGTGTTAATGCGCGGGCTTATCATGCGGATAGCTGCATTGGGATACCGCGAAGTAAACTGGAATATCGGCTGCCCTTTTCCCACTGTTACACGCAAAAAACGAGGCAGCGGCATCTTGCCCTATCCTGACCTTATAGATAAGGTGCTAAGTGAAGCAATGAAAGATATTCCGTGCAGACTTTCGATTAAAATGAGGCTGGGGCTGCATGATGAAAATGATTTTTATGATGTGCTGAAAGTTATTTCTCAATATCCAATATCGGAATTGATAATTCATCCGCGAACCGGGAAACAGGCGTATTCCGGCAAACCGAACCTTGAACTGTTCGCCGAAGCTGCCGCTCTTTACGGCAAACCGATTGTGTACAACGGAGATATTTTCGACGACGAAAGTTTTTTCCGCATCAAAAAATTGTTTCCGACTGCAACGCATTTCATGTTGGGACGCGGAGCATTATCCGACCCTTTTATGGCACGCCGACTCTGCGGCAATGAGGATTTCGCCGATGATATAAAAATAAAAACAGTACATGATTTCCATGATGAAATTTTCAATTCGTTTGACAGTGACTTCGGCTCAGCAAACAAGAATATTGACAGTAAACCGGCAGGACTTTGTCATAAAATGAAAGGCTTTTGGGAATATACCGCCGTTCATCTGAAAAACAGCGAATTGTTTATCAAAAAAATTCACCGGGCAAAAAATGTCAGACAGTATCTTGAAACTGTAAAGCAGTATTTTCAAAACGATGCCGGCTGGCAAAACAACGGAATCTATTATTTTTTACGGGGGAACTAAATGAGAATTGATTCGGTAATTTTCGATTTCGACGGAACAGTCGTCGACAGCGAACCTAATTATTATGAAGCCGACCGACTTCTTATGGCGGAATATGGAATACATTTTACTTTCGATATGAAAAAAGAATTTATCGGGCGCGGCAATACCACAATGATGGAAGAGCTCAATCGTCGTTACAATCTGCCCACAACAGTAGAAGATATGGCAAAACGGAAAAATCAACTGTACCTCGACATTGCGTTGAAAAATACTCCGATTTATCCCGAAATGATGTTGTTCATTAAAATGCTTGTGCGCGAAGGCATTCCCATTGCATTGGCATCAGGCACATCATCATCGATTTTGAACCGCTTGGTTTATCATTTGGGGCTGAATCAATATTTCGATGCTGTTATTTCCTCCGATGAAGTAGGCAAAAGCAAACCGGAACCGGATATTTTTCTGGAAGCCGCAAAAAAAATTCATTCAGACCCAAAAAACTGTCTTATAGTTGAAGATTCCGCTTTCGGAATAGAAGCGGGACTTCGCGCCGGAATGCAGGTAATGGCAGTTCCGTACATTACCGATGAGCCTTTAGACGAAATTTTCTTCAAAAGCGACATACTTTTTCGGCAGGGACAATCGGAATTCAGCGCGGAAAAAGCGATGAATTGGGTTAATACCCGTTATTTACAAGAATAAAAATATCTTCTTATTACACTAAAGAAAGTGTCTTTCGAGGTGCCTTTATAATTTTCCGCTTTGAAAAAACCTCATTTGTTATTATCTTAATCGGAGTTATAAAATATTCTCATAATCTTTATGCCAATTATGAATGAAGGAGTTTTATCAAAGTGAAAAAGTCTTTTCCTTTATTGTTAAATTTCAGTGAGGAGGATGAATTTTTAATACATTTCGGAAAGTGCAGAAATCACGACAACAGAAGAATGCTTGCCTTGTATCAAAGAAAATTCATGGAAAACTGCCGCTATCAAACGTCGAGAACAAAAGAACGTTTCTACAAATGGTTTATTTCAAGAGCGTATTGTGCATATTTGAAATCGGAACACTGCGATTATTTGGAAATAAACATTGAATATACAATCGAAGATTTTTATTTTTAAACAAATAATTTTATTTGTAACTTTTTCAATCTTTCATATAATATCGGTTTACTCTGAAATAGTTACGGAGAGGATTATGAGTCTGTCGCCTGTTATACTTTTTGTTTACAATCGTCCGGAACATACACAAAAAACACTCGAAGCACTGCAAAAAAATTATCTGTCGAATCAAACCGATCTTTACATATTCTGCGACGGTACAAAAAACGGTGCATCTCGGGAACAAATCGAAAAGATTGAACAGACGCGCAGAATTGTACACAGCAAAAAGTGGTGCGCCGACATTCACATAAAAGAATCTGCCGAAAACAAAGGACTTGCCGCATCCATAATCGGGGGAGTTTCGCAAGTGATGGAAAAACACAAGCGGGCGATTATCCTCGAAGATGACATTATTACGGGAAAATATTTTCTTACATATATGAACAAAGCGCTTGAACTGTATAAAAATTCGTCGAAAGTTTGGCACATCAACGCTTGGACAAATCCGGTAAAAGCGCAGTCTCCGGGAAGCGCGTTTTTTTATCCGGTAATGGAATGCTGGGGCTGGGCAACATGGGCAGACCGCTGGCAGTACTACAAAAAAGACTGTGAATATTACTGCACTGCATTTTCGCGCAAAGACATTTATCACTTCAACAGCGAAGGAACCGAAAACCGCTGGAAACAAATTTTACGCAACCGCAGCGGAAAAATCGACACATGGGCTATCTTTTGGGCAGCGACGATTTTTGAACACGGCGGACTTTGCCTCGCCCCGCAAAAAACGTTGGTACGCAACGAAGGATTAGACAGCAGCGGAGAAAATTGCTATTCGTCGCCGCTGCAGATTGTACGCGATTCGATAGATTACGAAATTACTTCTTTTCCCGAAAAAATAGCCGTTAATGATTACATGTACGATCAGCTGAAAAAATTTTTCAGGCGCAAAAATCTAATTACACCGGGCAGAATTTACAGGAAGGTAAAGAGTATTTTGAAAAAATGAAAAAGTACGATAAGGTAATTTTTTCATCGGCAGGAGCAGCTGCTGCATTAAAAAAAAGTCATGTATTACATTATTTGTATAAATAACGAAAAATATGGTTAATTTTATCCATTTTATAGTTAATAAAAATTAGTTTTTTATGTGAGATGTATTATAAATAAATCCTATATAAAGAAAATTATCTTTATTCTTATTTTGAACGAGATTGAAAATGGCAAAACTTTCTGTATTGATAAACTACATTATAATCGCAATTGTTTCCTGCATAATGGTAGTTATGGGCGGAACAGCAAGTATTCTGCAATATAAAAACGGACAAGAAGAACATCAACACAATGTCGATTTATTGGCAAGACGGCTTAGTTTCAACCTTGACTGGCCACTGTGGAACTATAACACCGATTGGATAGAAAATATAATGCAGATTGAAATCGAAAATGATTTCGTCAGTCTGATAACACTGTATGATGAAGACAACAGGCTTATTTACGGTCTTACAAAAAACAAAGACAAAATATCTGTCGAAGAGACCGAAAAAACAATCAATCAAACAGCTGCAAAACGTATTTCAAATGCAAAAATTTTCCACACTCATTCAAACGGCGATGAACAGGAAATAGGAAGAGCCACTATTATCACAACGAAATCTTATTTATTCAAACAGCTTAGCCGTGATATTCTTTTGACATTGATGCAGTTCATTATAATGGCGATAGTGTTGATTACGATTCTGCATTCGGTCTTGAAAAAAGTCATTGTATTGCCGCTTCAGAAATACTGTGAGCTTGTGGGAAGATTCAGGGAGCACAATCTTTTCATCCGTGCCGATTTCAATCAAAATTTGGAAATGAAAGTTCTTTCGGCTTCCTTCAATGCAATGGCGGAAAGTTTGCAGAACTACAGTGAAGAAATGAAAAATCAGGTTAAGCAGCGTACCAGTCAGCTGGAAATTTACAATAACAAACTTTTGCATATCCAAAAGCAAATCGAAGCGGAAATGCAGATGGGGCGAAGAATTCAGGAAGCAATCATTCCGAAAACATCATTTACGGAAATCGACTGCGCCGGATTTTATCGTCCGATGGAGCAGCTCAGCGGAGATTATTACGATATAGTAAGTTTGGGAAATTCCAAATACGCATTTGTGATTGCGGATGCATGCGGACACGGAATACCGGCCGCAATGGTAACAATGATGGCAAAAATTTCATTTCAGAAAAATATTTATCTGTATGCCACTCCGGAAGATGTAATTCGCCAAGTCAATCTCGACCTTTGCAAAATCACCGCAAACAAGGAATATCTTGCGGCATTTTACGGAGAACTGGATTTGGCAGCAAACATTCTGACATATTCAAATGCCGCACTGACCGAAATTTTGCTGATTCAGAAAGACGGCACATTACAGCGGCTGTTTCCGAATTCGTCGATTATCGGCTATGTAGAAAAATTACCGCTGCAAACAACCGTTATATCAACGGAAAATGCAAGCAAAATTGTTTTGTATACCGACGGAATCACGGAATCGACAAACAATAACGGGGAACGATACGGCATCGAACGTTTGGAAGCCATCACTCTGCGCAACAGAGGAAAAAGCGCAGAAACGTTGAAAAATGCGATTATTAATGATTTAAACTCATTTATGTCGCTGGAAAATGCAAAAGATGATCTGACGCTGCTTGTTATAAATCTGGATACAATCTCCGTAGAACGAATCAAAAACCGATGAAACTTTCCGATATTCACACTCATTTCCCGGAAAAAAGCATTGCCGATATATGTATCGGTTCGGCACTGGCGGACAGACCTTTTTCCGCCGAAGATTCGGAACAACAGGCTTTTTTCTCATTGCGGCACGATATTCCGTTTTCTTTCGGAATTCATCCGTGGCAGGCAGCTTATATGGAAAATAATTTTGAAGATGCACTGGTACAGCTTGAATCTCTTTTTTTGAAATATAAAAACAGTCCGATGGGAGAAATCGGGCTTGATTCGTGCAAACCGAATTTGCCAATGCAGAAAATCATATTTGAACGTCAGCTTACCGTCGCCGCAAAAATCAACTGTCCGGCAATTGTTCTGCACTGTGTAAAAGCGTTTCATTTGCTGCCGCCGATTTTGGAACGGTTCCGCAAAAAAAACAATACTGCCGATATTATTATTCACGGGTTCTGCGGTTCAGTGCAGGAAGTTCAAAAATTGAGCCGTTACGATGTATACTTTTCTTTCTCGGAAAAATTATTAAAACTAAGCAGAAAAACAGCATCGGCAGTCGCTGCGGTTCCGGCGAATCGACTTCTTACGGAAACCGATATGGCTGCACCGGAAACTTTGCAGGGTGCACTGCAGCAGGTGTCGTCAATACGGCAGCAGAATTTGGATGATTGTGCCGCGCACATTTTCAGTAATGCCGAACAAATTATTAAAAATGTAAGAAAATGATTTTTTATGGTTTTATTATTTTACGTTGCTAACAAGGAGAAAAAACAATGAATCAATTAAAATATGTTCATATTTTGGGAATAGGCGGCTGCGCGTGCTCTGCTATCGGCGAATATCTTTGCGAAAAAGGAGTACGTGTTTCCGGTTCGGAACGAACGGAGCGTGACGATTTACAGTATTTGGAACAAAAAGGAATTAAAATTTTTTATCGGCACGCTGCGGAAAATCTAAATGACACACCGGATTTGCTTTTGTATTCACCGGCAGTAAAAGCGCTTGCACCGGATAATCCCGAATTTAAAGAAGCACAAAAACGCGCGATTCCGCAGGAAAGCTGGGAAACTTTTATCGGAAACTATTTGCTTGAAGAAGGCAGAACCGGCATTACCGTTTCCGGCAGCGAAGGAAAAGGAACTACCGCCGGAATTCTTACCGCAATTCTGCGGGATACAAAATGGGCGCCGCTTTCGATACTGGGAGCACAGATGAAAATGCCGTCCGGAGACTCTAATATTTTCATGGGAAAAGGAAGTACTTATATCCTTGAAGGCGACGAATACAACCGCAACTTTCATAATTATCACCCTGAAATCAACATTATGATAAATTTTGCATTTGAACACCCGGAAACCTATCGGGATTTTGCCGATTACAAAGCGTCGTTTGCACATTTTTTTAACGGTATGGTTGGCAAGAAGAAGCAGATTCTTCACGCGACACCGAATATAATAGAGTTTGTCCGAGAATATAATTTTACCGATATTACGTGGTTCGGTTTTCCGGAAGAAACTGCGCTACTGGAAAAAAGCAGCGTCGATAAAACGAAAATCTGGACAATTACAAATCACAAACTGTCGCTTGAAGGAAATTATTTTACGCTGGAAGCTGTGCATGAAACTCCGCTGGATTTATTTGTTCCCGCGCTGCCCGGTTATTTGGCACTGAATGCAGCCGGAGCCGTTTTGGCGGCACTGGAATTGGGTATGACGCATGAAGATGCAGCTTATGGTCTGAAGCGTTTCACGGGGATGAAGCGGCGTTTCGATGTTTGCGGCAATAAACCGATTTTCATTACGGACTACGGTCATTCTCCCGAATCAATCCGCCATATTATCAGCGAAATTCGCAGTATTTACTCACAGCATAAGCTGCATATTATTTTTCAACCGCATTTATTTTCCAGAACTTTTAATTTTCTTGATGATTTTGCATCGGCACTTGCTGCGGCAGACAAAATCTCGCTTATAGATATTTACCCGGCGCGCGAAAAAAAAGAAGAATGGGCAGAACGGGTCAGTTCCGAGATACTGGCAGAAAAAACCGCCTGTTTAAATCCAAATACGGAATACTGCGGTGCTCCGCAGACAATTGCCGAAAATTTAAAAGATAAAATCGACAGCAATGAAGTTGTCTGCCTTATGGGCGCGGGAGACATGGATCGCTATTACGGAAAATTAATCGAGTATTTCGACAAGGATTAAAAATGAACATATCAAGCGAACAGCTGCGGCTGTATGCGATTACAGACAGGAAATGGTGCATTGACGATACTTTGGAAGATCAAATATCGGCAGCACTTTCCGGTGGAGTTACGATATTGCAGCTGCGTGAAAAAAATATGAATGACGAAGATTTTCTGTCGGCGGCAATCGCCGTAAAAAAAATAACATCGCGGTTTAATGTTCCGCTTATAATCAATGATAATGTAGACGTTGCGATAAAATGCGATGCCGACGGCATTCATGTCGGGCAGAATGACGCAGACGTGAATGAAATACGAAAGTGCTGGGGAAACGACAAAATTATCGGCGTTTCGGCAAGAACTGTAGAAGCGGCCGTCTATGCGGAAAAATGCGGTGCCGATTATCTGGGAGTCGGAGCTATGTTTGCCACTTCAACCAAAACCGACACCGCACATGTTTCTTTCGAGACATTAAAAAAAATTTGCAGTGCGGTAAAAATTCCCGTCGTTGCAATCGGCGGAATCACCGAAAGCAACATGACGCAGCTGGAAAAAAGCAAAGCTGCCGGAATAGCTGTCGTATCCGCAATTTTTGCTGCCGGCAATTTGGATGAAATAAAAGTAGCGTCATGTAAACTGCGCAAAAAATCGGAAGATTTATTCGCAAATTATAAGCGGTGACACTAATATGCTTGCATTTATTATTACAAATTTGTATTACTTCAAAATAGCATAAATTGCTTTTCGAGGAGGGGGAACATTGGCCGGAAACAATTTTATTTTTAATGCTTATAAAAAAAATCAAGCAAATACAGACAATAATACTGATGAAAAAGATTTGAAAATAATACGTAACAGCTTAAAAAACACACAGGCAGAGGTCGAAGTTTTTTTCCCCCGCAAAATATCTTCAAAAGATTTAAAAGACGGTAAAATCGAAGAAGAAAAACCTGCGCCCAAGAAAGTAAAAAAAGCGACATTTGAAAAAATCAGTAAAGCAGATTATATCCCAATTGAGAAACCGATCGATACTGCCGCAGACAATGAAAACCGTCCGTTCATAAAAGAGCCGATTCCCGAAGTTCAAAGCGACAAAAAATCGCGTCTGCGCCAAAGCGCGGTTTTTCTGATACTTTTAGGTGTGGATAAAGCAGCAAAAGTTGCGACTCAGTTTTCTCCCGATGAGCAGCATAAAATTTTTAAGGAATTGCAGCGTATTGGAAATATTACAGAAGAGGATATTAACGAAACACAAGCCGTATTCGGGCTGCAAACTCCGCAAGACGGTTGGGGTGAACTTCCGACAGGGCGCGAATTCCTGCGTACATTATTGCAGCTGATGTTTGGATTGTCCGACGGAAGCACGCGTTTTATGAAACTGGAGGAAGAAGCCGGCGTAGAGGAGTACGAATATCTTAACCGCCTTTCTCCCGTGCAGCTAAAAGACTTGCTGAAAAATGAAAGCGATTTGGTTATCTCTACCGTACTGACGCTGCTTGCGCCCGTTCGTTCCGCCGAAATCCTAAAATTTCTTCCTCCAAAACGCTCTGTTTCGATTCTGCAAATGATTAACGGCAAATCGAAAATCAACAGTGACATCAGCAAAATGATAATCGGCAAACTTAATGCAAAAGCAAAAGATATTTGTACCAACAGTGCGGAAATTCCTATATTGGGCAAACAGCGACTTATCGATATTCTACGAAATTGCGACCAAGAAAACGTTCAGCAAATTATTCAGGCCGTAGCTGACGAAGATGAAGAGCTGGCTAAAGAAATCGAAGAAAAGGTTTTCACATTTACGGATATTCTGCGGCTGCCTAAAAAGGAACTCGAAAAAGGATTGAAAGATTACCCTAACAATGAGATCGCATTTTTCCTGAAAGGTGCTTCCGATGCAATAAAAAATGTTTTTTTAAGCTGTGTGAGCCAGCGGCGGGCAGGAGTCATTCGTCATGAGATTGAACTTTTGGGAGCTGTAAAAAAGAGCGAAGTTCTGGAAAAACGCAAGGACTTTATCAACTACTTAAAGCAGCTGGAAGATGAAGGAAAAATTGTTCTGTGTGATGACGAGGTATATGTCGAGTAGCGACATATACCCAGTCGAGTAGCGACATATAAGTTGAATACTGAAAATCAATTGCAATAATTACGGCAAAACCGCACGCATTATTCGATTGTTCGCATTATAATCCAGATGCGGAAATTGTCAGCAGCTGCAGCAAATTGCCTGACAGCAATGTATAGAAATTATCGTCGGTATCTAACGTGCTGCACGCAATAAACGGAGCATCGGAGCGAACAAGCAAATCTTCGCGCCATTTTTTATTTCCCGATAAATCGCCATGGATGAAATAAACTGCATAAACAGGCTGATTTTTCGACTCTTTATCGGGAGCGCATATAGTAAATACCGGCTGATTTTTGTGATAATTGACATTTAGGAAATGTATTTCCGGATAATAACCGATTTTCTGATTTGTTCCGCCTCGGTAACAGCTTAAAAGATATTCTCTTGAGTAATACAAAATCGTCACGTCATCATCAAACAGCACTGCATGAAATTGCTCTACTCCGCTGTCAATCTGCAAAAGACTTTCCACTTCGATTCTTTTCTCATCTTTATTCAACGCCAAACGAACCAAAAACAGTCCGCCGCTGCCACTGTATACCATTGTGTAATAATCTAACGTTTTGAAAACATGAAATTCTTCGACATCGCGGAATTTTTCGGTATCAAATTCCAATTCTTCAATATATCTTTGCTCTTCAAGGATTGCTGCTTTCAAAATTCCGTTGTCATAATAAAAAAGAAGCGGCTCACTTTCGGGAAAATCCTGAAGGACATAAAAATTAGAACATGAAATTCGCGTCCCATCGGCAAGAAAACCGCCCTCGTCTTTTTCCGTCAGCTGTTTCAATACAATTCGATTTTCGGATTGATAATCAAGATAAAATATTTTGTCGTGCAGTAAAAAATGTTTTCCCATTACCGGATTAAAATGTTCCTGAGTATCCAGCTGGTCGAGGTATGTTATTTCCCACTTGTTTTGAACAAAACGCGAAAGTTTCAAACCGAGCATTGCTTCATCACTGTAGTATAAATCTGGCTTACTTGCAGCTCCGGCAATCATCGTCATATATCTTGCGTAAATTTCCGGTTCAACCATTTCAATTTCGATATTAAGGTTTTTATTGCCATCAAAGCATCCGCACAAAATAATCAAGAACAAAAATACCGGCACAATTTTTTTTGTTGTCACAGTCATTTTAAAATTTCCTGATATGTGAGCACATGTTCCGGATGGGCAACCAAATAATCTATAAAATCACCAACTGCATTTTCACGTCCGGTTTTGGCAGCAAAACTTTTCGCTAAATTAAAATAATGGTCACGTTCCTGAACATTGCCATTTAAAAAATGATTATATCCGATAAAAAACATCAATTTGTCAAAAACGAAATCCTCGGTAAGCACAATTTTGAATGCAGGGTTATTTATATAATTAATGAAATTCACCGGTCCGGTATAATGAAAATCCGGCTGACTCTTGCGAATCTCGTCACTGAAATGTGTCATCCAAACAATCGCTGCGCATCCCAAATAAAACAGCGACTCATCGCGTTTCTGCGCAATAGCTGCATGACGCCCGATGTTGTAAAGCGCGTTAAAATATTTCATTCCGTTGTCCAATCTGTAAACTTTGAATATATGCGAAAGTGTAATATCTTGGCGAATGTTGTAGCGAATTCTTTCCCAGTACGACTCTTTTTTCGTTGCAATAAATTCGCTGATGATTTTAAGGTAGGTCATTTCTTCCAGATCCAAATCACCGCGAACGCTGTACAGTTCGGCTAACTTATAGTGCACATTCAGTATTTCGTCGGGATAATCGAGAAAATCCTGTTGTTCAAGCACAAGTTTATATTCACGCTCTGCTTCCGAAAGAAAATTCGTTTTTACATATAAATCCCCGACAATATTATGATATTGAGGATAATTGTCCGAAACTTTAAGTTTCTGCTCTTCTTTCTGCAAAAGTTTCTTCAATTCGTACTCTGTTTTATCGGGATTTTCCACAACAAGTTTATTCCAATAGCGCATCAAAGCTTCGTCAATATGGCAAGCTCTGGCTTTGCGAACTTCACTCATCGCTTCCGAATATTCACCTTTAGCTGTAAGATTTTCAGCTCTTTTAAGATGCACCCAGCTGGGGTCATTTGCCGCAAAAACCCACAGACCTTGCAATAAAAATAAAATTAGCAGATTAGTCTTTCTCATAATACTCCGTCAACAGCTGCTCGATTTCGGGCATAATACAGTTGTTTTTGATAACTTTCAGCTTTTCACCATTTTTGAATAGAATCGACTGTTCTTTTCCGCCGGCAATTCCGAAATCGCATTCACCGGCTTCTCCCGGACCATTGACAACACAGCCCATTACAGCAATTTTCAAATTCTTATAAAAACGCTTCCCTTCGGCAAGGGCTTTTACCTGCTGCCCCAGTTTTGCCAATTCTATTTGAGTTCGTCCGCAAGTCGGACAGCTTATAATTTCCACACGGCTTTCACGCATTCCCAACGCTTCGAGAATTTTCACGCCGACTTTGACTTCCTCTTCTTCCGGCGCAGTCAAACTTACTCTGATTGTATCGCCGATTCCTTCCTGCAAAAGCGTTGCTATTCCGATGCTGTTTTTCACAGTTCCGTCAATCAAATCACCTGCTTCGGTTACTCCGATATGCAGAGGATAATCAAACTCCCGATGCGCAAGGCGATTAACGGCAATTGTCTGCATAACAGTAGAAGATTTGAACGAAAGAACTATATTATTATATCCGGCTTCTTCAAAATATCCGACCTCTTCCTTTGCCGATTCTATCATTACTCTTATCGGATCTTTGTATCTTTCTTTTAAATGTTTCGGCAAAGAACCTTTATTTATCCCGATTCGCACCGGAGTACCGTGTTTTTTCAGACAGTCAATCACGCTGCGGACACGGTTTTTATCTCCGATATTTCCCGGATTAATACGCACTTTATGGACTCCGGCTTCTACGGAAGCTATCGCAAGTCTGTAATCAAAATGAATATCGGCTACAATTGGGATTTTCGTGACCTTCAATATTTCTTTTAAGCCTTCAAGAGCCTGCATATCGGGGATTGTAATTCTTAAAATATCACAGCCGATATTTTCAAGTTTTCTGATTTTTTCCAGTGTCTTATCGATTTCCCATACCGGATTTTTCAGCATTGTTTGCACCGGAATAAAATGCTTATCGCCTATTTTTATATTTGAAACAGAAATCATAAAGCAGAACCTCTTTTTTTACGGCGGTATTTTGTTTTGCAATTTTCGGTATTTCGTTTTTCGGCTTTATTCAAATTTTCCGTAACTTTGTAATATGCGATTTTCGCCGCGTTCTTTTCGGCTTCTTTCTTGGATTTTCCTTCTGCCTGCGCAATAATTTTATTATCAATCAGGACTTCCATTCGGAAAGTCTTATTATGTTCGGGACCGCTTTCCGAGATTTGGCGGTACTGCGGGCAATCCCTGTATTTTTTCTGAACAAATTCCTGCAGCATAGTTTTATAATCCTGCCCATGCCGCTCATTTATTACAAGTTTAATCTCTTCCGAAAACAGCCGAACAACAAATTCTTCGACTCTCGAATATTTTGAATCAATATACATTGCACCTAAAAAGGCTTCAAACGCATCTGCAATTATTGCCTTTTTTTCCCGTCCGCCGGTCATTTCCTCGCCATGCCCGATTTTTATCAATTTATTTAAGCCAATATTTCTGCCCTGCGCAGACAACATTTCTTCGCTTACGACAAATGATTTCACTCTGGCAAAGTCCCCTTCATTTAAAGCCGAATAATTTCTATACAGAAATTCAGTGATAATCAAACCTAAAACCGAGTCGCCGAGAAATTCCAATTTTTCATTATTTTCGGCTCCCGATGTTTTTTCATTAGCAAATGAACGATGCGACAATGCCAAATCAAGAAGTTCGAGGTCATTGAATTTCAATTTTTGTACTTTCAGAAAATCTTTTAATTCATTTCTTCTTTTTGCTTCCAAGTTTAACTCCGCAATTATATGTTCTTTTCCCAATAAAAAAGCCTTTATAAAAAAACTTATCGGTTTTTTATAAAGGCTCGTTTCTCAAAAATCAAAAATTTACTTACGCTTCATTCTTTTGGATATACTCAATAACGCTTCCAACTGTGGTAATTTTTTCAGCATCTTCATCAGGAATAGTGATGTTGAATTCCTGTTCCAATTGTGTAAGCAGCTCAACTGTATCCAAAGAATCAGCACCTAAATCTTCAATAAAAGAAGCTTCCGGAACAATCTTACTTTCATTTACAGCCAATCTCTCAGCAATTAATTTTTTAACTTTTTCAAAAATTTCATCATTTGTCATTTTTAACTCCCTTCACAAAAAATAAAGTGACCAACTGGTCATAAAGCTAAAACGGATTATATATAATTTTTATTTAATTGCAACTGTTATTTTTGTAAAAATGCAAAATCCGCAAACCGGCAG
>JAFLVQ010000050.1 GCA_022508205.1 Spirochaetales bacterium
GCTTCTTCAATAAGAACATCAATCAATTTCGCAAACGGCAGCTCATTATGTTCCCAAAGATAAAAACTGAAAGAGCCGGGAATCGTATTTATTTCATTTACGTAAACATGTTCCCGCAATTCATCCATAAGAAAATCGACACGCACTACACCGCTGCAGTCCATAGTTTTGTAAATCAGTTTCGTATAATTCTCGATGTGCTCTTTTTGTTCGGCGGTAACATCTGCCGGGATTTTACGCCCCATTGCCCCCATGCCTTTTGTTTTGGAATTGGCATTAATGTACTTATCATCAAACGAAAGGAAATTTTCCCATCTTACGGGTTCTTCCAAAACAGACGTCAGCACAACATTATCTTTCATTATTGCGGAACAATTGATTTCGACGGAATTGACAATCCCCTTTTCTACAATTATTCGATAATCATACTTGCTTGCAACATCGATTGCGTTTATCAAACTTTTTTCATCATTTACCATCGATATTCCAATCGAAGAACCGAGATTGGCCGGCTTTACGAATACCGGATAATCAAGTGTATACCGAACCCTTTTTATTACTTCCTGCGAATTTTCAATCCATTCATGACGAGTAAACCAGATATACGGGAGAACCGGCAAATCAATTCCGGAAAAAATACTTTTCATTACGATTTTATCCATTCCCGAAGCAGAACCGACTACTCCGCTGCTTGTATACGGAACATCAAGGAACTCAAGAAAACTCTGCAATTTTCCGTCTTCCCCGTAATTTCCGTGACATGCGATGACTGCCGCATCAAGGGAAGTCAATATATTTTTCTTATCCTTTTTATTTAACGACGGCTGAAACTGCTTTGCACATTTCTTGGTCCAATTTTTGTAGATATTCAAATCTTTAAGTTTTTTCTCGCCAAAAAACCAATCTCCATCCTTATCGATATAAATAAGTTCGGGAATATATTTCGATTTATCCAAATTTTCGTACGCTTGAAGTCCGGTAATAATGGAAACTTCATGCTCTACGGATTTTCCACCGTAGATAATGCCGATCTTTTTCATTTATGCAATCTCCCATACTGTAAGCTCTGCCGAAAACGGGCGAGTTCATTTTGTGCCTGTACATAACTTATTTTATGAAAAAAATCAATTGTTATGCTATAACAGTTATTATCTTGTAATAGACTTTGCAGCAGTACGATTGATAAATGATACTCCCGTAAAAAAGGAATGATTGTGAAAATAAAAATAAGTACCGTTTTTTTCATCCTGTGCATATCATTCATACATGCAGAAAATCTTCCGCAAAACGACGCCATTGCACAGCGCATAAAAGACGTTCTTCTCGAATCATACGACAATTACGAAGGATTTACTTTTCAGGAACGGCTTGTTTTGAAGTTCGGCAAAAGAACATTTATCGACTGTGTAACATTATGGTGCCAAAACTACACCGACATTGAAAATATCGACATAAAACTTCATTACCAGTTAAAAAAATTGTCAGACAAAGTGTTTCAATATGAAAGTCGGGAAAAGGCCGAACAATTCAAAAAGGCATTGGAAGAATTAACGTTTCTTGGTTTTTGCAATATCGACTTGTACTACCGCGCTTTGCTGAAAACCGAAAATCTGCCCGAAATGTTCACAACCGACGACATCGACGATGCATTGGCAAATCCCGAATTTTTTCTGTTAAAAAAGCAGCTTTATAAAAAGGAAGAAACACTAAAGCAGGAAATAAGAAGTCATTTAACTTCAAAAGAATGTAAAAACAAGCTCGGAATATATTTGTTCTTTTTTGATTTTGTCAATAAAATCAGAGTCGGCATCATAAAAAAGGATATTGAAAAAAGCTACAAAGCAATCTTGGAAAAACAAAAGAATTCGGAAATAAATCTGCAGTAAAATGAAAAAGGCAGCTGATGCAAACTGCCGTCAACTGCCAAATAAACGTATTCGCTTATCGATTATTCCAAGCCGATTAACCTTTTCCCGACACGCACTGCATCAAGCCCGTCTTTTGAATATCCGTCGGCACCGATTTCATCGGCATAATCCTGTGTGATTACCGCTCCGCCGATAATAATTTTTGCCTTGCAGCCTTTGCGCCGTGCAATATCCACAACATCTTTCATTCTTATCATAGTTGTAGTCATCAATGCCGAAAGCCCGATTAACACCGCATTTTCGGCCATCGCCGTATCGACGATTTTTTCGCTGTCCACATCTTTTCCCATATCTATTACATCAAAACCGTAATTTTTAAGCATTATCCCGACAATATTTTTTCCAATATCGTGAATGTCGCCTTTAACCGTTGCCAAAACAATTTTAGGCTTTTCATCTTCCGCACTGCCTTCTTTGCGAATGAGAGTTTCAAGAGAGGAAAACGCAGTCTTCATGGCTTCTGCACCGGCAATCAGCTGCGGAAGAAAATATTTCTTTTGCTCATACAGTTCGCCGACTTTGTTAATTCCGGGGATAAGGTGTCCGTTGATAATTTCATCCGCACTCACTCCGTCGGAAAGCATATTTTTTACACGCTCAACGATAATTTCTTTTTCACCGTTTACAACGCAGTCAAATACGTTGTTACTCTCCGCACGTTCCTTCTTCCCCGTTCCTCCGGAGCCGGGAGTCATATCCGTCTTTACAACATTTGAAACATACATCATACTGCCCTTGTCATTGAGAACAAGCACGTCGGCTGCATATTTTAAATTCATCAAAACAATTTCGTTAGGATTGGCAATTGCAGAAGAAAGTCCGTTATAAATACACATCGCCAAAAACGCACCGTTTATCCACTTGCGTTCCGGCAAACCGAATGAAACATTGGAAAGCCCCATTGTCGTATTTACACACAAATCTTTAGCACACCACCGCACAAATTCAAGCGTTTCAAGTCCCGCTCGCTGTTCACTGGAAACAGTCATTGTAATACAATCGACTACAATATCGTCCTTTGTAAAACCGAACTGCGCAGCTTGTTTCAAAAGTTTTTCGGTATTTTCGATTCGTCCGGCAGCCGTAACCGGAACTTCTTCATCAGACAGCGGCAACAAAATAAACATTGCCCCGTATTTAGCCGCTACTTCAAGCAGCGGCTGCTTAACCGATTCGAGTGAAATGGAATTTATCAAAGCCCGCCCGGGATAAAACCGCAATGCTTTAGCTATAATTTCCGGGTTTGAAGAGTCGATTACCAAAGGCAGTTTACTCGAAGTACAAAGCATTGCCACTGCCTGCATCATAACGGCGCATTCATCGATTCCTGCCATGCCGACATTAACATCAAGCAAATCGGCACCGCACTTTTCCTGTTCCGCCGCAAAGCGTTTTATCTCCTCAAATCTGCCCTCGCGCAAAGCTTCTTGAAATTTCTTTTTCCCCGTAGGATTAATTCGTTCCCCGATAACTTTCACTGGAGTTCCCGGTTTCAAAAATACGTGGCCGCGTGCACTCGATAAACCGCTGATTCCGGCTTCGCTTTCAAGCCAAACTTTAGGCGTCTTTCCTTTTACATGAGCCGCTACCTGCGCAATATAATCCGGTGACGTACCGCAGCAGCCGCCCATCACATTTACACCTGATTCCACAAAATCATTGACAAAAGAGCCGAATTCTTCCGGCGGCATTTCAAAAACGGTTTTACCGTCACGCAGTTTAGGCAAACCGGCATTCGGTTTTACGACAATGGGAATTTTTGCCAACGGTTTAATTTTTCGCACAACTTCCAGCATTTTATCCGGACCGACGGAACAATTGCATCCAAAAACGCTTACTCCCAACGACTGCAATGTAATAAGCGCAGTAACAGGATCTGTTCCCGTAAGTGTATACCCGTCTTCTCCAAACGTCATTGTTGCAATAATCGGCAAATCACACACTTCACGAACCGCAATTACGGCAGCGCGAAGTTCCTGAATATCAATCATCGTTTCTATTACAAAAAGATCAACTCCTCCGGCAAGCAGCCCTTTGGCTTGTTCTTTATATATGTCAACACATTCTTCAAACGGCAGATTTCCAAACGGCTCAACGAACTGTCCGGTAGGCGCCATATCACCGGCAACGAATTTTCCTGCCGGAGTAACTTCCTTTGAGATTTCGGCAAGCCGCTTATTCATCTCGAAAACGTTATTTTCAAGTCCGAATTCCTGCAGTTTCAATCGATTACAGCCGAAAGTACACGAATAAACAATATCACTTCCCGCATCAAAATACGATTTTTGAACTTCCTGTATTACCTGCGGATTTTGCATTACCCAATGTTCCGGACTGACTCCGGACGGCAGCCCTCTTTTTTGCAGCTCTGTTCCGGTAGCACCGTCAAGTACAAGCACTCGTTCTTTTAAAAGATTATACAAATCTGCTTTTGTCATCATTTTCCTCATTTCTGTAAATTTTTCGCAATATAACACAACGGCTGCATTTTGAGAATAAAGCGTTACCATTTCTCAAACATTTTATGAGATGCGAAATTCGGAATATACATGTCATCCTGCTTCGGCAGTTCCTGAAGATACACATTTTCAAAACCGAGTTCCAATGCCAAATCGACAACGCTTTGATACTCGTCTTTTGTTAAACAGCGCGCTAAACTTTTTCGCCATTTTTCGTTTGTGCAGTTTTCGGGCAAATCAAGGAACGACGGAGTATACTGCGCCATAAGGCTCAAATAAATTTCGGGGCCAAAACGGAAAAATAATTCATTTACAATATCAAGACTGTTTTCCGTCATTCCGGGCAGCACAAGATGACGCACCAAAACGCCGCGCTTTGCGGTTCCGTTTTCATCAAGCTGCAAATTTCCCACATGCTCATACAAAAACTCAAGTGCAGTCCATATAACATGCGTGTACGTTTCATTTTTTGTACGCAAACAAAATTCGGCGATTTCCGGCAGTGAAAATTTACAGTCAATAAGAAAAATATCAGCGACTTGTGCCGCAAGTTTCAAATGCTCGACAGTTTCCCACCCGCTGCAGTTATAAACAATCGGAATGGTATACCCATTTGCACGAAACGTATGTACCGCATACACAATATGCGCAAGGTAATGATCCGGCGTTACAAAGTTGATGTTTGCGGCACCCAAATCGGCAAGTTTCTGCATAATATCCACCAAATCGTCTTCCGTATAATATGCAGCTCCCGATATTTTCTTCTGACTTATTTCCATATTCTGGCAAAAAATACAGCGCAGTCCGCAGCCGGTAAAAAAGATTGTGCCGCTTCCGTTGCTGCCCGAAATACACGGTTCTTCACCATGATGCAGCACTGCCGTTTCTATAGATAACCGTGCCGATTCTCCGCAGGCTCCGTGTGCAAAAAATCTATCTGTTCCGCAAGCTCTGGGGCATAATCGGCACTCTTTGTAAAGGTTAAAAATATCGTCCATTATAATTGTTTCAAAAGATTAACCATTTCTATGGCACTTACGGCCGTATCGAAACCTTTGTTGCCCGCCTTCGTTCCGGCTCGTTCAATCGCTTCTTCTATTGTATTTGTCGTAAGAACGCCAAAAAGTACAGGCACATTATTTTTCAGTCCGGCAGCAGCGCACCCTTTTGAAACTTCGGCGCAAACGTAATCGAAATGCGGCGTTGCACCTCTGATTACGGCACCCAAACAAATAATGCCGTCGTACTTTCCGCTGGCAGCAGCACGGTCGGCAGCTAACGGAATCTCAAACGCTCCCGGCACCCAAGCCAGCGTAATATCATCATCCGCAACACCGTGGCGTTTAAGTGCATCCAACGCGCCATTCACAAGTTTATTCGTAATCAATTCATTGAAACGGCTTGCAACCAAGCACATTTTCAAACCGGTACCGATATAATTTCCTTCTGCAATTTTCATAACTACTCCTTTTTTATCTATCTTCATCCTTTACTTTCTCAAGGATATGTCCCATTTTTAATTTTTTTGTCTGCAAATAAAACAAATCCGTCGGCTTTGCGGCTGCTTCAATCGGCAACCGCTGCGCAACATCGATGCCGTATTTTTTCAGCTCGTCGACCTTCTGCGGATTATTGGTAAGAAGCCGGATCGTTTTTACTTCAAATGATTTCAAAATGTGTGCGGCGACCGCATAATTGCGCGCATCTTCGGGAAATCCAAGTGCGATATTCGCTTCCACAGTATCCATTCCTTTTTCTTGCAGCTCATACGCTTTCAGCTTATTGATAAGTCCTATTCCACGCCCTTCCTGACGCAGATAAATAAGCACTCCGCAGCCTTCTTTTGCAATTGCTTTCAACGCATAATCGAGCTGTTCTCCGCAGTCACACTTTGCGGAACCGAAAGCATCACCGGTAAGACATTCCGAATGAACACGCACAAGCGGTTTTTCATGCTCCTTTGGATTTCCCATAACCAACGCCACATGGTGCTCTGCGGTAATTTTATCTACAAACCCGTGAATTCTGAATTCTCCGTAACGTGTAGGCAGCTTTGCATCGGCTTCGTGAGAAATCATCATCTCATTTCGGCGACGGTACTCCTGCAAATGTTCAATGGAGATCATAAGCAGATTATGTTTTTGCGCAAATGCAGCCAAATCATCATATCTTGCCATTGTTCCGTCATCTTTCATGATTTCGCAGCAAAGCCCCGCCTCTTTAAGTCCCGCAAGCCGCATCAAATCAACCGTAGCTTCCGTATGACCATTTCGTTTAAGAACGCCGCCTTCTCTGGCTGTCAAAGGAAACATGTGACCCGGACGGCGGAAATCTTCGGGCTTCGCCGTATCATCAACAATTTTTTGTGCAGTAACGGAACGTTCCAATGCAGAAATGCCCGTTGTCGTACTTATATGATCTACGGAAACCGTAAACGCCGTGCTGTGGTTGTCGGTATTTTCACAGCACATCTGAGGAAGTTTCAGCTTTGCGGCAAGCTTTTCGCTTATCGGCATACAAATCAATCCCCGTGCATGAGCCGCCATAAAATTCACATTCTCAAGCGTTGCGAACTGCGCCGCACAAATTGTATCGCCTTCATTTTCACGATTTTCATCGTCTACCACTACTATAATTTCTCCGCGTTTCAGCGCAGCCAATGCATCTTCGATTTTTGCCAACATTTTGTCGCTCCCTAATGTTTATAATTTTCAAATTAAAAACCATTTTCGATTAAAAATTCGTATGATAATTTTTGTTTACTTTCTGATTGGTTTTGTGCGCAATTGCCGCATATCATCAATCGCTGCACATATTTGCCGATTATATCGGTTTCCAAATTCACCGTATCGCCTGCCTTATGATTCAAAAGCGTAGTTTCCTGCCGCGTATGAGGAATCAGTGATACTTTAAAATACGAATCACCTACTTTTGCAGCGGTAAGACTAACTCCGTCAACGGCAATACTTCCGCGCGGCAAAATAAAGCGAAGCAGCTCCTGCGGACAGCTTACGGTAAGCCAAACAGCATTCCCTTCGGCAGTCAAACTTTCAACTGTTCCCATCCCGTCGATATGACCGCTTACGATATGACCGCCGAAACGCCCGTCCGCCGCCATTGCACGTTCGAGATTTACACGGCTTCCTGCCGACAGTTTCCCGAGATTGGTACGCCGCAGCGTTTCGGGCATAACATCGGCCGTAAATTTCCCAAACGACGAATCGGCCACCGTCAAACAAACTCCGTTTACTGCAATGCTGGCTCCCGACAAAGCTTTCTGCTCCAAAACTTTGGAAGCCTCAATCACGATTTTCCCGTCAAACACCGCAAGCACTGTTCCGATTTCTTCGACTATTCCGGTAAACATCACATCTCCTTTTTCTTGCTTACAAGTCCGGTTATAAGCAAATCACTTCCGACAATCGAGGTTTCTGTCTGCTCAAGAGTAATCGCTTCCGACATCAGCCGTATTCCGTCGCCTTCCACCGGTGTTTTCGCATCTTTGCCGCCGATAATCTTGGGAGCAATAAACACTGTGACTCGGTCGACGATTCCGGCTTTTAAAGCACTGAAATTTACGGTTGCGCCGCCTTCCAAAAGAACGGAATCTATCTTCATTTCACCTAACTTTTTCATTAACTCGCACAGATCTACTCTGCCGTTTTCATCTTCCCGAAGCACAAGAACTTCTACGCCGGCATTGCGCAAGCGCATTATCTTATTTCGGTCGGCGGCTTTTGTTACGGCAAGAAGCGTTTTTTTATCTTCCGCAATCTGAAAAACGCTGCTATTTTCCGGAGAAACCGCTTTGCTGTCTACTACAATTCTAAGCGGATTTCTGCCGCCGGGCAGTCTGCATGTCAATTCGGGGTTATCGGCAATCACAGTAGAACAACCAACCATTATTGCCATATATTTATTGCGGTATCGGTGAACTAATTCTCTGGATTCGTCACAGCTTACCCATTTGGAATCGCCTGTGTATGACGCAATTTTGCCGTCGAGCGTCATTGCCGACTTCATGCATACAAACGGCAGATGTGTCGTGATATATTTTATGAACGGCTCATTTATTCTGCGGCATTCGTGTTCCAATATTCCGCATGAAACTTCGATTCCGGCTTTTTGAAGCATTGCAATTCCGCGTCCGGCTACAAGCGGATTAGGGTCTTTCATTCCGATAAATACACGCCTTATCCCGCGCCTTATGACTTCCTCTGCGCATGGAGGAGTTTTGCCGTAATGACTGCATGGCTCCAGCGTAACGTATAAATCAGCAGCTGCGGTGTCATTGCCGCGCATATCCGCATCGTAAAACGCATTTATTTCCGCATGAGGCATACCATACTTTTGGTGGTATCCTTCTCCGATGACCGCGCCGTTTTTTACAATGACAGCACCGACAAGCGGATTAGGCGATGCAAAACCTGTTCCCAAAACCGCAAGTTCAACAGCTCGTTTCATATAATGCTCAGGCATAAAAAAACCCCGTCGGATATTCCAAAAAATTCTAATATCTTCAGGGGAAATAAAATCTACAGAAATAGAAACAGTACATATCTTCTTTCATCCAGACTCAAAAGGGTTCAACCTTTTTTACTGTCGGCTCCGTTTGTTTACGGATCAATACACCGTTTTTACGGGGTATGCACGGGCTGATAGATTACCTATATTACCGCCGGTCGAGATTTTCACTCTGCCCTGAAGAACGTTCACGTTAATAATTCTTTTTCACATGCATGTCAATAACTGTTTGCGGCTCTTTTGCCGTAATTCTGCATTATTTACATTCTTTTCCGATTAAAAACGCTTCATAATTTTTTTCAAAAGTTCCCTGCGGAACAAGTGCCTCGATAGCGTCTTTCCAGCAATCTTCCGATAAATCAACATAATTCGACAGTACACCAAGCAAAAATACGTTAAGAAATTTTGCATTACCCAATTTTTGTGTGTATTCTTTCGGGTCGATGGAAATTACATTGTCAAACTGTGCTTTTATTCTCTCAGTAAGACCTTCCGGATACTCTGTCGTATTTGCAGGTAAAATTCTGTTGTTCAATAGTATCAATCTGCTGTTTCTGTTAAGGAATTGCGTCCAGCGCAATGTTTCCATTTCTTCCAACGAAATAAGAACATCTACTTTGCCCTTGGGAATAACGGGCGAAAAAACCTTTTTGCCAAAGCGAACATGACTGAATACCGTACCGCCGCGCTGACTCATACCGTGAATTTCGCTTTTTTTTGCATCAAGCCCGGCATTCATTGCAGCTTGCGTCACGATATTACTCGCAAGAATAGTACCCTGTCCGCCTACACCGACTATCAATAAATTAAATACTTTATCCATTTTAAACGCCTCCTGTTTTCTTATTCTTCTTGCGGTTGTAAATAACGCATATACCTTTCACCACAAGAAGCGATAATTTCCCGGAGTCTGCCAATGCTACAATGGCAGCTTCGATTTCATCCGGTTTGTAAGCATTTACTTCCATAAAGTTTTCGTCTTCAATACCGACAGCTTTTGCCAAATAACGATAATTAACCTGAATAGTTTGTTCTCCGCGAATCGTCTCGCCGGAAAACGGATTATGCTGCATTCCTGTCATAGCCGTAATCGAATTATCAAGTACAATTACAAGCGTATTGCGTTTGTTATAAGCAGCATTGATTAATCCGGTAATCCCCGAATGCGCAAATGTCGAATCTCCGATTACCGCAGCATGGCGAATCGAAGAATCGGCAATTTCAAGTCCCTGAGCTGCCGTAATGCTTGCGCCCATATCAATACATGTATCTATTACCTGAAACGGCGGCATAACACCAAGTGTATAGCAGCCAATATCGCCGGAAACCAAAATGTTATGCTTTTTCAAAACATTGTAAACAAATGAATGAGGACATCCGGGACAAAGAGCCGGCAGACGAGACGGAATTTTTTCAGGCGGAAGAAGTTCTTTTTTGCCGAAAAGCAATTCTTCGACATTATCGGGAGAAAGCTCGCCTGTAATCGGGAATTTTTTTTTGCCCTCAACTTCGCATCCCATTGCTTTAATTTGGTCTTCAAAGAACGGATCGAGTTCTTCCACTACATATACTTTTTTTACCTTACTGCAAAAGTCTTTGATTTTATGTTCAGGCAGCGGATAAACCATTCCCAATTTCAAAACAGACGCTTCGGGAGCCGCTTCTTTCACATAGTTGTAAGAAACTCCCGATGTAATAAAACCGATTTCCGTATTGTTGAATTCCGTTGTATTGGCAGTTGTCGTTTCCGCAAATTCTTTGAGTTTTTCCATTCTCTTTTCCACATCGAAATGACGCGCCCTTGCATACGCCGGAATCATTACATACTTTTGAAGATTTCGCTCGAATTTTCCCGCATCACTTTCCGCACGTTCATTGCCGCCGACATCTACAACGCTGTAGGAATGACAAATACGGGTTGTGGGACGCAGAAATACCGGTGTGTCAAACTTTTCACTCACATCAAAAGCAAGGCGCGTCAATTGTCTGGCATCCTCACTATCCGACGGCTCAAACATCGGAAGTTTCGCCGCACGCGCATAATGACGATTGTCCTGCTCATTTTGAGACGAGTGACTTTGCGGATCATCGGCACTGACTATTACAAGTCCGCCTTTTACGCCTATATACGACATTGTAAACAGCGGATCCGCCGCAACATTAACGCCTACATGCTTCATCGTTACAAGCGTTCGTTTTCCTCCGAGTGACGCACCGCTTGCGACTTCGAGTGCAACTTTTTCATTTACAGACCATTCGGAATAAACATCTTTATACTCCGACAGTGTTTCCGTGATTTCCGTAGACGGCGTTCCGGGATACCCGGTAACAACCTTCACTCCGGCTTCATAAGCCCCTAATGCAATACCTTCATTTCCGGAAAGAAGTTTCTTCATCTTTCGCTTCCTTTCTTTAATTAAAAATTTTGACGAAGTGTAGCAAAAATCGAATATAAACGCAATGAATGACAGTACAATACGCAGCAACGGAAAATTTTCGATGTACCGAGTTATTTTTCCCCATAAAACAAATCGTAATTTTCCTGAATATAAAGTTTTTGCGTGCGTTGAATATCGGAATAGAATTTTCTGACATGCTCTATAAAATCCAAAGTAGACTGCCCGTATTTTTTGGTGTTCGGCAAATCAACCGAATCGGAATAATACACTGCCAACGTTTTTATCATGTTTCCTTTGCCATAATCCATTGCTCTGCGCAGTTCCATAGCTCCCAATTTCAAATTGATTTCCAAATCAAACAAATTTTTCTGCTGATATTTTGAGTAATCGGCAGCGTTTATCTGCATCAGTCCCAAAAATTTCGCACCGTCTTCCCCCTCGGTAATTTTATTCACTTCAAAATTTGAATTGGCACTTACTACACTGCACAAAAAAAACGGATCAATATCATACAGTCTGCCTACTTTTATAAAAAGTTCTGCCATTTTTTTATCGGAACAATATTTTACCAATATTTTTTTTGTAATCGCAGTTTTTATACGCTGTTCATTGAAATCGGACAATAAATCGGACATAGGAGGAGCCAAAAGAATCAGCACAGCGACATAATAGACTAAAAAAGGAGTAAAAGTTAAAACTATACGTTTTCCGAATTCAGACACATTGTACATAAACTGTTTCACAAAGCCCTCCTTAATCACAACGGATAGAAAGTAAGATACATTTTTTATAAATAAAAAAAATCACATACTCAGAAAAACAGCAGCTGCCGTTTTTTAAAAAATCTCGCAAGCAATTTTTGAGGTACACTTTGTCGATTCAATTTTTAATTAAGTTCAATTTAATTGAACTAAAATATATCATTGAATGAAATCGTTAATCCTACAGAAGGAGCCTTTTGTTCCAAAACTGCATCCAAAATAGCAACCCCCACATCAATGCGTACTACAAAATGCAAAAAGTAAGGCACAAATGTTATTCCGGCTCCGGCGCTCAATGCGTACGTAAGATAATTTTTATCATCTATATCGCAGCGGAATTTTTTTAAATACGTATTTTCCGTTATATATTCATAATCGCGAATTTTCATTTCATCATTGGAAAATGCCACTGCGCCGTCTACAAACAAATTCACATACAGTAAATAAGTAACTTTCTGTCTGTGCGTATAATCTGCCGTATTATACAAATCGATGTACATTACCGGAATGCTTGCTTCTACATTCGCCAAAGCATAACCGAATCCGGAAAAACTTCCGAGCGGCAAGCCACGTATTGCACCGTCGCCCGATAAATTGGTTAAATAACCGTAATTATATCCGGCAAGCCCTCGTATTTTAATCGCATAATCTTTATACACTTTTTTACAATAAACATCCGAAGCTGTAACAGAAAACTGCGGAACGAACTGATAATTTTTATAATAATCGGATTCCACAAGCGGAATATCGAGACTGAAACCGCCCGTTACCACATTTCCCGTTCGTAAAACTTTTTCCTGACGGCGGGTATCGTATTTTACTTTTGCGGCAATACTTAACGACAGAAAATCTTCGTTCCAATCTTTGGAATTTGCGGGGAACTCGCTGCCGAAAGCATTTGTCAATTCAGATGTAATATGGTGATAGTTAAATTTCACAGCGCCTAACGCACATATATTAAACGGAAACAGATATTCCGCGCCGAACATAAAGGTAAATCCCGTTTTATTTACCGAAGAAAAATCCAACCCCAATTTATCGGTAACTTTCGACAGCATCGTCCCTACTTCGGAATTGCGCTGCGCCATTAACTCATATTGAGGCGCTGTCGTATAAACCGCCATATTTGTCAGCAGTTTTAATTTTCGGTCTTTGATGCCCGGAAAAATATCCGCCCCTATAAGAGTAAAAAACGAACCGTTGAACGAGAATGAATTCAGCGCACTTAACATAACCGAACCATCCAAAAGGTGTTCATCGCGGTAATAAAAGCCAAAATCCAACCCTCTGGCAGTATGATGACGCGAACTATTAAATATCGTGGAAAGTCCGCCGAAAGGGATTTGAGTATAAGGCGTGCGAAAAGAAACATTTGTATTTACCGTGAGATTTCTCGTGTCCAATTCATCGATAAAAAAAAAAGGATTTCTATTCCTTATCAGTGTTTTTTGGTAATTATCACTTTTCCAAAAAAGTCTGGGATTGTAATGCGCAAAAGGGTCATCTTCTTTAGACAAAGCTGAAATATAGAAAATTTGCACATCGTCAGTATTATCATCAATATCATCAGCTGCATTTTCTGCTGTCACTATATCAGATGTTACATCATCGACATTTATATCATCCGTTAAATCAGGCTGCTGCGAATATGCCGCAAAAAGAATTAACAAAAACAAAACCGCTGCATTTATTTTTTTCACTTAAAGGAATCCTCCCTAAGACTTTCTTAACTAAAAATTAATGCTTTTTACTATAAAAGAAACTTTTTTTCAATCGGTGTCTTGTTTTATGTCAATTATCAAGCCAAAGTAAATTACGTTTTGCGTCCCCGTTGCCCAAATAGTTTCCTGTTTTCCACGCTTTACGGGCATTTTCGATATTGCCAGCTCTCA
>JAFLVQ010000051.1 GCA_022508205.1 Spirochaetales bacterium
CTTCGCTTGCCAATGGAAAGGAAGTAATCGTCCGCATTAACGACCGCGGTCCTTATGCAAAAGGACGCATTATAGATTTATCAAAAGCCGCAGCAGTACGTTTAGATATGTTGAAAGACGGAACTATGCCGGTAAAACTGGAAGTACTGCGGCTGGGAGATAATAAATATCAGCGTTACTCTTCCACACGCTATGACATTCAAGTCGCTTCATTCAGGGATATAGAAAAAGCGCGTACATTATGCAGCCGATTGGCAAAAGAAAATGTCAAAGCCGAAATTTCAAAAAGGGACGTTGCCGGTACAACAGTTTACAGAGTTGAAATTCACGGCTTAACATACGGAATGCTCCATTCGCAAAAGTTGGCACTTCATTCTGCCGGAATTCATGATTATTTGATTAAAAAAGCTTAGAGCCTGATCATAAATGCTGATTTAAAATAATAAATCGGCATTTATTACGGGATAAGATTATTGAATAACCTAAAAAAGTAATAGGGAATATTTAGAAAACAGATCGACAAGGCAATACATCTTAATGATTTTATTTTTTTCATCATGCCGATAAAGAATAAAACTGTCGCCGATAACAACGGAAGCGCAAACACGTTGTAATAAAAATAATTTTTCCAATCATTTGAAAAAAGTGCCGTAATTGCTCTCGTCACTCCGCAAGTAGGACACGGAAATTTAAAAATAAGCCTAACCAAGCAAATCATAAAAAAAATATCAGCATAAAATTCTAAGAGCTTGATGAAATAACATCAAGCTTCTTAATCTCACTAAAGAATCTTCATTAATTCATAGTAATTGTACTCTTTGGTTTTATTGTAAATCATAATAACATCGATTAACCAAAGAATTCCGCAAAGTCCACCCGTTAAAAGTTTTAAAACTCCCATTCCTATATTTCCCAAAAAAAATCTGTCTATTCCAAGTCCTCCCAAAAAAATACTGATAAGTAACATAATCACAGGATCTTTCAGCTCAACGCTGCATATTGTTGCATAACGCGAATCGTCGATATTCGCCATTTTTTCGCGAATAATTTGAGCTTTATCGGCGGAAAACTTTTTGCCGTTTGAAATAAAAAACATATCGATTTTATTTGTGTCCATTTTATCTCCTTTTGAACATTTTACTACTATTTTGTAAACACTTACAAAATAGTAATATCACATACACTTTCATTTTGCAAATAATAAAATCGTACCTACTTGCTAAATGTACGCAAAAAATATACATATCAAACCGAAACAGAGGTTTGATATTATATATCAACCCCGAAACGGAGGTTTGTTTATGCTGCATATCGGTTGTCACGAATCATCATCAAAAGGGTATGTTGCAATGGGAAAAGAAGCACTGCAATTAAACGCCAATACTTTTGCTTTTTTTACACGCAATCCAAGAGGCGGTACCGCAAAACCGATAAATCCGACAGATACCGCGGAATTCTGCGCAATGGCAAAAAAGCACAACTTCGCAAAAATTATAGCCCATGCGCCGTATACTTTAAACCCATGTGCTGCAAAACCGAAATTACGGGAATTTGCACTTAATACGCTGCTCGATGATATTTCCAGACTCGAATATACACCGGGAAATTATTATAACCTTCATCCCGGCAGCCATGTAGGACAAGGTGCCGATATAGGAATCGAACTTACATCCGAAATGTTGGCTGCTGTCATAACAAAATGCGAAAAATCATCAACCGTAATCCTTATTGAAACAATGGCGGGAAAAGGCTCCGAAATCGGGCGGACGTTTGAAGAAATCAGCGCAATTTTAGATAAAACCGAAAAAAAATATGCAAAATCACTTTCCGATACATTAGGAGTCTGTCTCGATACATGTCATATTTGGGACGGAGGATACGATATTGTAAATGATTTGGACGGTGTTTTGGCTCAATTCGATAAAGTAGTCGGATTAAGCAGGCTTAAGGCAGTACATCTGAATGACAGTATGAATCCATTGAATTCACACAAAGACAGGCATGCAAAAATCGGGGAAGGTGAAATCGGACTGGAAACTCTTGTAAAAGTAATAAACCATCCAAAACTGAGAGATTTGCCGTTTATACTTGAAACACCGAACGAGCATGACGGTTATAAACAGGAGATTGAGTTACTCCGTTCACATTTTGTCGACTCATAGCCCGCACTACTTGCAGCAACATACATTTTGTTTGATATAAAAAAAGCGTACCGCCAAAAGTTTTTACTTCTGACAGTACGCTTTTTATTTTTGATTTTGTACCTTTACTTATCCTTATTTGTAACTATAGAGTTACGTACCCCAAAACCGAATTGAGGAATAAGTCGGCTGTCTACTTCACTGGCAACAAAATAGAATGAATTTTCAAAGTACAGTGCAAAATCTTTCAACCATTTATAATCATGTACTTTAAAGAAATCCAACTGATACATAAAACCTGCCAAAACTCGGCCGTCAATCGAAGGATCATAACCTACGTTTCCTTTGCCTTCAGCCAGATGCTTTTCTTTGTAATACGTTCCACTCCTTTCATCAGCTGCTGCCGAAAAACCGCTGAACCAGTAGAATCCCGCTCCGATTTCCAAACTTACAGAGAAATTCGCCGCATCTTCGCCAAAGAAGAATTCAAACGGCAAATCCAATACTTGCGCAAGTATTTTTCCACCGGCAACAAATCCAGGGAACCTTGGTTCATACCTATAATTAGCCCATCCCAACTCAGGCGTAAACATCGCATCATAGAAAGCATTTCCCGATTTAAGCCCCATATCCTTCAAATTGGATTCAGACGGAACCCAGCCGAATGCCCCTTCCAAACGAACAATATTATCAAAGAAGCTGAATCCGAATCCGCCCGAAACAATAGGTCCGCCGAATATCTGCGCCCACAAATAAATACCATCAATAAATTGAGGCATTTTACCAAGATTTTTGTCGTAACGCTTCAATCGGACTTTTACCTCTTCAATATCGTTATTATCATCGGCATATCCGTGTACGACAATCGCACCGTTTAAATGAGTATTTTCTTCCGGAGCATCAATTACAACCGTAGGCACTTCACGGTCAAGATTAACTTTAAAATATTTCAGCGTTTCTTTACCCGAAACCGTAACGGCTTTGAACTGCAGCATGTGAGATCCATTCTTCATATACTGAGTTTGCAGCCTGATTTTCCACTCTTCAGGATTTCCAAAACTCTTCTTATAACTGTTTCCGTTATCATAGCTCATATAAATAGCTTTTATTTTGTTTGCCGCAATGTATTTGGACATTGCCGAATCCACTTCGCGTTTGGAAACGGCTATTTCTTCCAGCGGAGGAACAACTTCGGGATTATCGCGATTTTCTTTTAACAATTCATGATATTTCTTTTCCTGAATTTCACGCTTCATCTTCATTTCCAAATTTCTTTCATAGAATTCGGCAGTGCCGGAAAACCACGGTCGATACCCAATCGACTCTCCGTTTAAGTTAGACGTAACGTTGATAATGATACCCGATTCATCAACATAGAAATCCCTTGAAATAGACATTGAATATTTTCCCTTTTTATTAGGGTCCGAAGATTTTTCCTGCGCAACAACAACAACTTTGTGAAGTCCCGGTTCAAGATTTACCGAAGGTTCCAAATAACGCCATCGTTCGATACCTTCAGCTTTCACTCTCGGATTATTGTCAATCTGCAGGTAAACTGCATCTATTCCGTCATCATCATATGCCGTACCATAGAACTCAATTACATTTCCAGTTAAATGCTGACCCGACTGAGGCTGATCCAATTCCACTACAGGAAAATCCGAACGCGGTTCAACTAAGAAATCAAAACTTCTTTCAGTAACATTTCCCGACATATCGGAGAATCTTACCGATGCATGATATTTTCCGAAATCCCAGTCGCTTACATCCAGATCAAAAGTCCACGCTTCCAAACCTGTAAGCTGAATATAACCGTCCTCATCGCATCTGCTGTCACCTTCAAACATATTTTTAGCTTCCGAAGTAATGCAAATAGAACCTTTGGACAATGCAATATTATCTTTAGCCCGTCCTATAAAAGTATACTGATTGTTAATGCTCATTCCGTCCTTAGGCAGCAATACCGACACTTCCGGCGGTGTATTATCAACATTAAACAATGCAAACGAGTATGAAGAAGAACCGACTTCATCTTCGGCCCTAATCAAAAATTTCAATTTTCCGTCCGGTATGGTTTTGGAATCCAAATAAAACATCCAGTTTTCCCCACCTTCGGCAGGAACAAAAGTCCATCCGTTGTTTGTACTTACATTTACGGATGCAATTCCATTAGGGTCATAAGCCTTACCGTTAATAAGTCTGGTTCCTTTTATGTATTCACCGTTTTCCAGTCCGATTAAAGTAATTATCGGATTTTCACAATCTATTTGGAAAGTAACTGATTTTACTTCGCTTTGAACAAAATTTTTGTCAAATGCACGAAGTTCCAAAGTATGCTTACCCGGAGTCAAATAGCCCGGAGCCATTGTTACGTTCCAATTAGGCAGTTCATTTTCTTTTAGGATAATGCTCTTCCAGCCGTATTCTTCGGACTTAGTAGCTCCTTCGTCATTCATTCCGTAGTCTATTCGATACTGCAAACTGTCAATTCCGTCATCATCAAAGACAACTCCTTCAAAACGAATTGCATCTGTCGTATATCGCTGATTATCAATTGCCGGACTGTTAATCATAATTACCGGAACATCATTTTCCACATCAAGAATAACTTTTGAAACAATACTGCTTTTGTTTCCTGCCAAATCAAAGATATCTATATCGATATTTATAGGAACTACCTGCTTTGTATCGTTCCTGTCAAACTCAGGACGTTCATACAAATCATAAAAAATATTCCAAATATTTTTTCCGCTGCCGACTATCTTCTTTTCATTGAGAATAGCCACGGCGCTTCCGACTCCAAATTCATCTTGAGCTTCTCCTCGCAAATTTATAGTTCCGTTAGTTCGTAAAAGTTCTTCCGGTGCAAGGAGTTTCGCTTTCGGAGCGGTTCTGTCTACTGTAATCAAAATATTTGCAGAAGTTGTCTTGCCTGCTTTATCTTCAACCTTGAAATAAACCGTATGCTCGCCTTCTTTCAAATCATCAGTTGGGAAATCAAAAGAATACATAACGCCTTGTTCGTAAATTTTCACTTCATTTTCATCAATGAAATCTTTGACTGTTTGTGTATTATCCCTGAAATGAGGCGCAATCACAGCTACTGATTTATTCAGTATATTTTCAATCGGTTCAATTGAAACAGGTTTGAAATTTTCGGCATCTAAAGAATCCAGCGACGCAGTAACCGACGCAATTCCGGAATCATCGGTTGCAATACCGTAAACAGTAATATTAGAATTGAAAGAAATACATGCCGGCGGCCAAACTGTTTTTGCTCTCGGCAGCAACAAATCATTTTGACAAATCAATTCATCAAGAACTCCGGTATAATCGTTGAATACGACTCTGTTGTCGCCTACAACAAAATTTTTGCGAACATCGGTAGACAATTCAAAAGAGAAAATTCCGAAATCTTCATTTGCAATTGCCGGTTTTATCGCTACACCGGTGCTTGTTGAAATGCTGACATTTTTTACGTCTCCGTTTACAAAACCAAAACCGCTGCTGATAGAATCGGGATTAATTCTTTTTGATTTCAAAAATAATCCTGCTTTTCCCATCAATTCGGAACGTTCTTTTTGTGCTACTTTGATTGTAAGAGTATGATTTTCCGCAGTTGTATTTTTAAACTGTACCTTAATATTTTTAGTAGTCTGCAAACCGCAAACATCGGTCGCTTTTATTTCATAATCATACGAGATAAAAGAACCGGCATCATCTTTAACTTTCATTGGAAACTGGAAATCTCTGTTTCCTGAAATGTTTATTTTATTAGGAGTTGCGTTTGCCGATGATGTCTCGGTTATTTCGACATTCGATAAAACCAAATTATCGGAAACCGTAACAACGACATCTTCCATCAAACCTGTGTTTTTGTCATAAATCACATCGGTAATTTCCGGAAGTGTATTATCGATAATAACGGGAACTGTAATTTCGGCATTTTTCAATGTATCGTCCAATACCGAAAAAGTCAAAGAATGTACACCGTCATAAACTTTGCTGTCGGAAACGTTGAGCGTTACCGGCTTCATTTGATGCAGATTATCATCGCTGCTTTTTACACTCAAATCACCTTGAGAAAGTACTTTTCCGTCAATACTTGTCAGTGCATAAGTTGCTTTTTTTATTGTTCCGGTTTTTTTAACGGAAAAATCAATATCCATTTTCTTTGAAAAACCGTTTTTTACATACTTTTCCGTTAATTCACTGATATTAAATTGAGGACAAGAACGGTCAATTCCGACATTCACGCGTATAGGATCGCTTTGCATTGATCCATTCACAGCAATTACTTCTAAAATATAGCTGCCTTCCGGCAATTCGCTTACATCCAAAGAAGTAGATAATGAATATTCCGTAGCAACATCATTTCCCATGACAAATTCATTTTTATCATTATAAAGATTGATCAGTACATTGCTTACATTATATGCCGCAGACATTGCACCAAAGATAGGTATTTCATCGCTGAATCTGTCACCGCTTTTTACCGATTTCAAATCAATTACCGAATTATCGATTTTGCTATCGACTATAAGCGGAAGTTTCTTTTTTACGACATTGCTTGCCGCATCGGTTACTATGACTTCGACATCCAACTTTCCGTTTTTTATTTTTGAAGAATCGCCGCTGAGTTCTTTCAGATTTACCGGGAAACTCCACAGTGCATCTCCTTTTTGGAAAGCAACCGGTATTTCTGAAGTAGAAATCCCCAAACCTGAAAATTTAACGGCTACTTTTTTTATTTCTACGTTATCGTGAGCGTAACCGAACAATTCAAAAAGTGTCCCCACCTTTGAATCCGGGTGCGGATAATGGAAGCCGACATTAGGTGCTTCGTTATCAACAATCAAAGCAAGAGGGAAAAAACCTTCTGAACCGGCATTATCGATCGCTTTTATCCAAACAACATTTGTTCCCGAACCGAGTTCTTTAGCTACATCGAGATTAAAACTCCAGCCGCATTTCTTTTTACCAAAACCATTTGCTACTTTAGAATATGAATATCTGCCGTCAACAGAATAATAAACTCCCGCAATTCCGTTCAAATCTTCCGCAAATCCGGATATTTTGCATTTTCCGGAAACTACCGCCCCAGAAACCATTGACGGCAACGAAATAGTCGGAATTTTTCTGTCTAAAACAAACGGAACTACATGAGGTTTGCTCTTTACTCCATTAACATCCGTTACTCTAAAAGTTAATTTATGAATCCCGTCTTCCAGTCCGGTAGTATCCAATTCGTAACTCCAGAAATCCGTTCCGTTACATATACGTTCTTCCATTTCGTAATCCAATGTAAAAGAGACTTGGCTTACCGCATCATCATCATACGCAGTTCCTACTATTGCTAAATTTCCGGGCACACGGGATTTTGGTTTCGGATTGATTACATCGATTCTTGGAATATCTGATTTAGGGTCTATCTTAATATTTATTTCCGCAGGTCTGTTTTGGTTATTATTTGAATCTTTAGCTATTACCGAAAGGTGCCATGTCCCCGGTTTTACTCGTTGCAGAGTTTCAATATCGTACATTTTGCTCCAATTCAATGTACCATCTGCAAGCTCATATCCTTCATCTTTTTCCGCTAACTTAGCAACCAAATTGTTTTCACGGCGCTGAAGTGTATCAAGCTCTTTTTCGATATGTGTTCTTTGCAGAACGAAAAAATTTTTTTCTTCCAATAATTTTTTTTCTTCTTCCGGTGATACACTTACGACTATTTTGTTGGAAATTTCCTTAATTTTTAAATTCCCTTGATTTATCGCAGCCGTTCTTTCCCTGATTTTTGCTCTTATATCATTCAGTTGCCTCTGCAATTCCTTTCTTTCCGCAATAATGCGTTCTTTCTTTTCTTTCTCATGCTTTTTTAACTGTTCCAGCAGTTCAAGATCCTGCTTATACTTATTCTGCAAAATTCGACGTTCTTCGGTTTTTTCCGCCATTTCTTTCTGACGTTCAATTTCTGCCAACTCTTTGGCAAAATCATTGCGTTTCTGTGAAAGTGCAGTTACTTCTTCATTTAATACTTCACGTTTTGCTGTCAATTCTGCAATTTTGGCTCTATTTTCTTCCGTATCGCCGCCGGCACTTCTTGCCGCCCGCTCAACAATTGTCAGCTCATTTTCCAAATCTTCAAGCTCTTTTTTCTTTGTCTGAAATTCGGTTTCGGCTTTGCTGATTTCTTCTTTCAAATCATTTATAACAGCTCCGATATTTTTTTCGTCTCTCGATTTTTCAGTGTCTTTCTCATCCGCTGGCGGCGGCAGCTCACTCTCCTGCGCACTTAAAGCAAAAACTCCAAAGCACAGCAGAATAAAAAATAATTTTTTTAAGTTACCCATTTATGACCTCCTCATCCTTTCTCCAAAAATCCGTTTTTCATATACACAAAAAACTTTTACATACTGAAAATAATAATAGAACAATTTATAAAAAATAATAGAATATTTTTTATAAAATCAAAATTTCAGCATTACTATTTCTTTAATAACGGAATATTTTGGTTATATTTTGAGATTTTAACTTTCTATTTTCCTTTTTCATTCAAAAAGGTGAATAGTGAATAAGCAAAAAACATTCCGCCGCTGATAACCAAACCGACATACGTATATTGAGGTACAAATTTGAAAAGTATTCCACAAAGAAGAAAAACAAAAGGTATCAGAAAGAACAAACTTTTTTTAGCCGATTTATTCTCTCCAACTTCATTTCCTGATTTTGTTCTTATCACCAACGTGCCGCGGTCATATTCATCGAGTAAACGGGTCAATCTTTCCGGAAGATCGCACGTAAGCTGCGCAAAACGCATCAAATCTTTTGTGCCGTACTTCACAATAATTTGCGGTTTCCCTATAATAATTTTCCCGGCGTACTTCCTAACCTGCTCATATATTTTAAAATCAGGATTCAACACCGCTATAAACCCCGCAAGAGCTGCAACTGTCTTGCCCGCATAAGCCCACCTTACCGGCACAACGATTTCCTCTGATGAAATAAGATTTCGGAAATCTTTCTTTATAGGTGTAAAATCGAATGTTTGAATAGATTGCTTATTCATATTCAACATTACGGCAACTTTGTTTAATAAAAATTCCACCATTGGAAGCAAAACATGGAGATTTGCTGCATCCCGCAGAAATTCCTGTTCCTGTAAAATCCGCAAAACAGCATGACTGTCTTGATTCATCACCGCAATAATTCCTCTGGCAATCGCATCACTCATATCCGACGTAATTTCTCCGGACATTCCGAAATCCAGCAGAACAATCCTATTGCCAGGAGCTACCAAAATATTTCCGGGATGCGGATCAAAATGAACCCATCCGGTAAAAACAAACTGTTCAAAAAAAATTTCGAGAATTCTGTCGGCTAAAATTTTTGGATTGCAGTTAATTTCCCGAAAATCTTTTACTTCATTTATTTTTACCCCTTTGCAATATTCCATAACGATTATTCTTCGAGTACAAAATTCTTTATAAACTTTCGGGATTTTCAGATAAGAAAATTTAGACAGCGACTGACGCATTTTTTCGGCAACAAAAATTTCACGAAAAAAATTCAGTTCGTCACTTGTTACATTAATAAACTCATCTAATAATGAAGACAAATGTATATGTTTTGAAATAAAGCCGAAATGTTCGACAAAACGAATTACATGAAATAAAATCGCAAGGTCATGATCCACTGTATCTTCCGCCTCTTTTTTCAACACTTTAACAACGACTTGTCTGCCATCGCGAAGCGTTGCACAATGAACCTGCCCCAGCGAAGCTACCGCCATCGGGACTTCCGAAAAACTCGAAAAAATTTGTTTATAATCTTTATATTCGGAAATAAGCCGATCTTCAATGGAAGAAAACGGTACTGCGGGAACCGCATTTTGCAGCGGTGAAAGGATTTCGATATAAGGCGCGGGAAAAATATCATGCTTAGTACTGAGGAACTGACACAGTTTTATATAAATACTTCCAAGTTCCACGCTTATCGAATATAATTCTTTTGCGCATTTTAAATGACTGTTATACATTTTTTCCTGCGCAGTTTTATAACCGTACTTGCGTGTGAGTCTAAATTCTTTTCCGAATGCAAGAATCATTTTTATAAAAATTCCAAGCACTCGGAAAAAACGTTTTCTATAATTTCCAGCCACCGAAATGTCCCGTTAAGATTTTTTTTCTGCCAAAAGTTGATCCAGCTTGCCAGACAAATCATCGATTTTTTTATTTAACAACTCAACTTCTTTTTTCGATGCAAAACCGAATTTTTCGGTGAATTCCAGCACATTTTCTTCTGCTTTTTTTATTTCGTCACCAAACATATTTTTTATTTCGGTTCCCTTGTCTTTGAGTTCGTTCTGTTTTGCTTTCACTTTTTCTTCAAACTCTTTATATCTGTCTTCACGCAGCGTTTTAAATTCTCCCGCTTTTTTTTCAAGTTCGTCACCGGCAGAAAACAAAAGAACTGCCATATCTTTGAATAAATTGCTCATGTTCCGCTCCTATAAAGTATCATTTCTCATAATTTTCCGATTGTATACCAATTTTCAAATAAATAAGAACATAAAATTTGTTTTTATCTATAATACTAACATTATTCTTTCTGCGGAAACATTTTGATTCTATGCAGATTGTTTTTTTTCTGATATTGATAACTAACTTTTTTGACAAGGAAACAACATGAACAAACCGACAGTTGATGACACAGCAGAAGTGAATATTGTTTTGCCTAAAAAACTTTATGAATTAATATGCGCAATGGCAAAAACCGCAAACGAAGAACTAAAAACCGATTTGACCGGAGAACAATTGATTTCCAAGCAGGCAGTTCAGTATTTCGGAACAAAAAACAGTCTGGAAATAATGTCTTTTTCATTGCAAAAACTGCCGGAACTATTAAAAGACGAAAAAGAGCAAATACTGAAACTGAGCAATGACTTTAACCGACTGCTGCTGGATTTCGACAAAATTTCCAAAGAAAGCAATCAGCTGTTTCATAAAGTGATAGACCGTCTGGAAGCGTTGCAGTAATGTCGGAGGGACAATTTTGAAAAAAACAATCTGGCAACTGTTTTTCTTAATAGTAATTTTCGACACATTTTCCGTTTTTGCCGAAAAAAAAGACACCGGCAAACGTTGGGCTTTAATAATAGGAATAAACGATTACCGAAATCGCTTTATCGAACCGCTTTCGACACCTCGCTATGACGCAAAATTAGTAGAAGACACACTGAAAAACGAAGGGAAATTCGATATTGTAATCCGTATGACAGATGACGTTTTCCCCGCATCGCCGAAATTTCCGTCTGCAAAAAACATCAGAATGATGTTGGAACAGATTGACGAAGATATACAGGAAAACGACAATTTTCTTCTTTATTTTTCGGGATACACAATAAAAACAACAGATAATAAAACTCATCTGATTACCGCAGACAGCAATTTAAATAATATAGAAGATTCTTCACTTTCCTTGTCTTCAATATCGGATATTTGCACAAAAAAAAATTTGAGCAATTCCATATTTTTTATCGACAGCTACAAAATTATTACTTCTGTCAATTTCAATCATTTTCGGGACGAAACTGCCGACGACAGCGACTATCCACGCAATCTGCCGAAAATACATATCAATGAGCTTCCCCACAGCAGCTTGATTTTTCACTCATTTTCTGAAAAAGATTTTTCGGCAAACTACAAGCGGTCAATGTACAAACCATACAGCATTTTTGCATACTATTTATGCGAAGCACTTCGGGGCGCGGCAGATTTCGACAATGACAACATCGTAAACATTACCGACTTGATTTCTTTTGTAAAACAAAAAATCATTTCGCATTCATTGTGGCACCCGGAGCATTCCATTCCAACGGAAAATTCCACAAACGATTTCGATTTCCAGTTTCCCATAGGTTTTGTACCACTACTTGCAAGACCGACATTCGATCCATTTCAAATTGATACAAGTTTTTATTATCGAAATTTTTATTTCCGCTTAGTAAACTACATATCATTGGGGAGTTTTTTAACCAGTTTGACAGTTTTTGCGACCGGGATAACAGTATGCATTTTCGGATTATCACAAATAATTGGAAATGATTTTACGATAAATAATTTTATCAATACAATTAAGGATTTGTTTGCATCATACGGTTCTATCAATAACGACCTTGTAAAAAACGGAGTATTTACAGCAGCATTCGGAGCTTTATTTACAATGATATCGTTCATTCCTTATTTTTTCAGTTTTCATTTCGATTTAAACAAAACGCACAACTTTGAATTTTCGCTTGTTACCGGAGTAAAAGATTCTTATTTTAAAGTAGGAATCAGTATGAAAACAAGGAAAATTTAATTTTTCCCTCTATTCACTTTTTACACATTTTAATGTATTATTTGAAAAATACACATCAAACGAATATATAAATATTTATTATCTATACGTTTTGACGAAAATCAGTTAATAACTAAATAATTTCTAAAAAACGAGAGAGGTTAAAAAAATGGCTCAAACTCCCAACGACAAAGAAGATGAAATCCTTGACAGTCTCGATGATTTTGACATAGACACATCAAATTTCATGTTAGATGAGCTTCCTCAAAAAGATTCCGGTATTGCAGATGATAATTCTCTGCCTGAAATTGACAATGATTTTAACCTGATACCGGAAGACAATGACAATAATTCTGATGAGTTATATATTGATGATGATAATTCATTTTCTGATTTATCTGATTTTAGTTTAACAGACGAACTGGAAAATGAGGATAAAGAGATTTTTCTTTCTACGGAATCAATATCTCCTGCCGATCCGGACACTGATGATGAATCAAACGATTCTTCATTGTCAATCGAAAATCTTTTAAATGACGATCCGCAGTTAAGCAATACCGACGACGAATTCGATTTTGATGAAGAAGTGGACCTTTCCGGTCTTTTGGATGATGACGACGACGATTTCTGCGGAGTAGCTTTAAAAGAAGGTCCGCAAACTATAATAACTACGCAAAAACAGTTTTCCGAAGATTTAATTGATTCTTTGATAGATAAAGATGAAAACAGTAATATTATTAATTTCTCTTTCCCTGAAAAAAATGAAACAGTTAGTCAGGAAGATGAAGATTATCTGAAACTTGATTTGACCGAAGAGCAGGAATTATTAGCCGACGAAATAAATGCGAGCAACAATTTAGATAAATTATCCGTTCATTCGGATAACAGTAATTTGCTTTCGGATGATGATTTAAATAAACTTGTTTCCAAATCTTCGGATAAAGAAAATGAAGAAACCGAAACTACAATAGAAGATGAAGAAATTATTATTTCCGATAAAACCGATGATACGCCTGAAGCTGCGGATAATGATGAAAAAGACTATGACGCCGATTTTAACGGACTTGACTTTACTTCATTAACCGATGAAAAAACTGCCGAACTGCCGGAAGACACTATCGAAGCAATTAACGATACCGAAGAAGTCGACGATCTTGACGATCTTATTGAAGAGAATGACGAACTCGGTTTGAATCTTGATGATGAGGAAGACGCTATCAGCCTGTCGGACAACGAGCTCGGAA
>JAFLVQ010000052.1 GCA_022508205.1 Spirochaetales bacterium
AAATTGATTGATGTTCTTATTGAAGAAGCACTGCTTCAGGCTAAGCTGAAGAAAGATAAAATAGTGAAATATGATTCTAAAATTTTGGATAATCTTACGCGCAATGGCAAACAAGGCGGATGTAAGCAATAAATTGTTTTTTATACGGAAAAGGAGTTATTTATGATTAAAATGAATGAAAATTACAATAAATTACCGGGAAATTATTTATTTACGGAAATCGGCCGTCAGGTAAATGCGTATCAGCAGGCTAATCCCGATAAGAAAGTTATACGTTTGGGAATCGGCGATATTACAAAGCCTTTGACCGGCAAAGTAATTTCTTCATTGAAAGAGGCGGTTTTTGATTTGAGTGAAAATGTTCATGGATACGGTCCGGAGCAGGGGTATGATTTTTTACGCAGCAGAATTGCTCAGAGCGATTTTCGTTCAAAAGGAATACATATCGAGGATGATGAAATTTTTGTTTCTACCGGTGCAAAAGAAGATACGGCTAATTTTCAGGAATTATTTTCGGATGATATAAAAATTGCGGTTCCCGATCCGGTGTATCCTGTTTATGTCGATAGTAATGTAATGGCAGGGCGCGGCGGAATTTACAAAGACGGAAGATATACCGATTTTGTGTATCTTGAATGCAATCAGCAGAATAATTTTATTCCGGAACTGCCTTCTTCGCCGGTTGATTTAATCTATCTGTGCTTTCCGAATAATCCGACAGGGCAAGTTGCGACAAAAGACGAACTTAAAAAATGGGTGGATTACGCAAGAAAGAATAAATCTTTGATTTTGTTCGACGCTGCTTACGAGGCTTTTATACGGGAAGATAATATTCCGCATTCGATTTTTGAAATTGACGGTGCAAGAGAGTGCGCTGTCGAATTCAGAAGTCTTTCCAAGACAGCCGGTTTTACGGGAACACGTCTTTCATATACTATTATTCCCAAAGAACTGCTTATTTATGATAAGAATGGCAACAGTTACGAATTGTATAAATTATGGCTGCGCCGTCAGACGACTAAATTCAACGGAACAGCTTATTTGATTCAAAAAGGAGCTGAAGTCGTATTTACGCCGGAAGGGAAAAATGAAATTAATGCGATAATTGATTATTACCTTGAAAATGCAAAAATTATCAAAGAGGGCATTACAAAACTTGGAATTGCATCTACAGGCGGAATAAATTCTCCGTATGTTTGGCTGAAGACTCCGGCAGGACTTTCGAGTTGGGATTTTTTCCATAAGCTTCTGAATGAAGTACAAATCGTCGGAACTCCGGGTGCAGGGTTCGGTTTATGCGGTGAAGGTTATTTCAGACTTTCGGCTTTCGGTGAAAGAAGCAATGTTGAAGAGGCAATTGAGAGATTAATAAAGCTGAAATTTTAATTACTATGTAAACGGGGGCTGTCTGGTAAATTTGAGTATTAGCGGGCAGCCTTTGTTTTTTTAGGAATCGGCATTTCTGTAAGGAGTGATTTTTATGAAAAAAATTATATTCCTGATTTTTGCAATCATTTTATCTGTTATTTTGAATCAGCTGCTTTTGGGAAGTAATGGTTTGATAGAAGGTTATAAACTTCAAAAGGAGAAGCAGGCTCTGCAGAATTATATGGAATATTTGAAAGACGAAAAAAACAGCCTTGAAGAATATGTCGCGTACCTCAAATCGCCGGAAACCAGCGAACAGGCAAAAAAAGAATTGGCCAATAATATGGGTTTTTTTGATGATAACAAAAAAGTTCTTTTTCGCATTCGTGATAATGAATCAAATCGAGTTACACTGAACATCGGTGAAAGCAACACATATTTAAAAGAATATGTTCGTGTTACATCGGAAGTCGAAAAGATCCAAAAGATGAAACAAGTTGTAAGTGCTTTGTTTTATTTGGTTATTTCGGTGTTTATTTTATTGATTGTTTTTGGAATAGAAAATGAGTGAGAGCGTGCTTGTCGATGGAAATTATCCTATGGATAAAATCGCGGAAGTTTTGAGTAATGACGGAATTGTTATTATGCCTTCCGATACCGTTTACGGTTTTTTATTTACTGAAGCTGCCGCGGGTAAAGTAAGAGAATTGAAGAAACGTGATAATAAGCCGTTTTTGTTTTTTATTAATGACATAAAGCAGTTAGATGAATTAAAAGTGAATTACAAACCTTTTATTGATATTTTGGAAAAAAATTGGCCCGGAGCGTTTACGTTTATTTTTGATAATGAAGACGGAACGACAAGCGGAGTAAGACTGCCGGCTTGGAATGTACTTACTGAATTGTCAATGAAAACCGGAAAAATTCTGTATTCTACAAGTGTGAATTTTTCAGGTGAACCGCCGCTGGAAAATCCGGCTGATATTGAAGCCGCGTTCGCAGGGAAAGTGGATTTACTCGTATTTGATGAAAAATATATACCGGGAACCGCATCAACAATTGTAAGATTATCAACGGCACACGGCGTAAAAATCATTCGTAACGGAGCCGGGCAGTTAAGATTATGAGATCGAAACATTTTATTTGCGAGATTTTATTGTTTTTTGTTGTTTTTTCCGCTGTTTCAATGAAAAAGTACGCGCGGACCGATTTTGTTATGGGGACGGTTCTTAATATTCAGTTTTTCTCGAATAAAAAAAATGCAGCGCAGATTTTGGACAAAGTCTTTGATATTGCGGTCGAATACGATAAGGTGTATTCTTCAAAACAAACTTATGGTGAAATTTATCGGCTTAATCAAACAGGTTTTACGGATAATCCCGATATTTATGCAATGCTTACGGAAGCCGATTTTTATAACCGAGCAACCGGCGGAGTCTTTGACTACACATTATTTCCGTTAATTCAGTTATGGAATATCGAAAATGCTTCATCACCGCCGCATAGTGAAGATATTGCCAATACACTGAAAAAATGCGGAACCGATAAGATCAGATTTGAAAATGGTAAAGTGATTCTTTCCGAAAATGCCGCCGTTGATGTCGGAGGAATTGCAAAAGGAAAAATTTTGCAGCTGATTTCGGACTATTTAAAGTCACAGGGAGTTGATGATTTCATCATTAACGGCGGCGGAGACATTGTTCTTTCCGGGTTGTTTAACGGAAGAAGAAAATGGAATATTGCCATTAAAGACCCTTTTTCCGAAAATGACGTTATCGGGTATATTCAAACGACAAATATTACGATTGTTACTTCCGGAGATTATGAAAGATTTTTCGTTGCAGCGGACGGAAATCGTTATCATCATATTTTGAATCCCAAAACAGGATACCCGGCGCAGAGCGGCATTTCTTCCGTTACTGTAATTTCCGCTGATTCCGTATGCGCGGATGCGTTGTCAACTTCATTATTTGTAATGGGGAAAGATGCCGGAATTGAATTTGTCAATAAATATGAAAATGCAGAAGCTATTTTTGTGGGGGAAGATAATGACTGCCGAGTCATAGCGTATTCTTCCGGTATTTCGGAAAAATCGATTAATGGAATGCGGTATTTTACCGTGGAGCAAAATTAATATTAAAATTAATAATTTTTATTGAATATGTATAACGGAATGTTATTATAGCGCACGAAAAATATTTTATTGTAAAAGGAGTTTATGGTATGAACATTAATGTAATGAATAAAATTACTTACGGTCTTTTTGTCCTTACATCGAAAGACGGCGATAAAGATAACGGCTGTATTATAAATACGGCAATGCAGGTAACCGCCGTGCCAAACAGAATTTCGATTGCGGTTAATAAAAACAGTTATACGCATGATATGATTTTGCAGACGGGAAAGTTCAATCTTTCAATACTTGATGAGAATTCTCGATTTGCCACTTATCAAAATTTTGGTTTTAAAAGCGGGCGTGACAGCGATAAACTTGTGAATGTCAGTTTTGCCAGAGCAGCAAACGGGATTACTTATCTGACCGAAGAATGTAATGGATATATTTCGGGAAAGGTTGTTAATACCGTAGATTTAGGAACGCATACTTTGTTTATTGCGGATGTTGAGGATGGTGAAATTTTATCAGACAGCAATTCTGTTACGTATGCGTATTATCATTCTAATATTAAGACAAAGGATACCGCTGCTGCCGGCAAGAAAGGTTTTATTTGCGTTGTATGCGGTTTTATTTATGAAGAAGATGTGCTTCCGCCGGATTACATTTGTCCGATATGCGGACATGGAGTGCAGGATTTTCGTCCTTTGTAGTCGTGAAAATGTTCTTGACTAATGAAAATAAGTCGTATAGCTTTTACACATTATGAATGAGCAGTTGTCTTTTAAGTCGAATAGTTTTTCAATAGTCAACATTATTATTGTTATCAATTGTGTTTTATTTATTCCATGGATTCTGGATTATATTACTCATAACGATTTTCTATTCGGATATGAATTGACGTATGGTGCGCTGAATATCGGTTTTGGATATACTCGTATTCCGTCAATTGATAATGGGTTCCAATATTCATATCAGATTTTGACTTCGATTTTTATTCATGGGAATCTGGCGCATTTAGTGCTGAATATGTATGCGCTGTATGTTTTCGGAAAACCGTTGGAAAAACGCTGGGGATATTGGAACTTTTTGGCGTTTTATTTGGTTGTCGGAATTCTGGCTAATGTGGCGTCGTATTGTTTTTTTCATTTTACTAAAGCCAATAATATTGCGCTTATAGGAGCATCGGGGGCAATTTATGGTGTATTGCTGGCATTTGGAGCATATTATCCGGAAATTAAAGTGCTCTTATTTTTTATTATTCCGCTGAAAATCAAATGGATGGTTCCGCTTTTTGCGGTGATTGAGCTTTTGATAGAATTTTCCGGAGGTATGGACGGAATTGCGCATATAACTCATTTGTTTGGCTTCGTTTTTGCATTTCTTTACTGTCTTGTTATTTTTCGATTTAACCCGATTCGGAAAATGTATTTTTCACCTTTGATTGTAGATGAGGATGAAAAATACAGATAATGACCGAAAAATTTTACAGAACATTGAATGATTACAACAAGGAAAAAACAGGTCAAAAAGTTTGGCGGCTTCCTCTTGATATGGGGTTGCCGTGTCCCAATCGGCTGGAAGGCAGACCCGGCTGTTCTTTTTGTGACGGACTGTCTTTTTTGCCGGATTACCTGCGTGACGGCGGTCTTCATTTGTATGAGACTGGCAGTTTGTGCTCTGTAAATGAGCTTGATATTCAGTTGGAAAAGGGTAAAGCGTTTTTCGGCAGTCGTTTGAATGTTTCGCTGTTTTGGGGGTATTTTCAGGCAAATACCAATACGTACGGTGATATGACTGAGCTTTTGCTTCGCTATAAAACCGTTCTGGAAAAGGAGTACATTATCGGGATAATGATTTCCACACGACCGGATTATATTTATCCCGAAATTTTGCGGCAGCTGCAGGAATTGACGAAATCGTCGGGAAAAGAAATCTGGCTGGAAATAGGATTACAGAGCGTTTTTGATGAAACGCTCGAACATATTCACCGAGGGCACTCGTATCGACAGTTTTGCAGTGCGGTAGCAATGATTCATAATTATGCACCGGATATAAAAATCGGCGTTCATATGATACTGGGACTGCCGGGAGAATCAATTGATATGATGATTGACGGGAATTATCGATTATTTCGGGAAAATCAACTTGACGGCGTAAAATTCAGAATGCTTGATTTTACCGAAGGAACGGAAATTACGGAAGAATATAAAAAATATCCGCAGCGGTTTGTTCGTTTTACCGATGTTTCATACGTAAAGTTGATTTGTGATATTATCGAACGTCTTCCGCCGCATGTTTTGATTTTTCGTTTTGCCAATTTCAAATCATTGATTTGCGCATCGACCGACGAAACTTTGTATACTAAAGGAACAATTCTGCGGAAAGTAGAGCAAGAGTTTATTGCCAGAAATACTAAGCAGGGCAGTTTCTTCGATCGGTGAATTTGCAACGGCTGTTATCTTAAAGTATCGATTTTGTCGTCGAGTTCATTAAGATATTTTTCACTAACAATTTCATTGTCGTTCAGTTTTTGGTTTACTTCGCGTAACAGCATAAAAAGTTCATCCAATTTGGTTTGCGGATTAGTCGGCATTTTTGAATTATCGATATTCAACTTGAAATTGATTTCAATGTGTTTATTTGGGCTGATTTTTGTATTCGGATATTCGATAAATAAAGCACTGTCATTATCAGAATACGGATGAGTGTTGAATGGACGATTTGCATTTACAACAAAATTTCCTGATTTATGATCTTTCATTCGCCGCCAATTTGTGAAAAAAATACGTTTCGGTTTGATATTTTTGGGTAATTCATGATGAATCATTTCCGGGACGAATACTTTCAAAACAGTTTGTTCGACTACTGTATTTATAATCACAAAATCTTTTATGTTGTTTCCGGACAGTTCCTGTTCGTTTGATATTATCTTGTTTGATGTAAAATAATGTTCTTTAAGCGAATCATTGTCTCCGTCGAAACATGCGATTGTCGTCAGTTCTATGTCTTTTTTTGAAATATTTTCGATAGTGAGATTTATGTTGAAACCGTCGTAACTTTGTGTTGCTTTATTTTGCAGAAAACCGAATGTACTGATGATTCTTGCGTCGGTATTTTCCCACGCATATTTTATTTCGTTTAATTTTATTTGGCACGTATGAATGCCTTTGTCATCAGAACCGTAACCTATTGATATTCCGTCTTTTAAGATCATAAAGTAGCTTGACGGAACTGCTTTTTCGGATAAAATTTTGACCCATTCATTTGATTTTTTTGCGTAAAAAATAAAATTACCGGTGTTTTTATTAACACAGATTTTTAGATTTTTTGAAACCAATGTTTTATTTGCTTCGGTATTTTGTTCACTGTTTTGCGCGAACACGATGTTTGAAAAAAATATGAATAACAAGAAACAAATTTGTTTTCTCATGAATTGTACCCCGTGATTATTTATTCCCATTTATTTCTTTTTCTATTAATTTTAAGATAATTTCTTTCCTTTTCAGTAATTCTTCTTTGCTCTCTAAAATCATGTTTTGTTCATAATTGAATTCTATAGTGTTTTCTGTCGATGCGACTTCCAGTTCCAACGTTTTGATTTTATTTTTAAGAATTTTGATAGTATCATTAGCTTCTTGTTCTTTTTTGATGAATGAGTCTCGACTTGCCAAAAACTGTTCCTGCGACCATTTCAGTAAATTCTGCAAAACCAATTCATTTTTTCTGCTTTCAATCAATTTTACTCTGAATGCGGCAGCTTCATAATAGTTTGAATCCGGGTAATTGTCAGTCACTGTTTTAAAATAAATTAACGAATCGTCATACAATGATAGTTCATATAATGATTCACCTATTTGGTAACAAACTTTTGCAGTATTCGCGCTATTCGGAAATTCATTGAGAAAATTCGCAAACAAATCAACGGCCGTTTGGTACTTTTTTTCTGTGTAATACATCATTGCATTTTCGTAGTATGCGTCTTCATAATTTTCGCCGAAGTTTTTAAAATTGGCGATATAAAATTCCAGATTCTTTTTTGCGGCTTCAAAGTCATTGCATCTAATGTACGTTTTCCCTAACCAATAGTAGGCTTCTTTGTCTGTGAATTTTTTATCGCTTTGTGCTTCGGAATTAATCAGTTCGGTTAATAAGTATATTGTTTCCAAATTTTTGCCTTGGCGAAATAATTCTATGGCATAAAGTTCTTTCTCCTTTATTTCGTCTTCACTCATTGAAAACGAAGGAATGCTGCTTACTGCCAGCAGGAAAAAAATCATCGGAAATTTAAGAAAATTTGTTTTCATAATTTTAAAATTACTCTCTGGTATAAACATATTTTTTAGTCTCAATTTTTTATCGGTTTGAAAGTACAAAAAATTGGCATGAAAACGAAAATTATCGAATATAGTTGTATTGACCGAAAAACATGAAAATGATATAAGGAACATCGATGGATGAAATGGTTTGATGCATTTCATCCATTTCTTTATTTTGACACCAGTCATAAAACATACTGAAATGTTACAAAAGCAGCTGTAAAAAGGGTTTATAATGAGGGGTAAAAATAATACAGAGAAAATGGCTCTTTCTGTGAAACAGCATTTGACATTTGCGTTATCTTTTTTGTCAGATGGATGTTTTAGTGATGCAGCTACGGAATTTAAGGAAATTTTGAAGCAGGATTTTGCGAATGAAAGTGCGGAAATCGGCGGAAAATACTGTAACTATTGGAAAAGTAGAATCGAAAAGCTGAAAAAAGGAAGAGATAAGAAATCATTGTCGAATTATGAAACCGGCAGCCTTTTGTATGAAGAGTGGAAAAAGTTTATATCAACATTTAAAGTTTCTAAAGAGAGTGAAATTGTAGTTTTAGATTCTGTAAAGCAGTATGTTTTGGGATTGGTTTTGGAGTGTTTGAAAAAAACGGAAATAGAAGGCGATTCTGTGGTAAATAGGGCTCAATTGTTTGCTTTAATCGGAGCGCTTAGTAAGGAATTGGGACAATTTGACAATGCGGTTTGTTACTTCCAGAAAGTGATTCAAATCGATCATTTTAATGCCGATGCATACGCTCAATTGGGAAATTGCTATGAACTGCAGGGCAATGAACGTGCCGCAAAAATCATGATGCGTGAAGCTTTTTTTCTTAATCCGGCAGCTATAGATATAGCAAAATTGGAGAACAGTCAGCTGATTGCCAAAATTTCCAGTGTTATGAAGCAGTATGATATTGCCGCCGACGCTTTTGTTTTTTGGATTCCCGTGTATGCCAGAGTATATAATATTTTGGATGTAAAACGTGAATTGATGACAAATGAGATTGTCAGAATACAAAAAGAAATTTCTGATATTAAAAATGAATTGGAGAATAATGCGGAAATTTTGAAGAATAAAAATGAAGCGGAAAAATTCAGAGCTATGCTGGTTATGAGATATTTATGGCTGTATGATTATTTTTTGGAAAAAGAGAATGCCGGCGATGAACTGAAAAAAGTGGAAGCATGTATAAAAGAGTTATCTTTTACTGTCTACAATATTTTAAAAAATTCTATCTAAAACAGGAGTAAAAATGAACGAGCAGCAGCTGATTGAAAAGTATGAAAGTCAATTGAATGAAGAAAAATGGACCAGAACGGCTATCAATAATTACACTATTAAAAATTTTGAGGATTTAGATGCATTGGTTCAGGAATTTTCTGATAATCATATTCAGAAAGAAATAAGTGTAATTACAAATGATTACTTATCCAAAAACAGAAATTCTATCATTGCATTATATATTTCTACAGTGTTTCAGTTGAAAGAAGGACGATTTGAAGACGGAAGCCCTTATAGCTTGCTGAAAATTTTTTCCGATAACTTGAAATGGAATATTGTGGAATATATTACTTTGAAGATCAACAATTCGGGCTTAAAAGACAAACTTGTAATTCGTTCTTTATTGGAAGCACTGACAAATCTTGGAAAAAAAGATGAAATTGAGAAATATTGGGAAGAGTTAATAAAAGTTGACTACGAAGAAATCAGTATCGTTTTGAAGATTGCGGAAAAGCGCGAAAACGAAAATAAAAGAGATGAGGCTATAAGCTACTACAAAAAAGCAATCAATCGTTCGATTCATATCAAAAATTTTACTCAGATTGAAGAAGTTTGGAAAAAGCTTCTGACTTTCGATGAAGTAGGCTGTGATTTTTTCTTAGGTTTGGAAAAGAAAATTTATAAGGCATTCTCTATAGATAAAGTTGTGGATTTGTTGCTGCTTGTTTATGAGAATTATAAGAAACAGGAAAATTGGGATATTTGCATTAAACTGCTGAAAATAATTCTTGATTACGATTCGCATAATGAATACGGACGGGAAGAGATTGTTTTTGTTTACAGAAAAAAATATGCAAATCATTCACATTTGGATGAATACATAAAGAAAAGCAACCTCGACGGTAAATGGCGAACTATCGGCGAAGCTATTTCAAGTTTTGAAAAGCATATATCAATCGATGTAGGCAATTTTGTTTATCACAGAGATTGGGGAATAGGACTTATAAAGTCGGTAGACCGTGATGACTTTATTATTGATTTTGAAAAGAGCAGAAATCATAAAATGTCGTTGAAATTGGCAATTTCGTCGTTGCGCGTATTGCCTAAAAATCATATTTGGGTGCTTAAACTTAAAAATATTGAGAAATTAAAAGCTAAGGTCGTTGAAGATCCGTTATGGGCAATGAAAATGCTGATCAAGAGCTACAATAACAACATTAAGCTGAAAGAAATAAAGACTGAACTTGTCCCTGATATTATTACTCAAGGAAAATGGAATAATTGGTGGTCCAAAACAAAAGAATTGATGAGAAACGATCCGATTTTTGGAACTTTGGATGAAAACAGCGATGTTTATATGTTGAGAGACAGACCAATATCGGTGGAAGAAAGAACGGCAAATGCATTTAAGGCTTCAAAGGACTTTATGCAGCGTTTCAATATCGCATATCAATATTATCAGCATGATTCGGATCCCGATCCCGATTTATTGGAAGAGATGATTGCTTACTTTAAAACTCATGCGAAAGTGATTGATGTTGTCAATGAACAGACGATTATCAGTTTTCTTTTGCTGGAGCTGTTCCAGAAAAAATATTCTTTTTTAAAGGTCGAAACGCCAAGTTTTAAAGATTTAATTAATAATGTGGAAGATCCGCTTGATATTTACGAAGCAATTTCTCTGCAGGAGCTTAGAAATGATTTTCTTCGCAATATCAAAGAATGCGGCGATGGTACAGATGAAAGTGCATGGCAGGAAACATATATTCGCTTATTCTTTTTGTATCCGAGTGCTTTTATTTATGAAGAATTGGATAAAGCCTCATCTGAAGATCACAAGTATGTAAAACAGTTGGTTCACGATTTAATGGTGGCATACAGAGAGTATAGAGAAGCATTTTTCTGGCTTGTTCCAAGAGTTTTATCTTCAAAAGAGAAAGCCGACGAGTTTGGTGTGAATTACGAAACCGTTTTGTTCTCACTGCTGCATTTAATAGAGTTGGCCGGCAATAGTATTACTATTAAAAAGGAAACTACGAAAAATAAAAAATTGCAGACTCAAGTGCGGGATTATTTATTCAAGAATGCGATTCTGGAAAATTATATCGAAGATGCATCCAAAGATTTTGCCGACCGCCTGTATAAAATAACAATTGATTTAAATTATCTCGGTGAAGAAGATAAAATAAAAATCAAGGACAAGATTGCCGAATGTTATCCTGAAATTGTAGCAAAATATAAAGCAGCTGAAGAAGTGGAAAGCAATGAAAGCAAGATGAAAAATTATGCAGATAAGCTGCTTACTCTGCGCAAAAGTTTGGAAGAAAAGAAAAAAGAGCTTACTTATATACAAGAAGTCGAAGTTCCAAAAAATTCCAAAGATATTGGAGAGGCTTTGGAAAAAGGCGACTTGCGTGAAAACTCCGAGTATAAGGCTGCAAAAGAAAAAGAATCTCAGCTTGCGGCAAGAGTTGTCGAGCTGGCTAATGGAATCAATAAAGCAATCATTATTGAACGCAAGGATGTGAATGTTTCGACAGTTTCTTTTGGTACCAGAATCGAAGTGTTGGAAAATGATGAACCGGTAAAATTTGCAATTTTGGGACCATGGGAATCTGATATTGAAAATAATATTCTTTCTTACAAATCGCCTTTGGGAATGGCGTTGTTTGGAAAGAAAATCGGCGATGTGGTATTGTTTAATGATAAGAAATATTCGATTAAGAGTATCGAAGTCGCTGATTTTGAATGATTTATAACGATTTGTATTAAATATGGAAAATCAAGTTGATTCTTTTCATATTTAGTGTAAAATAGACCAAAACTAAAAAAAGGAGTTTGGAAGAATAATGACTAGAGATGAAGTAAAAGAATTAGTAAATAACGTTTTAATTGAGGAATTTGAAAAAAACGAAGATGAGCTTAAAGAAGATGCAAGTTTATTTGATGATTTAGAGCTTGATTCTTTAGATGGTATTGATTTGATTGTTGCTTTGGAAAAAGCTGTAAAAAGTAAAACAGGAAAAGAAACAAAAATCGATGAAGAAAAAGCTAAAAGTTTAAAGACAGTCGGTGATATTTATAATGTAATCGAAGGATTAAAATGATAGTCTTTAATTAGAGTATAAAATGAGATAAATTCATAAATGTGGATTTATCTCATTTTTTTTATTGTAGCACTCTTTTTTTCAAGCAGGAGATAACGTTCTAATGCATTTTCCCAGCAGGGGATAGATATTTTCAATTCCTGCATGATTTTGTTTGCAGACAAACACGAATTGTGCGGGCGTAAAGCTGTTTGTTTGTATTCAGCTGTGGTAATCGGAATTATTTCATTATTTTTAATCGCAAAACCAAAATCTTTTGCTTGTTGATATATTTCCAAGGCAAAATCGCACCAGCTTATTTTTTTTCCGTTATTGCAGTAGTGGTAAATCCCGTATTTTGTAGACTCGCTTTGTAATAAAAACTTGACCGCTTCGACTACATCTTTTGTGTAAGTCGGCAGACCGAATTGGTCGTTAATAATGCCTATTTGCTCTTTTGTATTAAAAAAAGTAAGCATTGTTTTGACAAAATTATTTTTGTTATGTCCGAATAACCATGAAATTCTGATAATGAAATTCTTTTCCCATTTTGCCAATGCCAGTTCGCCGGCGTATTTGCTTTTTCCGTAAATGTTAAGTGGGTTCGGTGCATCTTCTTCCGTATATTTACTATTTTTTTTGCCGTCAAAAACGTAATCGGTAGAAAAATGAATGATTTTTGCATTTTTTTCTTCTGCTATCTGCGCAAGATTTACAAGCGCATGATGATTTAATAAAAATGCGTTTTGAGAATCATTTTCCGCATTATCTACGGCAGTGTATGCGGCGCAATTGATAATCCAGTTGAAATTGTTGTTGTCTGAAAATTTTCGTATGGTATCGATGTCGGTAATATCGATTTGATGTCCGGTTCCTATATACTGAAATCTTCCCTGTTCCAACATCAGTTCGATTTCTTGTCCCAATAATCCGGAATTTCCTATCAGCCAAATCATTCAAAAATTTCCGCATTCTGCAAAAAAGGAAGTTTTTTATCTTTCTCTGAAATTATCGGAGTGCAGGTATTTCCCCACGGAAGATTCAAAATCGGGTCATCCCACCGGATTCCGCGTTCATATTCTTTACTATATTCCGCAGTACATTTGTACAGTAAATGCACGTTATCCGACAATGCCATAAAACCGTGACCGAATCCCGGCGGAATATAAAATAGATGATGATTTTCTCCGGAAAGTTTTACAGCTGTATATTGTTTGAACATAGCAGAACTTTTGCGTAAATCTACCGCAATATCAATAATTTCACCTGATAATACCTGAATCAATTTTCCTTGTGCGAATGGCGGCAGTTGGTAATGTAATGCACGGATAACACCTTTTTTGGAAAATGAATGATTGTCCTGCACAAAGTCGGCGTCTATTCCGATTTTCTGAAAATCGCTTTTTTTGTATGTTTCCGAAAAAAAACCGCGTTCATCATGAAAAATCTGCATATCAAGCAAAATAGTTTCGTTTTTTTTCTGCAATAATGTAAATGACATTTTTTATAATACGTTATTTTTTTTTTTACAGTAAATAATAATACA